>CANRNU010000022.1 GCA_947632005.1 uncultured Oscillospiraceae bacterium | reverse complement strand
ATCCAGGCTTTAGACCATGACAGAAAGGAGGGAGCAGACCATGACACCGTTCATCCGTCACTACTAGCATAGCGCCACATAGGAGGTAACATTGGGTCGTAGGAAAAAGCTCGTAAACGACACCAACATCCCGCAGCACGAGATCGAAAAGCTCGCCCGGTGCTTCCTGCCAGACATCCTCGCGTTCTACGAGAGCGAGGAGGGCCAGAGGGAGTTTGCGGTGTGGAAAGCCCAGCGGGAGGCAGAAAGACACCTCCGAGACACCAAGGCGTAAAATAAAGCTGGCGTATCTTTATATGGTATGCCAGCTTCCTTCTACTGTTTTAAGTTGCAGTGAATAGCGCCACTATTTGCTGTATTTTGTTGCAATTATGATTATTTGCAATTTTAGAATCAAAAGTATTGACTCTTGAGTCTTAGTATGGTATTATGCCATAAGGAGGAATCAATATGGAAGCATTTGAAGCAAAACATATACCTCTCTCAGAAAGGGATTTGAATCCTTTTGTGTACATAGATGCCCTTATTGATGCGACGGCCAAGCTGGAAGTCTACCGTAGTAAGCTTGACAGCAGCAAATTGGATCGTATGTGGTTTCTCCCGACGCTACAACAAAAGGAAGCTCTTGCCTCCTCCCTGTTGGAGGGAACACAGGCGACATTGGACGGAGTTTTAGTCGACCAAGTTAGTCCCAGCGGAAATGACAAGAATCTAGCTGAAGTACGAAATTATGTGAGTGCAGCGGAAAAAGGATATCATTACCTGACCCGCAACGAATTTTCCATTGAGTTCATATTAAATGTACATAAGATTCTCATGGACGGAAATGTTCGGAGAAACAAATCAACGATTCCGGGTCAATTTAGAACAGGTCAGAATTATATTGGCAAGGGAAGGACAATCTCTTATACACCTCCCGTTGCCGAAAGAATTCCAGAATTGATGGAAAACCTGGTTCAGTACTTGAATTATCCTACAGACAACCTCCGTCCTTTGGTTCGAACAGCAATTGCCCATGCCCAGTTTGAAACCATTCACCCGTTCATGGATGGAAACGGACGTGTAGGACGAATACTGATTCCGTTGTACTTATACAAGCAGAAGCAGATTTCTTTACCCTGCTTTTTCGTTAGTGAAGCACTTGAACGCGACAAATACAAGTATTACGACCTTCTTAATGGAGTACGGACTGATAATGACTGGAGCGCGTGGATTAACTTCTTCCTTCAGACCGTTACAAGCCAATGCACAAAATATATAGCAATGGTAGATCGCATCAATGGCCTTTACGAAGAAGATTTGGAACGGGTGATGGGGCTCATCAAAAGCAATAAGGCGGTCGACCTGATGAATCTTCTCTACAAATTTCCTATCATTACCACAGGCATTGTTGAGAAATATGCAAATATTCCATCAGCCAGTGCAACGCGGTATTTGAATACACTCGCAGAGAATAGGTTGTTGTATACAGATGGAAAGGCTCGGAATAGAAGGTTTTTCTATTATAGTTTGCTTGATATAATCCGGTCATAGCTGACGTTTAGATGGTGAAATACAAAGAGGGTAACGAAAAAACACCGCCCCTCACAATGCCATGAGAAGAGCGGTGCCTCGTGTCGACAAAAGCATGCACAAGGCAGGCACTTTGTCTAGTAGCGTTTTCATTGTACCAGCTTTGTGGGGCAAATGCAATATTAAATTGCCGACGGAAAGGACAAATGGAACGGGCGTCTCTCCTTTGTAAATTTTTATCAATTTAGGAGGATAAGATGAAAAAATCTGTCCAAACCGGTGGTACTGTCGAAGTTTCCGGGCAGTACTCCCCCAAAGGCTCCTCAACAGAGTACACGTTTGTCAAGGGAAATCGTGTCCCACCGACGCCAAAAGGAAACACTAAGTTCACACTGGTCGATCAGACCAAGCACAAAGGAGGCTCGTAATGAGGTTCCAAGGTGCTGTTGTGCGGGAGCAGGGCGTGACCTTTGGCATTGTGGTTGTAAAGCCGCATGTGCTGAATAGTCCGTCCTCTCGAGAGGATATGCAGAGGTTTGGCGTACAGGCGTTTGGTGTTATGCCAATCGTCCTCGTGGCTCAAAACAGCCGTGGGGTCCCAACATACTGGGGGCGTAGCGATATCGTTCGGTTTCTGTCCCACACGCCGATTCAGTGTATCCCCTGGAAGCAATATTCTGTTGCGTAAGCATCGGAAAGACCATGAGGGCTGCTCGAATGAGCGGCCCTTTTGTTATATCTTGCGGCGGCAGTCACTTGACTGCCGCCGTATCTCTGCCAGTCCGCTTCGGCACCCCGTTGCGGTGGTACACCGCCTCGTATGGCTCGAAGGTAACCAAAAATCCGACCCCGTGGTCCCCTACGGGGAACGGGTTCGGATTTCTTGGATGTGGTGGTACGGCTGACGGGATTCGAACCCACGACCTTTGGCTCCGGAGGCCAACACTCTATCCAGCTGAGCTACAGCCGCACATACTTCGCTCGGAAAGCCCTGTTATTATACAGCATCCTGCTTGGAATATCAAGAGGAATGTGATATACTTTTTTCGAGGTGATTTTTCATGCGGTACTTAAAACTTGGAAAGACCGGCCTGACGGTGACGAAGCCGGCCTTCGGCGCCCTGCCCATCCAGCGGCGGGACAAGGACGAGGCGGTGCGCATCCTGCGCCGGGCCTATGAGGGCGGCATCCGCTATTTCGACACCGCCAACGCCTACACAGACTCTGAGGAGAAGATCGGCCTGGCCCTGGCCGACGTGCGCAGGGACATCGTGATCTCCACCAAGAGCACGGGCCGGGATCACGACACGGTGGCCAAGCACATCCAGCTGTCCCTGGAGCGGATGAAGACCGACTACATCGACGTGTTCCAATTCCACATGGTCTCCAATTGGGACGAGATCGACAACGGCGCCTATGCGGCGGCGGAAGAGGCCAAGGCCAAGGGCTGGGTCCGGCATATCGGCGTCACCAGCCACTCCATCCGGTTCTCGGAGGAAGCGGTGGCCTCCGGCCGGTTCGAGACCCTACAGTACCCCTTCAGCTACCTGTCCAGTCCGGAGGAATTCGCCCTGGTCCAGTCCTGCCGGGACGCCGGCATGGGCTTCATCGCCATGAAGGCCCTGGCCGGGGGCATGCTGAGCAACGCCCGGGCGGTCCATGCCTTCATGCGGGAGCAGGACGGCGTCGTACCCATCTACGGCGTGCAGACCATGGAGGAGCTGGAACAGTGGCTGGCTCTGGCAGAGGAAGACCCGGCCCTGGACGGAGAGCTCCAGGCGGTCATCGACGCGGATAAAAAGGACCTGGGCGGACAGTTCTGCCGCAGCTGCGGCTATTGTATGCCCTGCCCCAAGGGCATCGAGATCCGCAACTGCGCCCGGATGGACATGCTCATCCGCCGCAGCCCCTGGCGGCCCTACTTCACTCCGGAGTGGCAGGCCAAGATGAACAAGATCAAAGAATGTGTGGAGTGCGGCCGGTGCAAGTCCAAGTGCCCGTATCACCTGGATACCCCCAACGTGCTCAAGTACATGCTGAAAGATTATTGGGAGTTCTATGAGGCCCATAAGGCGGAGCTGTGACCGGCTCGTCTCCCTGGTCCTGAGCCTGGCCCTGCTCCTTCCCGGGTGCGGCAGGAACAGACAGGACGAGAAGCATGAAAAGCAGCTGTTCGCCATGGACACGGTGATGCTCCTGACCGCCTACGGGGACGAGGGCGACGCCGCTCTGGCCGCCGCCGCGGAGGTCATCAACGGTCTCGCGGCGGACCTGGACCCGGAGCAGGAGGGCTCTTCCGTTGCCGCCCTGAACGCCGGGGCGGGAACGGCGGTGGACGTGTCTGCCGACTGCCTGGCCGTACTGGACACGGCCCTGGCCGTCGGCCGGGAGACCGGGGGCGCCCTGGACCCGGCCCTGTACCCGGTCATCCTGGCCTGGGGCTTCACTACCGGGGACTACCGGGTGCCGAGCCAGGCGGAGCTGGACAGGCTGCTGGCCGCCAAGGACACGGATGGCATCGAGCTGAACGCCGGCGCCGGGACCGCGGCGCTGCCGGAGGGCATGGCCGTCTCCCTGGGAGCGGTGGCCAAGGGCTACGCCGCCCAGAAGGCGATAGAGGCCGCCGGGGCAGCCGGGGTGGAGCGCGCCGTCTTCTCCCTGGGCGGCAATGTCCAGACCCTGGGCCAGACCCGCCCGGACGGCAAGCCCTGGCAGGTGGCGATCACGGACCCCAACGATACGGGGAGCTATCTGGGCACCCTATCCGTGGGCCAGACGGCGGTGGTCACCTCCGGAGGCTATCAGCGGTACTTTGAGGAGGGCGGCCAGACCTATATCCACATCCTGGACCCGGCCACGGGCTGTCCTGTGGACAACAGTCTTGCCTCCGTCACGGTGGTGACAGAGGACGGGGCCCGGGCCGACGCCCTGTCCACGGCGCTGTTCGTGTTGGGCGAGGAGGAGGCCCTGGCCTACTGCGCCGCCCACGGGGATGTGGAGCTGGTGCTGGTGACAGAGGACGGACGGGTCGTCGTCACAGATGGTCTGGCGGACGGGTTTACCGAGAACAGTGAGGATTATACCTATGAATATCCTTGACCTGCCCGCGCCGGAGGCCGCCCGGGCCCTGGTGGGCAAAGTGCTGGTCCGCCGCATGCCGGACGGGACCGTGCGCCGGGTCCGCATCACGGAGACGGAGGCGTATTTCGGCGAGAGCGACACCGCCTGTCACGCCTGTCACGGACGCACCAAGCGGACGGAGGTCCTCTACCGTCCCGCGGGGACCATTTATGTGTATCTGTGCTACGGCATCCACTGGATGCTGAATCTGGTGACCGGCCCGGAGAACGACCCCCAGGCCGTGCTCATCCGGGGCGTGGAGGGGGCCTCCGGCCCGGGCCGGGTGACAAAATTCCTGGCCATCGACAAGAGCCTGAACGACACCCGATTGGGCGACGCCCTCTCCCTGGAGGACGACGGCTATGCGCCGGCGCATGTGGCCGCCTCGCCCCGGGTGGGCATCGGCTACGCCGCCCCAGAGGACCAGGCCAGGCTCTGGCGGTTCACCGCGGAGTGACAGCTCCGGCAGAAAAAACGATAATGATAATAAGCACCCCCCGGGAAAACTGTCCCGGGGGGTGCGCTGTTGTCCGCGGCGTCCGCTCAGCGGATGAAGTTCGTCGCCTGGAAGGGCTCCTGTTCCGGCAGGCCGTACTTTTCCCGGCCCAGGGCGATGCTCTTCATGAGAAAGGCCATGTTCCGGGCCAGCGTCCGCATGGTCTGCAGGCCCTCCGCATCCTGCGCCGCCTCGCCCGGCTCCCGGCCATGGACACCGTTCCAGTACTGGCTGGAGGCCACGGGCATGCCGGAGATGGTGAAATACTTGTTCAGCTCGTCAAAAGTCGCCGTGAGGCCGCCCCGCCGGGCCACCACTACGCTGGCACCCACCTTCATGGTCTTGTCAAAGCCCGTGCTGTAAAAGAGCCTGTCCAGCAACGCGATGAGCGTGGCGTTGGCAGAGGCGTAATAGACCGGACTGGCCACCACCAGGCCGTCGCTCTGCTCAAATACCGGCGCCAGCTCGTTGACCGCGTCGTCAAACGCGCATTTGCCCCGCTGGGCACAGGCGTTGCAGGCGATGCAGCCGCGGATGGGCTTGTTTCCCACCTGGACGGTCTGGGTCTCAATGCCCTCCCGGGCGAAGACCTGTTCCATCTCCCGCAGGGCGACCGCCGTGTTACCGTTCCTGCGGGGGCTGCCGTTGATCATCAATACCTTCATCCTTTGTATGTTCTCCCTTCTCTTATTCCGCCAGCTTGGCGGCGCGGTATTCCTCGCCCCAGGCCCGCATGGCGTCCAGGATGGGCTGGAGGCTCCGGCCCAGGTCCGACAGGGCGTATTCCACCCGGGGCGGCACCTCCGGGTAGACCGTGCGGGTGATGAGCCCGTCTGCCTCCATGGACCGCAGGCTGTCGGTGAGGACCTTCTGGCTGATGCCGTCCAGGTCCCGCTGCAGTTCATTGAACCGCCAGGGGCGGACCATGAGATTGCGTATGATGAGCAGTTTCCACTTGTTGCCGATCAGTTGGACCGTCGTTGCCACGGGACATTCGGGCAGCAGCTCAGCTTTGGTTTTCATGTCGCGCCTCCATACAGTCAGGATCGAATGCTGCATTTAAATTTTACTGCATACGCCTATCCCTGTCAATCCGTTACAAAAAAGTGCGTACCCCACCTTTTTGTGCGTACTTGTGGGGTCTGAAAATGTCCCTATAATGGAAACTACGGGAGGCGGACAGCTTTCTGAATCTGACAAGGAGGACATGTCAATGGCACTTTCTGATCTGGTCGGTTGGGCCCAGGGCAAGGCGGCCTCCGCCTGCGGCACGGCCTGTGGCGTGGCGGACAAGCCGGAAGAGAAACCCGCGGCCTGCGGCACGGCGTGCGGTGCGGCAGACAAACCCGAGGAAAAGCCCGCGGCCTGCGGTTCTGCCTGTGGGGCGTCCGGTAAGTAAGACCACTCCCGGCGGGTCATCCCGCCGGGAACAACTCATTTGGCGTTGCACTCAGGGCCCCACAAAGTCGCCTGACTTTGTGGGGAAGAGGAGTCGCAGCGGAATGTATGAGCTTTCGCGCATGCGCGGAAGCGAAGAATATGGAGCTTGTGACGACGACATGAAGCAATACTTTTCCTTCCAGTGGCACATCACGGACCAGTGTGACCAGCGGTGCAAGCACTGTTATATCTTCTCCGGCGGGGAGCATCAGCATCTGGACTCCATGACCTGGGCGCAGATGGAGGATACGTTTTATAACTGCCTGGACTTCTGCCAGGTCTATGACCGGATGCCCTATTTTTACATCACCGGCGGCGACCCCATCCTGCACCCGGACTTCTGGCGGCTGCTGGAGCTGCTGCATGAGCACGATGTGCCCTTTACCATCCTGGGCAACCCTTTCCATCTGAACGACCAGGTGTGCCGGGAGCTGAAGGCCCTGGGCTGCGAGAAGTACCAGCTGTCCCTGGACGGCCTCCGCCAGACCCACGACTGGTTCCGCAAGCCCGGCTCCTATGACTGCACGCTGGAGAAGATCGGCTGCATCCAGCAGGCGGGCATCCGGGCCGTTATCATGACCACCGTCTCCAGGACCAACCGCATGGAAGTCCCCGGCATCATCGACGCGGCGGTGACGGCGGGCGCGGATGTGTTCGCCTTCTCCCGGTATGTACCCAGCGGCGGGGACCTGGACGCCTCTATGACGGCCCGGGAATACCGGGAATTGCTGGCGGTGTGCGACAGAAAATTCAAGGAATACGAGGCCCAGGGGTGCAAGACCTACTTCAACAAGAAGGATCACCTCTGGACCCTTTACGAGTACGAGACGGGCGCGTTCACCATCCCGACAGACGCCCAAGAGGGCATGATCTACGGCGGCTGCAACTGCGGCAACTGCCACATCACCATCCTGCCCACCGGGGACGTGTACGCCTGCCGCCGGGCGGCGGACAGCAAGGTGGGCAACATTTTTGAGGACCGGCTGGCGGACGTGTGGGTGTGTCAGATGGAGCAGTACCGGGATTACACAAGATTTGAAAAGTGCGCCAAGTGCGAGCTCATGCCCTGGTGTCGGGGCTGCCCTGCTGTGGCGAAAGGGACCAATGGCGATTTCTATGCCCCCGACCCCCAATGCTGGAAGGAGGTATCCTGATATGGAATTATTGGAATTGATGAAACACCGGCGGGCCATCCGCCGGTTCGACGCCCGGCAGGTAGACGAAGATGCGCTTCAAAAGATATTGGAAGCAGGGCTGTACGCCCCCAGCGCGGGCGGACGGCAGGGGGTGCTGTTCGCGGTGTGCCAGGACAGGGAAGTGAATGAGCGTCTGGGGAAGATCAAACGGGCCAACTCCAACCCCAGTATGGCCACGGCCACCCGTTATGTGTCCCGGGAGCAGCCCAGCATCGCGGACGATGCGAACCTCGTCAACGCCTTTTACGACGCGCCCACGGTCATCACTTTTTTCGCACCGAAGAACTTTCTGTTCGCGGCGGAGGACTGCGCCTGCGCGGCGGAAAACATGATGCTCATGGCGGATGCACTGGGGGTGGGCTCCTGCTACATCGGCCAGGGCTGGACGGCTTTCGCGGACCCCTACGGCCAGGAGATACTGAAAAAGTGGGCCATCCGCCCGGACTATTACGCGGCGATGCAGCTGCTGCTGGGCTATCCGAGAGAGGGCGACGCCCACCCCACGCCCAAGCCCAGAAAAGACGGGCGTGTACTTAGGTTTTGAGGGAGAAAACGATGGATGCACAGACTTGTTTGAAGAAGCTGGAATATGTGGGCGTGCTGGCCTTTGCCACAGTGGACGCATCCGGCGCACCCCAGATACGCAATATCTCCGCCATCCACTATGCGCCGGACCGGATGCTCTTTTTCACCGCGAAGGGGAAGGATTTTTGCAGGGAACTGCTTGCGGATGGCCGGGTGCAGGTGTTAGGATATACCCGGTATAAAGAGATGGTCCGGCTGGCCGGCAGGGCGGTCCCTGTGCGGTCAGATGAGCAGGAGAGATGGATCGACACGATCTTTGCCGAACAGCCCTACCTTTCCAACGTCTATCCCGGCGATACAAGGAAGCTGGCGGGCATCGTCTTTGAGATACGGGACGGCCAGATCGAGTATTTCAACCTAGGCGTCAACCCCATTTTCCGGGAGAGCTATACCATCGGGGCGGGGAACGTCATGAAAAAAGGCTATGTCATTTCCGATGCATGCGCCGGCTGCGGCAGGTGTCTGAAAAACTGTCCCCAGCGGTGCATCGAACCAGGGACGCCCTACGCCATCCGGCAGGAGAACTGCCTGCACTGCGGCAATTGTCTCACGGTATGTCCCGTAGGGGCGGTGGTACGGAGGTAATCATGGAGACCTTTGCGGAAAACATCCGAAAATTGCGGGCCGCCCTGGATGGGGCGGAGACGGTGGTGGTAGGCGCGGGGTCCGGCCTGTCCACCGCGGCGGGCTTTGTCTACGACGGGGAGCGGTTTTACCGGTTTTTTTCCGATTTCGCCGCCAAATACGGCTTCCGGGACATGTACTCAGGCGGCTTCTACCCCTTCCCGGCGCCGGAGGAATTCTGGGCCTATTGGAGCCGCTACATCCTTATCAACCGCTATATGGCCCCGCCGGAGCCGGTGTACGAGCGGGTACTGGAGCTCATCGGGGACAAGGACTATTTCATCCTCACCACCAACGTGGACCACTGCTTCCAGAAGGCTGGCGCGGACAAGGAACGGCTGTTCTATACCCAGGGCGATTACGGCCTGTTCCAGTGCTCGGAGCCCTGCTGTCAGGAGACCTTTGACAACGAGGGCGTCATCCGCCGCATGGTAGAAGAGCAGAAGGACATGCGCGTGCCCTCCGGGCTTCTGCCGGTGTGCCCCCGCTGCGGGCGGCCCCTCACGACGAATCTCCGGGCCGACGACCGGTTCGTGGAGGACGCGGGCTGGCACGCCGCGGCGGAGCGGTACAGCCGGTTTCTCCGAACGCGCCGGGGCCGGCGCATCCTGTTCTGGGAGCTGGGCGTGGGGTACAACACCCCGGGTATCATCAAGTACCCCTTCTGGCGGATGACGGCGGAAAACCCGAGGGCCACATATGCCTGCGTGAACCGGAGCAGGGCCGGCGCGCCGGCGGAGATCGCCCCGCGGTCTGTCTGCATCGGGGCGGACATCCGACGGGTTCTGGAGGCCCTGTGAACAGCATAGTCGGCCGGACAGCTCTCCGCTGTCCGGCCATCCCTGTTCCCGGGGAGGATATGACACGGCGGATGGCCTGAGGCCATCCGCCGTGCGTGTGTTTCAGCGTCTTATCGGTCGTGTTTTTTCCTGCGCCCCAGGGCCGTGCCGCCGGCCCAGCCCAGTCCCAGGAGGGACAGGCCCATCAGCGCCAGCCACAGGCCCGGACGGGCCTCATCGCCGGTGTTGGGCGAGCTCCAAGGCGTTGCGGTGGGCTCGGTAGGCGTGGAGGGAGAGGGAGGCGGCGTCTCGGCGTTTCTGGTGTTGGTGAACGCGGCTGTTGCCGGGGCTCCCGCCGGGATCTGACCCACCGCGCCGGCGGCGCTGGTGGTGTAGCGGTCCGCGTTGGCCTCCTTCTCGGCGACGGTATACCCGGCGCCCACCGGCAGGCCGCTGACGGTGATGCTCTGGCCATGGCGCAGCGTGAACTCCTGAGAGGTATAGCCGCTCCCGTTCCAGGTGAAGGTGAGCGTGCCGCTCTCCTTGCCGCCCGCGCCGGTGTACTCGCAGACATTCGGCCAGGCGGGCCAATCGGCCTCGGCCATGGTCTCCGGCCTGGTGAGGGTAATGGTGAAGGTGAAGTCCTTGCTGACGTCGCCGTCACTGCCGGCGACGGTCTTCGTGACGGTCAGCTGGCCGTCCGCGTAGTGCTCCACCTGGTTGGTCTGGTGGTGCTTGTTGCTGACCTGAACGTCCGCCTCGTTCACCACGGTGCCGTCGTCCAGCCGCGCGTTCTCATTCAGCGTGGCCTGGAACTGCACATATCCGTGGGCGCCGGGACCCTGGTCGCCCAGGCTCCAGGTGATGACGCGGCTGACGGGATCATAGACGCCGGGGATGTTCATGTCCGTGCCGCCGGCGCTGGCCGAGCCGGTGAACGATACGGCGCTGCCCTCCACAAAGGTCAGGCCGGGATCCAGCTCGTCGGTGACGGTGACCGCCGCTTTGTCCTCCAGATAGTTGCGCCACGTGACCTGATAGGTGATGGTCTGGCCCACCTTCATGGTGCTCTTGCTGGGCGGGTCGGACTTCTTTTCAGGCTCCCATGTGGGGTTGTCGATCTTCTCCGTCCACTCCCACGGGCCGTTGTCCACCCGGACGGCGGCCTGGTTGTGGAGGATGGCGTCCTCCTCGTCGGTCACGTCGCCGGGACCGCCGGGGGTGTCCTCACCGGTGTCGGGATCGTCCTCCGCGGGGGAATAATCCCAGGTCCGCTTCGCCTTTTCGTTGACTGTGACCTTGAATTCCACATAGCCGTAGTCGCCGGGCTGTGTGTCCTCGATGGTCCAGTTGATGGTATGGGACGCCGCATCGTATACCCCGTCGAAGGGCAGTTCCCTGCCGTCGGGCGCCTCGCCCATATATGCCTTGGCAAAGCCGGTGTCAAAGGTCACGCCGGGGTCCAGCTTATCGCGGACGTAGACCATATAATCTTCCTTGCCCAGCTCCGCATCGTTGAACCAGGTGACCCGGTAGGTGATGACCTCGCCCACCTGCACGAACACATTCGGTCCGGGGTCCGGCTCCGTCTTCTCCGGCTTGGTCTCGATGTTGATAAACTCGGGCAGGGTGTCTATGGGCTCCCACAGCTCGTTGAAATACTGCCGGGTGGCCGTCAGCGCGCCCGCCCCGTCCCTGGTGACCGTGACGGTCACGAAGTAGATCCGGATGGGAAGCTGCTGGACGGTGCCGCCGGGCTTATACTCCTCCATGATCTGGTAGTAGTAGATGCCGGGCTGCGTGAACTGGATGTTGCCGAAGCGGAAGCGCCCGGCCTCATCGTTCACCGTGGTGGCGCGGACAGAATCCGGGCCGGTGCTCACCGTGCCCGTGTCGGGCATGGGGATATCATGGATGGGTATCGGCTCGCCCAGGGACATCGCGTTCACAGGCTCCGGAGACGCGCTGGGGTCCGGAGACGCGCTGGGGTCCGGGGACGCGTCGGGGTCCGGAGACGCGTCGGGGTCCGGGGATGCGTCGGGGTCCGGAGACGCATCGGGGTCCGGAGACGCGTCGGGGTCCGGGGATGCGTCGGGGTCCGGGGATGCGTCGGGGTCCGGAGACGCGTCGGGATCCGGGGATGCGTCGGGATCCGGGGATGCGTCGGGGTCCGGAGACGCGCTGGCCTCCGGGGCTGCGCTGGCCTCCGGGGCCGCGCTGGCCTCCGGGGCTGCGCTGGCCTCCGGGGCCGCACTGGCCTCCGGGTCATCCTCTCCGGACGCATCCCTGAGGGCCATGACGGCCTGGGCGGTACGGGCCGACCGGCGGGCGGGCGCCGCCATATACGCCGTGACAGAGGCGGCCATATGCGCCGGCCCGGGCGCCGCTACGGGCGCGGGGACCTGGCCGCTGGGCTCCGGCTCCGTGTCCTTGTTCTCCGTCTCGCCATCCTTCGGCTGGACGTCGCCGCCGTCGCCGGGTCCTTCGCTGTCCCCGGCATCGGGCTCGCTGTCATCCCCGGTGTTGGGCTCTTCACTGTCCCCGTCGCCGGGCTCCTCGCTATCCTGGGCGCCGGTCGTTCCTCCGTCGGGGATATCCTCCCCCGACCCGTTGATGAGCATTGCCAGCGCCGTGGGGTCATCCGTATAGAAGCTGTTGAGAGGCGTCAGGACAAAGGTGAACTCACCTGCCAGCATGTCGCGTCCGACCATGGACTTATTGCCCTCCAGGACCACGTTGACGGCGTCGGGGGTGTACTCGTTGATGAAGGACTTGAATTCCGCCCGATAGTTCCGGTCGTCCTGGGGGGTAACGGTGAGGTCGCCGCCGGAGGCGCTCACAAGGGAGACGTTCAGCTGGAGATATGCCTCCTCCGTCTCGGTGGCGGGCACCTCCACCGCCTCCACCCGCAGTTGGTAGGTGTTGGGGTCGTACTTCACCCCGTCGGTGGCGCCGATGACCTCCCGCAGGGTGTAATCATAGATGCCGGGCTTGGTGAACTCCAGGTCCTCCAGCAGCTTCAGCACGTCGCTGCTGCCGGATGTGACCGTGACCTTGCCGGTCTTGGTCTCGCCGGCCAGGGGGTCGCCCTCGGGGTTTTTCCCGAGGGGGGCAAGCTCGATGGTGAACTCCCGGCTCACCGCCTCGGCGCCCTCGGCGGGCTCGTTGAACTGCTTCGTCACCTCCAGGTCCAGATAGGCGGGCTCAGGAGGCTTTTTCGCGTTGGTGAAGCTGGCCAGAGGGCTCACGGTGCTGTCCAGGGAGGCGTTCACCGTGCCCTCCACCACGGCGGGAAGCGTGGGGTCCGGGTCCGGCACATAGCCGATGGTGGGCATCTCCGTGATCTTGAAGGTATAGCCGGTCTCGGCGGGCAGGTCGAAGATGACCAGTTTTTCCCCGCCCTTGAGCTGGAAGGAGCCCGTTTCGTCCCAGACATACTCGCCCAGCTCATTCACCGTGCCGAACCAGGCGGTATAGACTCTGACGTCTCCCTCGAGCGCAGAGTTGCCCTGCTTCACCAGCATATAGCCGGTGATGGGGTCGGTCCGGTCCGTGTCATCGGCCTCGCCGTCCTGGCCGGCGGGGATGCCGGTGGCGGAATATGGCTCGCCGTCCTTATGGTACCGGGTCACCGGGAAGATCCACTGTTCCTCCGGCTCCTGGGGACCGCCGTTGGCAAAGGTGAAGTCGACCGTGAAGGGGAATTCCACGTTCCAGTCCTCGTCGGTGAGCTCCGTGCCCTCCTGGGGCACCAGCTTCTTCTCGACGGTCAGGGTATAAGGGTTCAGCTTGTTGAAGAAGTGGGCCGCCTTTTCCAGGTTGGTGGTATCGCCGTACAGGGAGTAGATATAGTTGTCTCTGTCGAAGTAGGCGGCGTTGTTGGGCTCGCCCTCCTTCTCTCTCACGTTGGTGACAGGCCGGTGGTCTCTGCCGCCATCGAAATCGTAATAGCCCTTTACTGCGGCGTAGCCCCGCTCGGTGGTACCGGCCCCGGCGCCGGGGGTCTGCTTTTCCTCCGCCAGGGTGTAATCCACATAGTTCACGGCCTGGACCAGCCGGGCCCAATCCAGGATATAGCCCCGGTCGATCTGCGATTTGGTGAGCTTTTCAGTGACGCGGAAGCTGGCCACATCGCCCACGCCCACGAACAGCAGGCCCTCGCCGTCCCGGAGGGTGAACTGGGCCGTGGCGGGGTACATGTCCTCCGGGGTATACAGCTTGCTGTCCTTTCTCGGGTTTTGGAAATCGGTCTGGTCGAAGACGTCCTTCGCGCCGCCATCCAGTCCGAACTTGACGTCCTGGGTCAGGTAGGCACTGCGCACGTTGAAGCTGCTGAGGATCTGCACGCCGGAACGCAGGCGCTCATCCTGGTCGGCCCTCAGGACGGCCATGGCAAAGTGATTCGGTGTTATGGTGCCTCCAGCCAGGCCGGCTTCCGAGGCGCCGTCCCAGACATCATCACCCGGGAGGTCCTTCATCGGGATGAGGCGCAGGCCCACGTCTTCCCCGTTGACCCAGAATTCCATGTCGCCGGGCTGGTGTCCGTCTCTTTCGGTCACAGCGGCGTATTCGTCGCCCGGGTCCGGGAGGGCGTCATACTGCTCCTGGGTCAGATAGTTCGTTCGGGTGCCCCTGCTGGACACGTCCCCGCCCGCGTCCGCGGCGGTGTAGAGGTTGAAGCGGTTCTTGTCGCTGGCGGCGTCGGGCGGGCCCAGCCAGACCACATATTGCTCGCCAGAGGTCCAGGGGGCGCCGTTTTCATCCACGACGGCCAGGTTGTTGCCGTCGGAGGACAGCAGCAGGTTCCGGTTGTCGGTGAGCACGTCGATGCTTTTGATGCGCCGCCGCCACAGGCCGGTGTAGGGGTCCCGCTGGACCTTGACGGCGCTGACGGTCTGGCCCTCCATGCCCTGGATGAAGACCTGGAACTCAAATTCCGCCTCGGTGTCCACGGGGATCGTGCCGTTGGCCTCCACGGTCTTGGTCACCAGCAGCATGGTATCCGACACCCAGAGCCGGCCATTGTTGCCAAGGTAGTCGTTGATGATGATCTTGTCGCCGGTATCGGAGGCGGTGGACAGGGTGGGGAGATAGTAGTTGTTGGCCGTCTCGGTGCGGTTGGCCTCGGCATATGTCTGGCCCCAGTTGTCGCCCTTGGTGCCGATGTTCGAGATCATGTCGCCCACGCGCAGGCCGCCGGTCTTGGCGGCCACCGCCCACTTGAAGTGTTGGCTGTACTGCTCCTGCGACAAGTCGGCCAGCTTTGTGGGCGCGCCGTCCACGTCGATGGTCACGTTCTCCAGGGTCTTGCGCAGGCCCAGCCAGTAGTCGGCCTCGGCCTCAGCGTCTTTAACCTTGCACGTCTGGCTCAGATAGCGGATAAGATCTTCGCGATCCAGCGTATTGGTCTCCTTGCCCACCAGCTTTTCATAGGTGGGCTCGCCCCGGGTATCATCGCCGGTCTCCGTGCGGGAGTTATAGCGTATCTCCGTGCTGGTGTGGCTGTTCAGGTCGGTCCAGCACAGCATATCGCCATTTTTGATGTTGTCAGAGCCCAGGCCGGAGCCGAACTCATTGCCCTTCCGGGCGGCCACCCGCTGCACCGCCGTGCCGCCGGTGGTCCCGGGCACCTCTTTGTCCTCCAGGTCCCGGCCAACGGTGCCCGGGGTGGGCAGGTAGTAATCCGAGGCCATGAAGAAGTAGTCGGCGGAGGCAAAGGAGACAGAGTCTTCCTTATACTGGGAATCGTCCAGAGACGTCACGTGGTCCAGCAAGTCCTCCTCCAGGAACACGATGCAGCCATCGGGCAGTTCCGTTCCGTTGAGCTCAAAATCGGCCTCGTTCAGGAACGTTCCGCCGTAGATGCCGCCGGCCCAGGTGCCGGGGGACTGGACGACGCCCTCATAGGTCTCCCAGGTGGTGCTGCCGTTGCCGCCCTTGGTCTTGTCATTCCAGTCCGTCACGCTGCCGCCGGCCTTGTCCACAGGGGACAGCTCGCCGTCCTTCACCCGATAGGCGTGGGCATAGAGGGCCAGGGGCTTCTGGACCACATAGTAACGGTTGTCGGCGCTGGGGGAGAAGCTCACCGTGGGGTCGCCCCGGGTGCGGAGGGTGGCGTCGGTGGCATAGCCGTCATAGTAGGTCTCGCTGTAATAGTTGGAGATGAACCATATCCGGCTGTCGTTGTCCCGGTGTTTCTCCAGGTAATCCACCGGGATGTTGGCGATGTCCACGCCCGTGGGCTCGCCGGCGGCGTTTTTCAGCAGCACGCTGTCATCCACGCCCACCCCGTAAAACAGGCGGATGGGGGTGGACTGCGTCCTGTCCTCCAGATTGGTCTTGTAGCTGAGCACGCCCTTGGGCCCCAGGGTGATCTCTGCCAGCTGGGTGGGCACCGCCGCGGCGGGGATGTTCAGATACAGGGAGCTGTCATAGCTCCGCACAGGCGCCAGGGCGCCGGTCTCGTCATGATACTCGCCGTACTCCTCCACCCAGACCCGGATGTCGCTGAGGCGGAAGACGCCGGGGACATCCTGGTACATCTTGTCGTCCGCGGGATAGCTGCCCGTGGAAGCCTTATACTCGTTCCACTGTTTATTAAGGTCCTCGGGCACCGTCCCGAAGACGGGGTTGCGGTGCAGGGCGTTGCGCTCGTCCTCATTCTCGCTGAAGCGGTAGATCGTAAAGACCGTGTTCTTCAGCTGCTCGGACAGATTCTCCGGCTTATCCGGAGCGCCTCCGGAGATGGGCACATAGCTGGCCAGCGTCGTGTAGTTCAGCCGGAAGACCCAGCCCTGGGCCCAGGCGTCCGCCGCGCTGGAGCAGTCGGGAGGCAGGCTGTTCGCGGGGGCATACTCCGCCTCTATGGTCGGTTCGCCCCTGTACCAGCCCATCTCCATGGGATTCTCTCCCTGCCCCTTGCCTGTTGCCGCCATGTACTTATCGTTCCACTGGAAGTCGTACACGCCGGTGCGGGTCATGTTGTGCATCTTGCCGAAGAGCAGCAGGGCCATGTCGTCGGTGCTGCCGTTGGCGGTGATGGACTGGTTCTTCACCTCCATCAGGTCGCCGATGGGGTCCTGATAGGTGACGGCGTCGCCCACGCCGGCGTCGTTGTCGCCGCTGACGGGCACGAACACCTTGCCCAGGATGATGGTGAGGATCTCCTCGAAGATATCCGCCAGCTTTTCGGAGTCCACGTCGTAGAACTCGTCGTTGTAGGCGATGTTCGCCACGATCTCTTCCTGGGTCACGTTGACATTGTCGCCGCCGCCGGCCATATAGGTGATGCCATCATCAGGGGCGGGGTCGATGTTGATCGTCTGTACGCCCCCGCCGCCGATCTTCGGCTGAGCTTGTGAACCGCTTTTCCAGTTATCCCAATGACCTTTGAGACTGGGGAAGGCACGATAAGTATGAGCGAAATTGTCGCCGTCCGAGCCCCAGGAGTCCCCGCCATAGACCTCGCCCACCTTTTTCAGGTCGTTGTTCCAGCTGTCGCCGCTTTCGGTGATGTCGTCCAGGGCGTTGTGCTTGGGATCCAGGGTGGGGTACAGCCGCCACCGGCCCCACTGGGGCACGTGGCGGGTGTCCACGTTCATGGTGAAGGTGGACAGGGGGACCCGGCTGTCCTTGGTGGCGTTGTATTTCTCCCAGCCGCCCTCGTAGTGCTCCTTCACCACCCGGCTCATGTAGGAGGCGGTGAGCAGCACCTCCAGCACCGTGCCGCCGGTGCTGCCCAGCTCGGTGTCGCTGTTATAGAGCACGCCGGCGCACTCCCACTCCGGCCGGGTGGACAGGGTGCCGTCCTGGTAATAGTCCGCGCCTGCGTTATAGATACCGTGCAGACCCTTCCACCCCTCGCCGAGGGTGTCCTCGCCGGGGAGAAAGACCTTGTACCACTCGTCGCCCGGGTTGCCATTGGGGCGATAACCATCTGTTCCCAGCCGGTGCTGATAGTCAAGATCGCGGCCATCTGTCACTCCTTCAGGCGCTCCTCCAGGAAGGGCGGTCAACCAGGAGTTGTCATTTAGGTAAGAATTATCGAAGCTGTTTTCATCGAATGCCTCTAGCGTTTTCTGACCGTAGCGGGCATACCAGTCCTTCGCCGCGTAAGGACTGGAACCGTCACCCATCTCGTTGAAGGCGAAGTTGGCGCCGCCGTCGGACATGATGATGGCCGCCGGGACCCGGGCCACGGTGGAGAGCTGGTGGGTGGTCTCCAGCATCTCGGCGTAAGTGGTGGCCTCGGAGTTCGCCAGCTGCTTGTAGGCCAGGTAGATGCCCCCCTGGGTGTTGGTGAAGTAGCCCACATAGTCGTCGGCATCCAGCCCCTGGGTGGGCTTCATGGCGGCGATGAGCTTTGGGGATCCGTGGTCATATTCTTTTTCCTTTGTTTCATCGAAGTCCTTCTCGGCCACCGAACCATTATAGACTTCTTGGCTCTGCGTCTTAAAGGTGGGCAGAGGCGTTTTCCCGTCGGCGTCCCATGCGCCGGGAAATGCCTTGACGTGCTCCCCGGAGCTGGTGAGGGCGTTGTTGCTGACGGTGCGCTGCGCCACCGTCGTCCAGGTGTTGTCCCGGTTCGATTCGCTCAGGGGGCCGGTGTAGGTGTTGTACTCGTTGTCCTCGCCGTTCACCACCACGGTGTAGCAGGTGTCCCGGTTGTTCATCCACATCCACTGGTTTGTGGTATCGTCGTACCGCAGGTCGCTGGGGTGGTACAGGGTCTCCATGCCCCCCACGGAGAGGTAGGGGGTATTGGTGCCCTCTCTGTGCCGATAGTGGGCCAGGGGCAGGAGCACCGTGGCGTTGGCGCCGTAGCCGCACACCGCCACCCGGTTCTGGGGGTTCTGCTTCATCAGGCCGTCGATGGTGTTGTTGATGGCGTTCAGGGTGGCCTTGACACGGGAGTTGTCGATGCGCTCCTGCATGGGCACGCCCTCGCTCGGAAAGCCGTCGCTCATGTCAGCGTGAGGCATATACATGTTTCCGTAGCCATCAATGGTATACCGGGTGTCCTGGCCCATGGAGCCGGACATATCGAACACGATCACCAGGTCGATGGGGCTGGGGGGATATTCGTTCACCACCTGAGAGCTGGCTACCGCGCTGAACACATGGGCAAAGTCTGTATCAAAACCCACAGAGCCGTCATAGCCGTCGGTATCCCAGTCCAGCTTGATGGTTTGCACGCCGTCGAAATGGGTCGAGGTGGCCTGGCCCTGGCTGTCCTCATAGGCAAACACCGTCTTGTCCGTCCAGACGCGTCCGGCATACCGGGAGCCGTTGGCATCGCTCAACAGCGCGTCCATGTATGTATCCATCGTGTCCGGGTCGGCCTCCCGGTCATGGACGTTGGGCGTCTCAGCCGCGTAGGCCCTGCCCGCCAGCAGGCCCGTGCCGTCGAACACCGACAACACCATCACCAGGCACAGCAGCCCCGCCAGCAGCCTGCGCCCTCTGTTCTTCGATCTCACACCCCACATGAGAACTTCCTCCTGGAAAGAAGAATATACCCCCCCCGCTTGCCGCGGTACGATATCTCCCAATACCGATTTGGTGCAATTAATTGCATTGTGGTCATGATTATCAGTTTACAATAATAGTGAAGTATATCACACAAATGGCCGCAAGGCAAGAGAAAACTATACGTGTTTTGCGATCAATTTTGCTTTATTTATGTTTTTTTTGCCGGGGACGCCCCGGGATACGCCGTGCTTGTGCGGGACGGCGGGGCTATGGTATAATGAATACCTGCCGGCGGCCTGTCCGGCAGTCTTTTGAGCGAGGTGCGTTATGAACTGTTCCATCTGCCCCCGAAGGTGCGGCGTGCGCCGGGACGCGGACCATCCCGGCTTCTGCGGCGCGGGCTGGGAGCCGGTGGTGGCCCGGGCCGCCCCCCACTTTTGGGAGGAGCCCTGCATCAGCGGGACCAGGGGCAGCGGCGCGGTGTTCTTCGCCGGGTGCGCCCTCCGGTGCGTCTTCTGCCAGAACCATGCCATCAGCGCCGGAGGCCGGGGCAAGGCCGTCTCCCCGGAGCGGCTGCGGGAGATATTCCGGGCGCTGGAAGCCCAGGGAGTGCACAACCTGAATCTGGTGACCGCCTCCCACTTCCTGCCCGGGGTATTGAAGGCCCTGGACCCCCCGCCCGCCGTTCCCGTGGTGTGGAACACCGGGGGGTATGAATCCGTCCCGGCCCTGCAGGCCCTGGCGGGGAAGGTCCAGGTGTATCTGCCGGATATGAAGTACGCGGACCCGGCCCTGGCCCGGCGCCTGTCCGGGGCGGAGGATTACCCCAGGACGGCGAAGGCCGCCATTTTGGAGATGTTCCGCCAGACCGGGCCCTATGTGCTGGACGGGGACGGGATGCTGGTCCGGGGAGTGATGGTCCGGCACCTGGTGCTGCCGGGGGAGCTGGACAATACCTTCGGCGTGCTGGACTGGCTGGCGGAGTCCTTCCGGCCCGGGGACATCCTGGTGAGCCTGATGGGCCAGTACACCCCCAACGGCCACGGGGGGCCGGACCGGCGGCTGACGGAGGAGGAGTACCGGCGGGCCGTGGATTACATGGCCGCCCTGGGCCTTTTGGAGGGCTATACCCAGGACCTGACCAGCGCCGAGGCGGAATATACCCCGCCCTTTGACGGCACCGGAGTATAAATGCAAAACGTCCGCCGGCACGCTGTGCCGGCGGACGTCTTTTTTTGGTATTCAAACGCCCAGGTAATCCCTCTGTTCCTGGGTGAGGGCGTCGATGGTCACGCCCATGGTGGCCAGCTTCCGGCGGGCCACCTCCTCGTCGATGGCCCGGGGCACGGCCATCACGCCGGGGGTGAGCTGCCCCTTGTGATCGGCCAGGTACTTGGCGCTGAGGGCCTGGATGGCGAAGCTCATGTCCATGATCTCCGCCGGGTGGCCGTCGCCGGAGGCCAGATTCACCAGCCGGCCCTCGGCCAGGAGGAACACCGTCCGGCCATTGGGCAGGCGGTAGCCCTCGATGTTGCGCCGGGCCTCATAGTGGCTCTGGGCATAGTCCGCCAGGGCCGCCGCGTCCACCTCCACGTTGAAGTGGCCGGCGTTGGTGAGGATGGCCCCGTCCTTCAACAGGGGGAAGTGCCGCTTCGTGATGACCCCGGCGCAGCCGGTGACGGTGCAGAAAATGTCGCCGATGGGCGCGGCCTCGGCCATGGACATGACCCGGAAGCCGTCCATCACCGCCTCGATGGCCCGGACCGGGTCCACCTCCGTGACGATGACCCGGGCGCCCAGGCCCTTGGCCCGCATGGCCACGCCCTTGCCGCACCAGCCGTAGCCGGCCACCACCACGTCCTTGCCCGCCACGATCAGGTTGGTGGTGCGCATGATGCCGTCCCAGACGGACTGGCCGGTGCCGTAACGGTTGTCAAACAGGTGCTTGCAGTCGGCGTCGTTCACCGTGATGGCCGGGAAGGGCAGCTCCCCCGCCCGGTCCAGCTGACGCAGCCGGTGCACGCCGGTGGTGGTCTCCTCGCAAAGACCGGTCACCCCCGGCAGGAACTGGGGGAAGCGCTCCCGAAGGCCCTGCATCAGGTCGCCTCCGTCGTCGATGACGATGTCCGGCCCGCAGGCCAGCACCCGGTCGATGCACCCGTCGTATTCCTCCGGCGTGCAGCCGTAGATGGCGTGGACCTCCAGGCCGCCGGCTGCCAGCGCCGCGGCCACGTCATCCTGGGTGGACAGAGGGTTGGAGCCGGTGATGTGCATCTCGGCCCCCGCCCCGGCCAGCATCCGGCACAGATAGGCCGTCTTGGCCTCCAGGTGGACGGACAGGGCGATCTTCAGCCCCGCAAAGGGCTTCGTCCGGGCAAATTCCTCCCCGATGGACCGGCACAGAGGCATGTTCCGCTCCACCCAGGCGATCTTCTCCTCCCCCGATGGAGCCAGGGCGATGTCTCGAATGGTACTCATAGTGGCAGGTCCCTCCGCATAGTTATTTTCCGGCGTTCTCTTCCTTTGCCGGCTGCTTCTTCCACCGGAGCCAGAACTTCCACCAGGGCGTTTTCTTCACGTTGTCCGCGGGGATCAGGGCCTCCTTGGGCTCCGGGATGGCGGCCTTCAGGGCCTCGGTCTTGTCGGTCTTCTCCCAGGGCACGTCCAGGTCCTCCCGGCCCATGTGGCCGTAGGCGGCCAGCTGGCGGTAGATGGGCCGGCGCAGGTCCAGGTCCCGGATGATGGCGGAGGGACGCAGGTCGAACACCTGCATCACGGCCTTTTGGAGCGTCTCGTCCGACTCCTTGCCGGTGCCGAAGGTGGTGATGTTCACGCTGACCGGGTTGGCCACGCCGATGGCGTAGGCAATCTGGACCTGGCAGCGGGTGGCGAGGCCTGCGGCCACCACGTTCTTGGCCACCCAGCGGGCGGCATAGGCCGCGCTGCGGTCCACCTTGGTGGGGTCCTTGCCGGAAAACGCGCCGCCGCCGTGGGGCGCGGTGCCGCCGTAGGTGTCCACGATGATCTTCCGGCCGGTGAGGCCGGAGTCCCCCTGGGGCCCGCCCACCACGAACCGACCGGTGGGGTTGACGTAGCACTTCACGTCCCCGTGGTTCAGCCGCTCCGGCAGGATGGGGGTGATGACCTCCCGGATGATGTCGTCCCGGATCTGCTCGTTCTCCACCTCCGGGGCGTGCTGGGCGGAGACCACCACCGTGTCCACCCGGACAGGCCGGTTCTCCTCGTCGTACTCGATGGTCACCTGGGTCTTGCCGTCGGGCCGCAGGTAGGGCAGGGTGCCGTCCTTGCGGACCTGGGCCAGACGCCGGGCCATCTTGTGGGCCAGGCTGATGGGCAGCGGCATCAGTTCCGGGGTCTCGTCGCAGGCATAGCCGAACATCATGCCCTGGTCGCCCGCGCCGTTTTCCAGCTCCGCCGCCTCGCCGCCGGACTTCTGCTCCAGGCTGGCATTCACCCCCAGGGCGATGTCCGGGGACTGCTCGTCGATGGAGGTGATCACCGCGCAGGTGTCGCAGTCCATGCCGTACTTGGCCCGGTCATAGCCGATGTCCCGCAGCACGCCCCGGGCCACCTGGGGGATGTCCACATAGCAGCTGGTGGTGATCTCGCCCATCACGAACACCATGCCCGTGGTGGCCGTGCACTCGCAGGCCACATGCCCCTGGGGGTCCTTGGCCAGGATCGCGTCCAGGATCGCGTCGGAGATCTGGTCACAGACCTTGTCGGGATGGCCCTCCGTGACCGATTCCGATGTGAAAAGATAATGTCCCATTTTGTATGCTCCTTTCGTATGTCCCGAGGCGGAGGACAGCAAAAAGCCCGCCGAAGACCGGCGGGCTGAAGAACTCTGTGTTGGTCCTTATCTTTCGATTCTACACCGCCGGATTTGGCACCTTGCGCTTTTCAGCAGGTTGCCGGGCTTCACAGGGCCGGTCCCTCCGCCACTCTTGATAAGGCTATGAACTTGTCCACGTTTATTCTAACATGCTTTCCGGCAAAGTCAAGTGTGACTTGACAAATTCCCGTTTTGGACGGACAATACACCCATGATCAAGACCTTCCGAAAAATCATGCTCGTTTTCGTGGTGTTCACGCTTTTGTTCATCTGGGGCAACTCCATGATGCCTGGGGACATCTCCACCGAGGAGAGCGACTGGGTGATGCAGTTGGTCCAGCCGGTGCTGGACTTTGTGCACAGCGGCCGCATCCAGGTCTGGCTGACCCGCCTGGCAGACCATCTGCCGGAGCGCATCCAGTCCTTCTCCTACCGGGCCATCGGCTGGCTGGACCGGCACGTCCTAACCCGGGACTCCTCCTTCCTGGTCCGTAAGGCCGCCCACCTGTCCGAGTATATGCTGCTGGGCTTTTTCATGGGCTTTCTCTTCGCCCATTCCGATGGCCGGGGCCGGGTCTTTCTGCCGGAGGGGGCGTGCCTGGCCGCTGCCCTGGTGGACGAGGGCATCCAGCTGTTCTCCATCCAGCGGGCCGCCCAGCTCCGGGACGTGTGCATCGATATGCTGGGCGCCATCGCGGGCCTGACCGCCGCGCTCATCCTGCTGTCCATCCTGCGGCTCATCGTCAGGGTCCGGGCAAAGAAACGGAAGAGGACCCCAAAAACTGGAAATTTTTCATAAAAACTATTGTACCACACAAAAATGTGTGGTACAATTTTCACAAAGGAGGTCGAGTGCTATGACATTCATATTCACCGGAAAGAAATTTGAGGCATCCGACGAACTGAAGGCCTATGCGGAAAAGAAGGTCGGCAAGATCGACAGACTGTTCCGCACGGAGAGCGACGCCTCCGTCACCTTCAGCGAGGAGCGGGGCCGCTACACCGTCGAGGTGACGCTGCGGAACAACGGGATGTTCTACCGGGTCACCGAGACCACCAGCGATATGTATGCCTCCATCGATTCCGCCTGCGCCGCCCTGGTGCGGCAGGTCCGGAAGAACAAGACCCGCCTGGAAAAGCGGCTGCGGGACGGCGCGTTCGAGCGTACCTCCGCACCGGTGCCCGTGCCCGAAGACGACGAGGAGCCCGCCGAGTACAAGATCATCCGCACCAAGCGCTTCCCCATCAAGCCCATGAGCCCGGAGGAAGCCGCCATGCAGATGGACCTGCTGGGCCACACCTTCTTCGCCTTCCGCAACCAGGAGTCCGGCGACGCCTTTTCCGTGGTCTATAAACGCCGCGACGGGGGCTACGGCATGTTCTCCGACGCGGACGACGACTGAGTTCATCGTACCTGAAAGGGGCGGCTTCGGCCGCCCTCTTTTTTTGTGTGCATGCCCCGCGGGGGCGGGTGCACATACCTTACGCGATATGGTGTCCGGGCTTGTTCTCCGTCCGGCGCCGGCGCAAAATGGCGTTGGCCGGCGCAGGGACCGGCAGACGCATATGCAGCTCCATCTTGGGGTGGCTGGCCGCCACGACGGGGGCGCCGACCCCGTCCCATATTTCCCCGGCAATAAACCGCAGCGGCTCCGCCCCGGGCAGGAGGAGCTCCAGCTCGTCCCCTGGGAAGAACCGGTTGCGCTGGGTGAGCGAGGCGTTGCCGGCCTCATCGCAGCTCTCCACCACGGCGGCTACGTCGCAGCGGGAAAAATAGCAGGCGTCGGACGTATACTGTCCGGGCTCGCCGAAGTAAAAGCCGGTGGAATAGGGCCGGTGGCTGACGCTCAGCACCTCCTCCCGCCAGACCGGGGCCAGAGGTTCCCCCGCCAGGGCCGCGTCCACGGCGTGCCGGTAAGCGTTCGTCACCGCGGCGGCGTAATAGGCGGACTTGGTCCGGCCCTCGATCTTGAGGCTCGTCACCCCGGCAGCCAGCAGCTCCGGCACGTGGTCGATCATGCACATGTCCCGGGCGTTGAAGAGATACGTTCCGCCGTCCTCCGTGATCTCCATATACTCCCCCGGCCGCGTCTCCTCCGTCACATGATACTTCCACCGGCAGGGCTGGGCGCAGGCCCCCTGGTTGGCGTCCCGGCCAGTCAGGTAGTTCGACAGCACGCACCGGCCGGAAAAAGACACGCACATGGCTCCGTGGCAGAAGGCCTCCAGCTCCAGGTCCGACGGGACGCGGGACCGCAGCCGGGCGATCTGGTCAAGACTCATCTCCCGGGCCAGCACCACCCGGCTGGCCCCCAGGTCCCGGAACGCCAGGGCCGTCCCGGCGCTCATCACCCCCGCCTGGGTGCTGATGTGTACGGCGGCATGGGGGGCGTATTGCCTCGCCAGGGCCATGACCCCCAGGTCCGAGACGATGAGGCCGTCCGCCCGGACTGCCTCCAGGCTCTCCAGATACGCCGGCAGCACGTCCATCTGCCTGTCTGTGGGGATGGTGTTCACGGTCACATAGACCTTCACGCCCCGGTCATGGCAGTACGCCATGGCCCAGGCCATGTCCTCCGGGCCGAACGTGCCCGCCCCGGCCCGCATGCCGAAGGCGGGACCGGCCAGGTACACCGCGTCCGCTCCATAGGTCACCGCCATGACCAGCTTTTCCCTGTCCCCCGCCGGGGCAAGGACCTCCGGATGCATCTTGTTTTCCATCCCGTATCCCCCGCTATCCCATATGGTAATGATAAAAATGGCCGCACAAACTGTGCGGCCATTATAGCATATCTCTGTTGTTTTTAAAAACCGTAGCCGAAGAACTGACGGAAGAAATCATCCATGTCGCCGCTGTAATACTGGCCGCCCTGGCCCTGCTGGGGCTCCGGACTGGGCGTGACCTCCACCGGCTTCTGGCTCTCGCCGAAGGTGACGGACACGGTCACCTCTTCGCCGTTGCGCCAGAGGGTGAACTCCGCCGTGTCGCCCACGGAATACTTCCGGACGATGGCCGTCAGCTCCGTGAAACCGGCCACTTCCTGGTCGTCCACAGCGGTGATGATATCCCGCTCCTGGATGCCGGCCTCGTCGGCGGGGCCCCCGGCCACCACCATCGTCACATAAGCGCCCGGCACCATGCCGTACCGGTCCGCCACGGATTCAGGCAGGGTGTAGCCGCTGATGCCCACGGTGGCCCGGTCGGTCACATAGCCATGCTCCATGAGCTGGTCGGCGATGTGGTTGGCGTCCTCGATGGGGATGGCAAAGCCCAAGCCCTCCACGCCGGTGGCGCTGGTCTTGGCGGTCACCACGCCGATGACCTCGCCCTCCGCGTCATACACGGGGCCGCCGGAGTTGCCGCTGTTCACCGCCGCGTCGATCTGGAACATGTTGATGGGCACGTTGTCGGTGTCCGTGGTGATGGCCCGGTCGGTGGCGGAGATGATGCCGGTGGTCATGGTGTAGTTCAGCTCGCCCAGGGGGTTGCCCACGGCGTAGACGGGGTCGCCCACCACGATGTCGCTGGCGTCGCCCATGGTCACAGGGGTCAGGTCGTCCGCGTCGATCTTCAAAACGGCGATGTCGTTCTCCGCGTCATACCCCACGATATCGGCGGCATACTCCGTGCCGTCATACATCAGCACCGATACGTCATAGCCGCCCTGGCGGGCCTGATCGATGACGTGGTTGTTGGTCAGGATATAGCCGTCCTCGCTGATGATGAAGCCGGTGCCGGACACGCTGGCGGCGCTGATCTGACCGAAGAAGTTGGTATAGGTGATCTCCGAGGTGATGCCCACCACCTGCTTGGTGGCCTGCTCATAGATGTCCTGGCCCACCGCGGCACCGGGCATGGCGGCATCCTCCTGGATCGGCTCCTCCGTGACCGCGGGCTCCTCTGTCTCCGCCGGCGCTTCTGTGGCCTCCGCGCTGGGCAGCGGCTCCTCCGACAGAACGTCGCCGCCGTCATTCCGGTCCCGGAGCAGGAAGTACGTCACGCCCACGCCGATGGCCGCCGCCAAAATGGCGCACACCAGGCAGATGGCCACCACCGCGCCGGCGCTGACGCCCTTTTTCTGCTTGGCATGGGCCGGCTCCTGGCCATATCCGTAGGACCCGTGGTCCGGAGCGGAATAATAGGGGCTCTGGGTCCCGGTCCCGCTGCCGGTATTGTTATTGTTATTGTCATATTCGTTCATGGTACTGCCTCCTTTTTCGCAGACACATCGTTTGCTTTTGATGATTATAATTTAGCCGGAACGCGCGCCCAATTCCACTGAAATGTGTAAATAAATTGTGGATTTTTTGTTACGGTCCGCCAGGCCGCGCAGCGGGTATATTATAGTATCTCTCCCCGGAAAAAACAACTCTTGACAATAAGTGGGGAGGCATGTATAATAACAGCAGATATATAACATTTGTTATTTAAAGAAGGTGTTTTTATGCCGCCCAAAACGAAGGTGACCCGGGAGCAGATCGTGTCGGCGGGGCTGGCGCTGGCCCGGGCCAGGGGGCCCCAGGCCATCAACGCCCGGGCCGTGGCCGCAAAGCTGGGCTGTTCCACCCAGCCGGTCTTTTCCAACTACGCCGCCATGGAGGACCTGCAAAGGGATGTGCTGGCCGCGGCCCAGGCTGCCGCCAACGCCTACATGGACCCGGCCTCCGGGTCGGACTATCCCCCCTATAAGGCCGTGGGCATGGGGTATATCCGCTTTGCCGCGGAGGAGCCGGCGCTGTTTCGCTGGCTCTATATGCGGGACCGGTCCGCCGAATCCCCTGCCGATGACCGGGTGGAGAACGCCGGCGTGCTTCGGCTCATCATGGACAAGACCGGCCTTTCCGAGGACGCCGCGTGGCGGTTCCACCTGGAGATGTGGCTGTTCGTCCACGGGGTGGCGGCCACGCTGGCCACAGGATATGTGCGCTGGGACCCCGCTCTCGTGAGCGACATGCTCACGGACGTGTTCCAGGGGCTGCGGGCCCGGTTCGCCGGGAAGGAGGGCGCGTGATATGGACGGCGTCCGGACGGAGGGGCTGACCAAGCGGTACGGCGGCCTGACGGCGGTGGAGGATCTGTGTCTGACCGTTCCGGCGGGGGAGCTGTTTGCCCTGCTGGGGGTGAACGGGGCGGGGAAGACCACCACCGTACGGATGCTCTCCTGCCTGACCCGGCCCACGGCGGGGGACGCCCTGGTGGGCGGCAGGAGCGTGGTCCGGGAGCCCCAGGCGGTCAAAAGCCTCATCGGTCTGTCTCCCCAGGAGACGGCGGCGGCGATGAATCTGACGGCGGAGGAGAACCTGCTGTTCATGGCACGGGTCCACGGGCTGGACAGGTCCTCCGCCCGGGCCCGGACCGGGGACCTGGCGGAAAAGCTGGGGCTGGCGCCGGTCCTGCATCGCCGGGCGGGGAAGCTGTCCGGCGGCTGGCAGAGGCGGCTCTCCATCGCCATGGCCCTGGTATCCGGCCCCAAGGTGCTGTTCCTGGATGAGCCGACCCTGGGATTGGACGTGCTGGCCCGGGCCGCCCTGTGGGAGGTCATCCGGGCCCTGCGGGACGTCACGGTCGTTCTCACCACCCATTATATGGAGGAGGCGGAGGCCTTGGCGGACCGGGTGGGCGTGATGGCCGGGGGAAGGCTCGTCTGCACCGGCACGGCGGCAGATCTGAAAGCCCGGGCGGGAACGGACCGGTTCGAGGACGCCTTTGTGTCCATCGTAAAGGAGGCAGGACTGGGATGAGGATGCTGACCTTTGCCCGGCGGACGGCCCGGGAGATGCTGCGGGACCCGCTGACCGTGGGATTCGGTCTGGGGTTTCCCCTCATCCTGCTGCTGCTTCTGACAGCCATCCAGAAAAATGTCCCCGCGGCGATGTTCGCGCTGGAGAGTCTGACGCCGGGGGTGGCGGTGTTCGGCCAGGCGTTCATCACCCTGTTCGCCGCGACGCTCATCTCCCGGGACCGGAAAACCAGCTTTCTCCAGCGGCTCTATACCACGCCCCTCACCGGCGCGGACTATATCCTGGGCTACGCGCTGCCCCTCGTCCCCATGGGTCTGGCCCAGTGCGCCGTGTGCTATCTGGCGGCGGTCTGTCTGGGACTGGAGGTCTCGGGCCATATCCTCTGGGCGATGCTGGCCTGTCTGCCGGCCAGCCTGTTTTTCATCGGGCTGGGCCTTCTGTGCGGGACGGTGTTCACCGACAAGCAGGTGGGCGGCCTGTGCGGGGCGCTGCTGACGAACCTGACCGCCTGGCTGTCCGGGACCTGGTTTGACGTGTCCCTGGTGGGAGGATGGTTCCGGCGGCTGGCGGAGGCACTGCCCTTTCTGCACGCGGTGGAGCTGGCCCGGGCCGCCCTCCGGGGGGAGGGCGCCGGGGCGGCGGTCCATCTCCGGTGGGTACTGGGATATATGACCCTGGCCCTGGTCCTGGCCGGAGCGGTGTTTTCCCGAAAAATGCGCAGAAATTGAGCGCCGGGCGGCTTTGCCGTCCGGTTTTTTCAAACTGTTAACATTTTCGATGTCGGAAAGTATTATAGTATCCCCCAGAGAGACGCGCGCTGTGGGGAGGTCTTTTCTTGAACCAGCACTCCCGTATCGACCGGCCCTTCGGAGAGGAGCCGTCGGAATATCATATCGTCCGCCCGGAACGGGACCGCTCGGCGTACAGCGACGCCTATTACCGCGCCGTTCCCCGGGAGGACAGGTCTCCCTATGGCTACAACCCCGCCCGCTATTACGCCGGGGAGGACAGCGCCTGCCATCGGGGCCAGATGGGCCTGAAGACCGTATTGATCCTTTGTCTCGTGTGCGTGACGGTGGCCAGTCTGCTGGGCGCCGGCGGGCTTTATCTCGTCAGCCGGAACATGCGCCACGCGGAGGAGCCCTCCTCAGCGTTTTACGCCGAGGCCGGCGTGACCCAGGAACCCGCCGGGCCGCTGATGCTGAGTCCCGCCGGGACAGCCGGCGCCGCCCTGTCCGGAGAGGAGCTGTACGCCGCCGCCTGCGGCCAGGTGGTGGCGGTGCTGTCCACCGGCAGCCAGGGCGGGAATATGGCCGGCTCCGGTATCATCGTCAGCACGGACGGCTACATCCTCACCAATTATCACGTCATCCAGGCCGGCGTCCTCCGGGGCTGGCCCCTCACCATCGTCACCTTTGACGGGACGGAATACGACGCGCAGATCGTGGGTGCGGAGACGGACAGCGATCTTGCCGTACTGAAGATCGAGGCCCAGGGCCTGGCCGCCGCGCCCCTGGGCGACTCGGACGCCCTGGCCGTGGGACAGACCATCTATACCGTGGGGAACCCCACCCGGGATCTGCCCTGTACCATGACGAAGGGCATCGTCTCCGCCCGGGACCGGGACATTCTGATCGACGACAATGTGTCCGCCAACATGTTCCAGTTTGACGCAGCCGTCAACAGCGGCAGCTCCGGCGGGCCGGTCTACGACGTATACGGCCGGGTGGTGGGCGTCACCACCGCCAAGTACACCGCCGACGGCGTGGAGGGCCTTGGCTTCGCCATCCCCATCGCCGATGCCTGCTCCATCGCCAATGAGCTCATCACCAAGGGCTATGTCTCCGGCAAGGCGTATCTTGGTCTGATGCTGGATTCCTTCTCCCCTGCCGTGGCCCAGTATTTCCGGGCTGTTCCCGGCGCCTATGTGAGCGCGGTCCAGCCGGGCAGCGCCGCGGAGGCCGCCGGCCTGCAGAAGGGTGACATCATCACCGCCGTGGACGACACCCCCGTCACCGACGCAGACGAACTGGTGGCAGCCGTGCGCAATTACCGGGCGGGGGACACCGCCCTGCTCACCGTCTGCCGGGGCAACGAGACCATCACCCTGCCTGTGGTCTTCGGGGAGGAGCTCCCCGCCGCCACACCGCAGCCATAAAACGATCTCAGGGCATGTCATCCGGCGTGCCCTGAAAAAATTTTTCAGAACCCGTGCAATAAAACCCTTTTCCCGCGCATTCCTTCATTGACAGGAGATCGCAAGATGCAGATGGGAACGGCAACCAAGACTGAGAGCATCACACCGGATGCTGCCCGCCTGGAAGAGCTTCTGCTCCGGGTGGCCGCCGGCGACAGAGAGGCGCTGGGCGCCGTGTACAAGCAGACCCGCGGCGCCGTATATGCCACGGCTCTGGGCATCCTCAAAAATGCCGAGGACGCCGCCGACACGACCCAGGATACCTTCGTCAAACTCTGGGAGAGCGCCGACCGGTACCGGCCCCAGGGTTCGCCCATGGCCTGGGTCCTGGCCATCGCCCGAAACCTGGCCCTCATGCGCCTGCGCCAAAGCAGCCGCACCCGCACCATGACCGAGGAGGAATGGGACGCCATTCCTGCGGCCGCTGCCGGCGTCACCGCCGAGGACCGGGCGGTGCTCCAATCGGCGCTGGCGCGCCTCTCCGACCCGGAGCGGCAGATCATACTGCTCCACGCCGCCTCCGGTCTCAAGCACCGGGAGATCGGTCAGCTGCTGGGCCTTCCCCTCGCGACAGTCCTGTCCAAATACCACCGCGCACGAAAAAAACTGCGTACCCTGCTGGAAGGAGATGACGCCCTATGACAGACCGGGAGCTGGACCAGCGGCTGAAGACCGCCCTGGAACACGCCGCCCCCGATGATCTGGCGGCGGTCCTCTCCCGCTGCGGGACGGGAAAGGGGAATGTGATCGACATGAAAAACGCATCCAATGCCAAGAAAAACAAGAGCTGGAAAAAAGGCCTCATCGCCGCCTGCCTGGCCCTGGTGATGCTGGCGGGGGGAGGCGGCCTGTTCTACCAGCAGGCTTATGCCGTTGCCTCCGTGGTCAGCCTGGACGTGAATCCCAGCATCGAGCTGACCGTGAACAAAAACGAGAAGGTGCTCAGCTGTACCGGTCTCAACCAGGAGGGCGTCGACGTCCTGGCAGACATGGGCGGCGGCAGCGACCTGAAGGGCGCCAAGCTGGACGTGGCCGTAAACGCCATCGTGGGCGCGCTGGTGCGCAACGGTTATCTGGACGACCTGGACAGCGCCATCCTCATCTCCGTGGAAGACAGCGACACCGTCCGGGGCGCCCGGCTCCAGCAGGAGCTGGTGGCCTCCGTGGACGGGGTCCTGCAGACCGCCGCCAACAGCGCCTCCGTCCTGAGCCAGAACGTGACGGCGGACAGGTCCCTGGATGATCGGGCCCAGCGCAACAACATCTCCACCGGTAAGGCGTATCTGATCGACCAGATCGTCGCCAGGAACAGCGGGCTGGACTTCGACGCCCTGGCAGCCCTGTCCGTGGAGGAGCTGCGGGATCTGCTGGAGATCGGCGCGCCAGATATGCCCATCGGCCAGGACGCCGCCCTTCAGGCCGTGCTGGACTTCGCCGGCCTGACGGATGCCGACTATACCTACGCCGAGGTGGACCCCGAGCTGGACGAGAGAGTCCCCTATTATGACGTGGAGCTGCTCATCGATGGCCGGGAGACCGATTATGGCGTACACGCCTTCTCCGGCGAGGTCATCCAGGGCGCTGAACTCCCCAATGTGCTGGTCCCCGGACCGGCCCTGCCCCAAGACGCCGTGGCCGTGACGGAGGACGAGGCGGAGGCCATCGCCCTGGCGGACGCCCAGGTGCAGCAGAGCGCCGCCGACCGCCTCACCGTGAAGACCGACCGGGACGACGGCCGGATACAGTATGACGTGGAATTTTTCGCGGACGGCTATGAGTATGACTATGAGATCGACGGCCAGACCGGCGAGATCATGAGCTGGGACAAAGAACCCGACCCCCGCGCCGCCCGGGAGACCGCCCCTGCCGCTACCACTGCTGCCGCCGCCACCGGCGCGCCTGCGCCGGACCCCAGCGGTGACGTGGGCGAGGCCGCCGCCGTGGCCGCCGCCCTGGAGCATGCGGGTCTGACCCAGGAACAGGCCGACCGGATCAAGTGCGAGCGGGACCGGGACGATGGCCGGGTGGAATATGAGATCAACTTCCGCTGCGACGGATATGAGTACGAGTACACCGTGGACGCCGCCACCGGCGCCATCCTGGACCACGAGCAGGAGTGGGACGATTGAATCCCGCCGCAAAGATAAGCAAGGGGACACGCGAGAGCGTGTCCCCTGTCTTTTTTATTCCCGGATGAATATCTCCGCCAGCGCCTGTCTGTCGATCTTGCCGTTGGCGTTGACCGGCAGGACGTCCATCCTCCGGCACTCCGCCGGGAGCATATACCGCGGCAGGGCCTCCTGCAGCGCGGCCCGCAGCGCCGGACCCTCCGCGGTCCCCTCATAGACGCACAGGATGCGCCGCCGGCCTGCGTCATACAGGCAGCAGGCCCGCCGGACGCCCGCCGCCGCCTCGGCTGCCGCCTCGATCTCCCCCGGCTCGATCCGGTGACCCATATGCTTGATCTGCCGGTCCTTCCGGCCCAGGTAGATGAGCTCTCCCTGCCCGTTGTACCGGCCCAGGTCCCCGGTCCGGTAGACGCGCTCCGGATAGCGGTCATGGAGCGGATTTTGCACGAAGGCCGCCGCCGTGGCCGCCGGGTCGCGGAAATACCCCAGCGCCAGGGATGTCCCGCGAATGCAGATCTCCCCAGCCTCCCCGGGACCCGCCCGCTCGTCCTGCTCACTCAGAAGAAAGACGTCGGTGTTCTCGCAGGCCCGGCCAATGGGGATGGGCTCCCCGTCCCGGAACTGCCGGTCCACGATGTAATAGGCCGCGTCCACGGTGGCCTCCGTGGGGCCGTACAGGTTGGCAAAGCGCGCGTCCGGCAGCGCCCGCCGCCAGACGTTGAGCTGCTTTGCGGGCATGACCTCCCCGGCAAAAAGCACTGTCCGCAGCGTCCGGGGACGAATGGTCTCAAAGGTGTCAAAGTCCGCCACCCGGCACAGGACCGTGGGCACCCACATGATGCAGGTGACCTGCCGGTGGTTGAGCTGCTGGATGAGCCGCAGGGGGAAGGAAAACAGCTCCCGCGGGAAAACGCACATCTCCGCGCCGCTTTTCAGTGCCGCGTAGATCTCCTTCACCGAGGCGTCAAACGTAAAGGGCGTCTGGTTCCCGAACACGTCCTCCTCCGTGAAGCCGAAGGTGCCGCAGAACCACTCGGTCAGATCGATGACAGACCGGTGGCTCACCGCCACGCCTTTGGGCGCGCCGGCAGAGCCGGAGGTGAACATCACATACAGCGGGTCGCTGTCGATGGCCTGCCGGCGGATGGCGATCAGTTTTTCGCCGTTTTCTTCTGTCTGTTCCAATTCGTCAAAGAGCAGAACAGGCCCGGCCAGGGACAGTTTCCCCAGTTTCTCCGCTCCCGCCCGGTCCGCGACGATGGCCGCCGGGCGGAGCCTGTCCAGCATGGCCTGCATCCGCCGGGCCGGCTGGTCTGTATCCACCGGACAATAAAACGCCCCGGCGCAGACCGCGCCCAAAAAAGCGGCGATCTGGTCCGCGCTTTTTTCCATGCACACCGCCACGCCCTGTCCCGGGTCCACATACCCGCTCAGCCCGGTGCCGATGGCCCTTGCCGTCTGCTCCAGCCAGGAAAAGGTGCAGCTGTCCTGTCCGTCCGTCACGGCGGGCTTGTCCGGCCAGCGCCTGGCGCTGGCCTCCAGGTATTCCAGGACATTGGTGACGTTTTTCACCGGGCAGCCTCCTCTCAATAAAACTGCCTCCGTCGAGGGGACGGAGGCAGTTTTGCTGTCCTTTTGCTTACACGCTCTTTTGGGCGTTGACCTTGATGCCGGGGCCCATGGTGGAGGCGGTGACGCAGCTGCGGATATACTGGCCTTTCGCCGCAGCGGGCTTGGCCTTCACGATCGCGCCGATGAGGGCCTCGTAGTTCTCCTGGAGCTTTTCAGGACCGAAACTCACTTTGCCGATGGGGCAGTGGATGATGTTGGTCTTATCCAGACGGTACTCGATCTTACCGGCCTTGACCTCATTGATGGCCTGGGTCAGGTTGGGGGTCACGGTGCCGGCCTTGGGGGAGGGCATCAGGCCCTTGGGGCCCAGGACCTTACCCAGGCGGCCCACCATGCCCATCATGTCGGGCGTGGCGATGACCACATCAAAGTCGAACCAATTCTCGGTCTGGATCTTCTGGACCATGTCCTGACCGCCCACATAGTCCGCGCCGGCGGCCTTGGCCTCCTCCTCGCGCTCGGGCTTGCAGAACACCAGCACCGTGCGGCTCTTGCCGGTGCCGTGGGGCAGGACGATGGCGCCGCGGACCTGCTGGTCGGCGTGACGGCCGTCCACGCCCAGCTTCACATGCAGCTCGACGGTCTCGTCGAACTTGGCCTTGCTGGTCTTGCACACCAGGTCGAAGGCCTCCTGGGGATCGTATACGGTCTGCTTGTCAAAGAGCTTGGCGCTCTCTTTATAATTCTTGCCTCTGAACATTTGATTTTCCTCCAAAAAATGTGGTTAAGCGGAAGTTTTCCTCCCACATATCGGGCGGCTTATTCGCCCACGAGAACGCCCATGCTCCGGCAGGTGCCGGCGATCATGCTCATGGCCGACTCGATGCTGGTGCAGTTGAGATCGGGCATTTTCTGCTCCGCGATCTTCCGCAGGTCCTCCTTGGAGATCGTGGCCACCTTATCCCGCTGAGGCACGCCGGAGGCGGTCTCGATGCCGCAGGCCTTCTTGATGAGCAGGGCCGCGGGCGGGGTCTTGGTGATGAAGGTGAAGCTGCGGTCGGCATAGACGGTGATGACCACGGGGATCATCATGCCCATGTCGCCCTTGGTGCGCTCGTTGAAGTCCTTGGTGAACTGGCCGATGTTGATGCCGTACTGGCCAAGGGCGGGACCCACAGGGGGCGCCGGGGTGGCGCGGCCCGCCGGGACCTGGAATCTGACGTATCCAACTACTTTCTGAGACATTTT
>CANRNU010000021.1 GCA_947632005.1 uncultured Oscillospiraceae bacterium | reverse complement strand
GAGAGCGGCGGCCAGCCCCGGTACATGGCCTCCCCGGACATCAACACCGAGGACTTCCAGGCGGCGGTGGACTTCCTATCCGTCCAGGAGAACGTGGACCCGGACCGGATCGGTATCATCGGCATCTGCGGCTGGGGCGGCATGGCCATCAATACGGCGGCCCTGGACACCCGGGTGAAGGCCACGGCGGCCATGACCATGTATGACATGACCCGGGTCAACGCCAACGGGTATTTCGACGCAGAGGACTCCGCCGACGCCCGCTATGAAAAGAAAAAGGCCATGAATGCCCAGCGCATCACGGACTTCAAGGCCGGCGCCTACGCCCTGGGCGGCGGCGTGGTGGACCCGCTTCCGGAGGACGCGCCCTTTTTCGTGAAGGACTACTACGACTATTACAAGACCCCGCGGGGCTATCACCCCCGGTCCCTCAACTCCAACGGCGGCTGGAACGTCATCGGCTGCATGAGCTTCATGAACCAGCCCATCCTGCGCTATTCCAACGAGATACGGTCCGCCATGCTGCTCGTCCACGGGGAGAAGGCCCACTCCTGCTACTTCAGCCGGGACGCCTACGCCGCCATGGTGAAGGACAATCCCTGGGCTGGCAACAAGGAGCTTCTCATCATCCCGGACGCGGTCCACACCGACCTCTATGACGGCGGCGGCAAAAGCGCCATCCCCTTCGATAAGCTGGAGATGTTCTTCCGGGAATGTTTGCAATAAACTTTGCTTCGGCAGAAAGGAAAGACGATGATACACGATAGGCTCAAGCTGTTTGACGATAAGGAAGTGACCCTGACCACTTACATCCACGACGATATCGGCACATACGGTGCGGAAAACGGACGCGGCGCGATCATCGTCCTGCCGGGCGGGGCTTTCTCCAGACTGGAGCCCTCGGAAGGGGAGCCGGTGGCGCTGACCTTTCTGCAAAAGGGCTTCAACACCTTTGTGCTGGAATACACCGTGGGAGATGACTGCAGGTATCCCGATGTGCTGATCGAGTGTTCCAAGGCGATACAGGTCGTGCGGGACAATGCCGAGGCATGGAACATCGCTCCGGACCGTGTGTATTTGATGGGCTTTTCCGCCGGAGCGTGTCTCGCCGGGATGTCCGCGGCGGAGTGGAACGATCCGCAGATCGCAAAAGCGCTGGGCGTCGAGCCCTCGTACATTCGCCCGGACGCCGCCGTGATCGCCTACGGCTGCTGGGACAATTCCGGCACCATCTGGAACGATCCGGCCTTCGTCAATCCCGACGCCTCCCGATTTCCCAAAAGCTGCCCGCCGCAGCTGGACATGATCCATTATGTAGGCGAGCATGTGTGCCCGCTGTTCGTCTGGCACAACCAGAACGACAAATATGTGCCGGTGCGCAACGCGCTGATGATCACGGAGAAGATGTGCGAGCTTCATATCCCTGTGGAGCTGCACCTGTACACCGGCGGCGAGCATGGCATGAGCGTGGCAAATGCGCTTTCCTATCGGGATGAAAATGCTATGGAGCTGAGCAAGGCCAACCCCAATATCTCCATGTGGGTGGATATGGCCGCAAACTGGCTCAAGAGCTTATGACAAAAAGCGCGGAGGTGACGGCATGAAACACATTTTGTCTGCGTTATGCGTTATGGCGCTGGTCCTTTGCCTGATCGTCGGTGTCGGCTGCCCCGCCTGCGCGTCAGAAGCAGAGCCGGACAGCGTCATCCTGGTCGCCTATTTCTCCGCCACCGGCACCACCAAGGCGATCGCGGACTACGCGGCGGACATCCTGGGCGCGGACATCTATGAGATCGTGCCAGCCGAGCCCTACACGGACGCGGACCTGGCCTACTATACCGGTGGCCGGGCCGACCAGGAGCAGAACGATCCCTCTGCCCGTCCCGCCATTTCCGGCGGTGTGGAGGATATGGGGCAGTATGACACTGTGCTGCTGGGCTATCCCATCTGGCACGGCCAGGCGCCCCGGATCATCAGCACCTTCCTGGAGAGCTATGATCTCTCCGGCAAGACCATCCTGCCATTCTGTACGTCCCATTCCAGCGGGATAGGCTCCAGTGACGATGATCTGCACTTCCTGGCGCCGGAGGCCGATTGGCTGGACGGGAGCCGTTTCCCCGCCGGGACGACCAGGGATGAAATCGCCGCATGGCTGGATGCGTGCGGCATAAAGGCCGCTCCGCAGACCGGCGTATTCGACTTTGAAAGGAAAACCGTTATGTTGAACAGCGGCTACGAAATGCCCATCATGGGCCTGGGGACATACAGTCTGTCCGACGAGGAGTGCTATAACTCCGTCACAGCCCTGCTCCAGGCCGGTGGGCGGCTCATAGATACCGCCTATATGTATGGCAACGAGGCCGCCGTGGGCCGGGCCATCCGGGACTCCGGCATACCCCGGGAGGAGATATTCGTCATCACCAAAATATACCCCGGCTCCCAATACGCGAACCCCGAACAGGCCATCCAGGAGGCTCTCGACAAACTGGACATCGGCTACATCGACATGATGCTGCTCCACCATCCCGGCTCCAACGACGTAAAGGCGTACAAGGCCATGGAACAGGCGGTGGCAGAGGGGAAGATACATTCCCTGGGCCTTTCCAACTGGTATGTGAAGGAACTGGAGGAGTTTCTGCCCCAGGTGAACATCACGCCTGCACTGGTACAGAACGAGATACATCCCTACTACCAGGAGAATGATGTCATCCCCTATATCCAAAGCCTGGGCATCGTGGTCCAAGGCTGGTATCCGCTGGGCGGGCGGGGCCATACGGCGGAGCTTCTGGGGGATGAGACCATCTGCTCCATCGCCGCGGACCACGGGGTATCTTCCGCCCAGGTGATCCTGCGGTGGAACCTGCAAAAGGGCGTGGTGGTCATACCCGGTTCCAGCGACCCCGACCACATCCGGGAGAACCTGGACCTGTACGGCTTTGAGCTGACCGAGGACGAGATGGCCCGGCTCAACGCTCTGGACAGGAACGAAAAACACGATTGGTACTGAGGTGCCGGCGCCGCAGAGGCCGCCTGCGGTCCAATTGCATCTGCGTAAGCGCCCTGGCCGGGCAAGGACCGACCGGGGCGCTGTGTACTTCATTGACGACCGCATCCCCCGTTCCGGGTCTCAGTTGCAATATAACGATCATCCGCACCATCCACCAGCTCCCGATACCGGAAGCACTCCTTCACATGGTCATTGATGATCCCGCAGGCCTGCAGGTGGGCATAGACCGTCACGCTGCCAATGTACTTCAGGCCCCGTTTTTTCAGGTCCTTGGCGATGCGGTCAGAGAGGTCGTTGGACGCCGGGATATGGCCCAGCTCGTGGCCCTTGTAGAGCATCGTCTTTCCGCTGGTCCAGCCCCAGAGGTAGTCCGAAAACGCGCCAAACTCCGCCCGGATGCGCTGTACGCACCGGGCATTGTTAATGACCGCCTCGATCTTCCGCCGGGAGCGGATCATGCCGGGCACGGCCATGATGCGGTCCACATCCTCATCGGTGTAGGCCGCCACCTTGTCAAAGTCGAACCCGTCGAAGCAGCCGCGGAATATCTCCCGCTTGCGCAGCACCGTGTCCCAGCTGAGGCCGCACTGCATGGCCTCCAGCATGAGAAACTCGAACTGCTTGCGGTCGTCATGGACCGGCACGCCCCACTCCTCGTCGTGGTAGCGCGTCTGCCGCTCATTCATCAGGCACCAGGGACATCTCTGCATAATTGTTCTCCTTATCCGGCCCTCACGCCGGGGTACTCTATGTCCACGGCTACGCCGTACATCTCCTCCACCTCACCTGCCAAGGTGATCTCCGCCGCCAAGCCGGGGCCAGCCGCCAGCTGCTCCTCCATGTACCGGGCCGCCTCCTCATGCCGGGCGCCCGAGATGACGTACACGCCGTCCCTGGCCCCGATCCGGCGCAAGGGCAGGCGTGTCACCTGATCAGGCCCCGCCTCCGCCCGCAGCGCATCCCGCCACACCTCACGATAGCTTCTCAAAATGATGCTCATACTTCGTCCTCCTTTTCATTTTACCGCAAAGCCGCGCTGCCTTCAATCCTCGTCCCACAAAAGGTCGTAGAACATCATCTCCCCGATGCTAAAAGGGCGGTCCCGCTCGGCCTTTTTCATCTTCCTGTACGTCCTGCCGTCCACCGTGATGTTGCGCTCTTCAAAAACCTTTGTCTTTCCGAACAGACCATATTTCTCCACCTGGACCAGCGCTCTGACCCTGTGTTTCATAAAAACACCTCCCGATATTTACCACTGTAAAAGAGTCGATGTCCCATAAACAGGCCAACAAGAGCAAACTGTTTCCATATGCTAGGTTACTTTATGCTATCTTTTATGCTATCTAATAATACCTTTACATCGGCCCTGTCATCAACAATATGCATCTTAGTATGGCAGTTTGGACAAAGTGCAACTGTGTTACTAGTACTGTCCTCGCCCCCGCGGGACAGCCAGACGATATGATGTGTTTCAAGATAAGGGGTACCGTGCCTATCCATGAATGGAGCTGGTTTACCACAAAGCTGGCATACGCCGTTAGCTCGTTTTTTCGTTTCCCTTACTACTTCTGTGCTGCGGGCAAAATAGCTTGTGATCCGTCTCTCCCTTGTCGCGGCCTCGGCAGCTTTGGCAGTTAAGTAGTTCTCCGCGCTTATCTCGATCTCTGCTTCTTCGACATTTGCCTTCCATTGGTGAAATGCTTTTTCATTAATGACCCATAGGAATGAATGCGCATCGATCAGGCGTATGTCTACGCCCGATAAATTTTCCTGCATGATCGCCTGAACGTCTTTGACGATCTCAATGAAACCGTCGTAATTTTGCCAACTGCACTGTCCAGAGAGGGGATAATTGATGCCGACAGAGGATAGACTGTTCTCAAAGTTGCCAGGGCTGATCGGAAGAAACCGAGAGGCATCTTTGACAAAGAATAAGTAAGCGATCGTGTCATAGTGGCCACCGAAAGTTCTTTTTGCCTGGAAAAATGCGGCTGCTTCCTCATCGCGTTGTAAGCTCTTATAGATATCATAGAGCACACGTTCAGCATTGGGCCTGAATTTTTCGTTTTTCGGATCGATCATGTTCTTGAACTGGATCTGCTGGTTTCTAAAGACGAGATTTCCAGCGCGGTCCATTGCTTTTTTGCAGCGCTCCAGTATTTTTCCGGTCCCGATCCAGGATTCATCCCATTTGTCATAGTCAAGGTCGTTCCGGGCAAATTCTGATGCGATAGATTTATAGTTTTCTTCCCGCCCAAGAAAAGTGTTCTTGTCCACAAAATTCAGGGGCCTGTCTCCATCACGGGAGCGCACGAATGCCAGAAACCGGTGGAGCATTGTAATCAGTTTCGCTAGATCTTGGACGTAAGTGGTCATTTAAGTGTTCCTTTCACATAAGGCCGAGTTTGTAATTGTGGTTTTGTAGAGTATGCGTTCAATATACCTGTTTTATTGGAACTATCAGTTTGTCTTAACGCCGCGTAACGTGTAAAAGTACTCCGGCCTATTCTTGAAAATACGCCGCGATCTCGCGCATCCGGGCCGACTGCTCCACATGGAAGGGGCAGCGGCTGTCACAGTGCCCGCAGCCCACACAGTCCGCGGCGGTCTTGGCGAGGGTATGATAGTGCTCCGCCGCCAGGGGGTCCCCCGCCTTGGCCAAGTCATAATACTTGTTGATGAGGCCCACGTTCAGGCCCACCGGACAGGGCGCGCAGTGGTTGCAGTACACGCACCGGCCGCGGGACTCCTCCGGGGCGAGACTGGCGATGACGGAATAATCCCGCTCCTCATCGGACGCGTCCAGATAAGCGAGATTCCGCTTCAACTCGTCCACATTGGCCGCACCGGGCAGCACCGTCAGCACGCCGGGCTTATCCAGGGCGTACTGAATGCACTGGGCCGGGGTCAGGGCCCGCTTGAAGGGAGACTGTTTCGCGTCCAGGAGCTGGCCCGCGTTGAAGGGCTTCATCACCGCAACGCCCACGCCCTCCGCCTCGCACCGGCGGTAGAGGGCCTGCCGCTCCCCGTCGGAGCCGATGGCGTACTCCCCCTGGCCGTAGTCGTACATGGGGTTGATGGAGAACATGAGCATGTCCACGATGCCCTTGTCCAGCACATGATGGACCGTGTCCGGATTGTGGGAGGAAAGGCCGATGTGCCGCACCACGCCCTGGGCCTTCATGTCCAGCACATATTGCAGCGCCCCGCTCTTTTCGTATGTCTCTACATCGGTCCGCTCGTCCAGGCAGTGGATGAAGCCGAAGTCGATAGTGTCCGTTTTCAGGTTGTCCAGCTGCCAGCCGATGGAGCGCTTGATGGCATCCAGGTCGGTGGTCCAGCCGTACTCGCCGGTGGTATAGTTGGCGCCGAAGTGGATCTGTAAGTACACGTTTTTCCGGCAGTCGGCCAGGGCCTTCCCGTAGGCAGGGAAGCAGGTTGCATGGCCCGCCGCCAGGTCGAAGTAGTTGACACCCAGCTCCACCGCCGTGCGCACCGTCTCAATGATGTCCTTCTCTTTCTGCTGGCCCACCACAGCCGAGCCCATGCCGATGATGCCGATCTTCTCCCCGCCGTGGGGCAGTGTGCGATATTGCATATTTGCCTCCTTCTGTTACTCTCTGCGTATCATTTTCCCAAACACGGGATACTTCCGCATCTGTTCAATGATTATAGCATATCCCCCGGTCATGTTCTAGCAAAAGCATAACATTCGATGTTTCTCCGGTTTATGTTCAATCCACGCCGCCCAAAACAAGACAGCAGCCCATATTGCCTATGGCAGTCCCCTCCCATTATAGTTGAAATACTCACCGCTCCAAAGTATAATAGGGCTGAATATGGCGACCGGGATATTGTCGGCTGGGCCAGGCCGTGAACGAAGAGGAGGAGATGGCGGTTGACAGAGTTTCTTGTGCGCACCTTTGTGCACGGCTATGAGGACACGCAGAGCCCCGAGGTGCGTACCAGGTACGGGACGCTGGCCAGCATCGTGGGCATCGTGTGCAATGCGCTTCTGTTCGCGGCAAAAGTGACCATTGGGCTCGTGATGGGGAGCATCGCCGTGGTGGCGGACGCCTTCAATAACCTCTCCGACGCTGCCTCCGCCGTCATCGGCTTTGCCGGCATCAAGCTGGCGGAAAGGCCCGCCAACCGCAAGCATCCCTTTGGCTATGGCCGGATGGAGTATATCGCGGCCTTCATCGTGGCGTTTCTGGTGATCGAGGTGGGGTTTTCCCTGTTCAGAAGCAGCGTGGGCCGGATCGGAAAGCCGGGGGACCTGTCCTTTGAGCTTTTCCCGTTTCTCTTTTTGCTGCTGTCCGTGGGCGTGAAGCTGTGGCTCGGCCTTTTCAACAGGAACATTGGCCGGCGCATCGACTCCAAGGTGATGATGGCCGCGGCGGCGGACTCTCTGGGGGACTCTCTGTCCACCGGCGTGACCGTCCTGTCCGTGCTGATCTTCCAGGTGACCGGGGTGGACGTGGACGCCTGGGCGGGGCTGGTGGTGTCGCTGTTCGTCATGGTGGCCGGGATAAAGATCGCCAAGGAGACGCTGGAGCCGCTGCTGGGCGAGCCCGCGGGACGGGAGCTGTATCAGTCGATCATGGAGCAGATGCGGTCCTTCGAGGGCGTGGAGGACGTGTACGACCTCATCATCCACAGCTACGGGCCGAACCGAAGCATGGCAAGCGCTCGGGTGGCGGTGTCCCGGGAGATGGACATTGAGCAGGCCCATGAACTCATCGAGCAGATCGAGCGGTATGTGGCATGCCGGCTGGGTGTGCTCCTGGTGATCCATGTGGACCCGGTGGAGGTGCGGGACGAGTACATTCTCCGGATCCGCAGGAGGGTGACGGAGATCGTGGAGCAGATCGACCCACGCCTGGAACTACATAACTTCCGTCTCTCGGTGGAGGACGGCTACACGGACGTGAGCTTCCGCCTGCTAGTGCCCTACGACTACGACCAGAAGCGGCAGGACGCGGTGGAATTCGATATCCTCCGGCAGATCAACCGGATGGAGGGGCGGTATCTGTGCGTCATCACCATGGACAAGAGCTATGTGGCCGACGAGAGCACGGAGGAAGACTGATGCAGCAGGTGCTGTATATGATGGGAGTTCGCATATGCAAGAAGAGTGTTTGATCTGCAAGGCGCCGCTGGAGTATCTTGAAGCGGACGTTCTGATGGAATGCGGGATATGCCACAAAAAGGAACTGAGCAAACGGTGTCCATTTTCCAAGGCGAATCACTGACCCAGTGTTTGTGTAACCAATTCTAAAAACTGTTTGAGGGAGGCACGACTGTGCCTCCCTCTCTTCATACTATGACTTCCTCATAAGCGATCTCCCGCGCGCAGGCAGCGAGGGTGCCCATCCGACCCTCCCAGGCCATCTGGTCTTTGGCCTTCAAAAGAGTTTGGGCGGCATCAAATCGAAAAATACCCCGACACCATAAAAACTGGGATCCGAGCAAAACGCAAACATATCCGCCCTCCGTCTGTTTTTATCTGTTATCTGCATCATCCAAAGCAGATCTGAGCCAATCCAGCCTTCTCTCCACGCAGGTCTTCAGCAAATCGCTTTTTGTCGCTGTTTCAAATCCGTGACAGGCGCCCTTCACCTCATGGTATTCAGCCGGTATCCCCTGCTCCCTCAGCTTTTGACACAGCAGCACACCCTCGTCACGGAGCGCGTCGAACTGCGCGACCTCTATGTACGTCGGCGGAAACCGGGCAAAGGACGCCGCCTCCAGGGGAGAGGCATACTCGATCCTTTCCGGCTGTCGCTGCCCAAGGTAGGCGTCCCACATCATTTTGGTCAGCTTCGCATCAAACACTGGGGCGTCAACATATTTCTGCATGGAATCGGTCGTCATCCGCCGGTCCGTGACTGGATAGACCAGAAGCTCCGCATCCGGCATACGCAGGCCACGGTCCCTTGCCATCAGGGTCACAGCCAGGGCAAGAGCGCCGCCGGCGCTGTCTCCGGCGACGATGACAGGCGCGCTGCCGGCCTGCTCCAACGCCCATTCGTATGTGCAATAGCAATCCTCCGCTGGGACGGGAAAAGGATGCTCCGGCGCCAGACGGTAGTCGGTATATATGACCCTGCACGGCAGTTTTGCGGCGTACAGCTTCGCCATATTGTGGTGGGCAAAAGACGCTTTCAGCACAAAACCACCGCCGTGATACAGCACCATGCAGGGCAACTGCCCCGTATGATGAGCCGGCTCGATCATCAACGTGTCAAGACTCGCGCCGCCATATCCCGGCGTCTTATGTCGGGTAACGACAACGGTGTCGTCCGACCGGCATTTGGAAAAGCCGATGATCTTGTTCATCAGGGGCAGAAGCGCCGGGCTGTCCGGCATTTTGAGCTTTGCGATCCCCGCCAGTTCCGGGTCTATATTATATTTGGACACGGTATCACCTCCCCCGACAAAGCGGAATTAATAATCTAACAGTCTGCCATAGTCATTCCATTCACCAAACATTTTACCTTGCCTGGTCTCCTCGATCAAGTGCGCCAACATTTGGTCGTACATCTGTGGGTTTCGTTTCTTATAGAAGGCAATATTTCCCGCTCGTACCCTTTGGTATAAAGAAGGAAATGATCTGAACTTCGACCACGCCCGTGCAGCCTTCAACGCCGCCTCAATATCAGGGTCGATTTGAAAACTGCGAATCCCCATAGAAGGGAGAACTGCTCTTCCCGCATCAGTCATCAGACCCAAAGCGTCCAGTCTGCGAACACGCTCCTTGTTGAGTTCTGTCCACTTGCTCTCCTTTTTACGGGGTGTAAAGCGCTGCAACCTCTTTCCGTCAATGATTCTGTGGGTGCTGTCTATCCAACCAAAGCAAAGCGCTTCTTCCACAGCATCAATATACCAAAAGTGGGTGTCATCAACAGGCTTCCCACGTTTTACATTAACCCAGCATTCTGTCTCTTGTTCTGAATAAACACTGAGCCATTCACGAAATGATTTGCGGCAATCGACTTGTAAAATATTTTTATACTCCATTCCTTACTTGGCCTCGTTAAATACCGATTCGCAAACTTCCTCCCCGCCTGCCTATGCTCGCTTCACCAGCGAGGCCCCCATCTCATGCGCGCTCTTGCATTCCTGAGGAAATACCGTCTCGCGCCGGGTCTGTTTTGCCTCGGCATCAAACATCGTCCACGGCCAGTCCGTCTTGCTGTAATCCTTCAGTTGCAAGGTATCTCCGCTGGCAAAAACATCCGTGGGCCCGACGAACCGGCTCAAAGACTGCCGATAGTTTTGCAGCAGGTCCTGATACATATCGTCCGGCGCGTTGCTAGTCATGATCAGCAGCACCGGGATCGGATGCTCATTACAGCATGGTCTTTCCATGTTATATGTGAGGTTCTGGAAGACCAGCCGCTCGTAAAGAGCGCGGAACGCTGCCGTCAGTTCACTGAGATAGTTGGGTGAGCCGATGATAAGACCATCCGCCTCGCGGATCGCATCCAGAACAGGGGTCAATCCGTCTCTGCATACACAGCGTCCCTTGTTTTTCTCTTTCTTGCATCCAAAACAGGAGATGCAGCCGGTGTACTTTTCAAGCCGGTACAGGTCAAACTTCTCTACCTTCGCGCCGGCAGATTCCGCGCCCTTTGCCGCTTCCGTGATGAGCGTATCTGTATTCCAGCCTTTCCTCGGCCCGGCGTTTACCGCTATGATCTTCTTCGTCATATCCTGTCCCTCCGCCGATCTTAATTTCTATGTATCAAGTCGTGAAATACCGCTCTGCCGCACGGATTATTCCCCGATAAATGTAAAGATGTCGATCTCCATCCTCAAAGGTATTTGCCTGCTTCCTTTATGCTTAAACCGTCCATTTCATCCCTGTGCCTGTTGATAAAGCTCTTCACAAATCCCGGGTCAGTTTTTGAGTAATCCCTCAACGCCCAGCCGATCGCTTTATTTACAAAAAACTCATTGCTTCCAAAGTTATTTACTATTATCACTTCCAGCAATTTCGTGTCCGTTTTATCTTTTAGTCCAAGCTGATGCTCTATTGCGGTCCTTTTGAGCCATATATTTTCATTTTTGGACCAATCGATCATCAGATCCTTGACCCCGGGATCTCTCAATCCAATATCTCCGATTACTTTGCAAAGAAAATCTATCGTATCCCACCATGATTTTGTCGTTATATAATATTTGATTTTTAGTATATCATCGAAGGATACATATTCTTTCAAAGCAAGAAGATAATCATAAACCAAATATTGAAATTCTCTGTGTTTGTCATCATAGCACTGATCCAGGAAGCCCCAATCTACCGTCTTTTCCTTCTTATCAGACCTGATAACGTCATGATAGACCTCCTTTCTCCTGGGTGCAGGAAGGCCATAAAAATCAAACATGTTTCTCATATATTTTGACATGGCAGCGGCATTTTCTTTATCTTCCCTTGATTCAAATCGCCGTTTGATCTCCAAAAACTTGTCCATACCTTCAAACCCTTTTTCCATCATTCCCGATTTTTTCTGTCCAACAACTCTTGACCTGTGCATACCGCGAGACACATTTCTACTCAATTCAAGAAATTGATAACGCCACGAGCAGTCTATACTGCCATTCTACCTTGCGGCAGCGAAGCTGTTGGCGACCATACCCGCTACGATGAGCGCAATCCCAGCGAAGCCGACTGCAGTGGGCAGACTGTCTCCCAGAAACAGCACGCCGCCCAGGATCGTGAACAGCACCTCCCCCGACTGGGTGGCCTCCACCATGGCAAGCTGCCGGGCGTCGTGCTTGGAGAGGTTCGTGGCCTCGAAAAAGAGCAGCGTGGCGATGACGCCGGAGAAGAGCGCCACGGTGAAGCCCTGGGCGACCTGTCCCGCGGAGGGCAGGCCGTGACCCGCCAGGGCGATCCCGCTCATCAACAGCCAAAAAGGCATACTGCAAAGGGTCATGCCAAACACACGCTGGAAGGTCGAGAACTCCGCAGGGCAGCAGGCCATCATCTTCCGATTCCCAAGGGGATAGGAGAAAGCCGCGATCAGGATCAGCACCAGCGCCGGCAGCGTTCCCTCCAGATGCATAGTACGGAAGTGCGCCGCTTGCAGCAGAAATACCCCCAGCAGGATCACGCCGGAACAGGCCAGATTCTTTCCGGGGATCTTTTTCCCGAACAGCGGCGTCAGCAGTATCCCGGCTACGATGGTCAGCTGCCATGTTGCCGCCACGAACCAACTTTCTCCGTACACAGACGCCCAAGTCAGCGGCGCGTAGAACAGCCCGAAACCCACTGTACTCCACAGCAGCCAGGGGCCGAGGTTTGCCTTGACTTCTCTCAGTACCGCGCCAACGCCGCCGCGGCGGCTTGCCAGTGCCCATGTCATAGGCAGCATGAACAGGTAGCGGAGGCTGGCGCTCCACAGCCAATAGCCGCCGCCCAGATTCATGCTGCGGTTCAGCACAAAGGTGGCCGCAAAGAAAAGCGATGCCAGCATCCCCAAGAATATAGATTTTTTCATTCTTCCTCGCCTCACCAAACGTGAAGTTGTCGAAGTCACCGCTGGCCCAATGCCTCCCCTGTGCAAGGGGAGGTGGCCGCCAAAGGCGGCCGGAGAGGTTGTTGCTGCGCACCGGAACAGAGAAACAATCCCTCAGTCAGCGCTTCGTGCTGCCAGCCCCCTTTGCACAAGGGGGCCTTTCAAAATGGTGTCGCTTTCAGCGACAACTCCCAATCTGCCGTGCTGATACAAGCATAACTTATCCCAATTCCCACGGCGGCCTCCAGGCTGTCAGCGGACCAGCATGGACAGCTTTTTTCCCAAAAAGACACCCGCCAGGCAGCAGGTCACGCTCAGGAATATGTAGACGCCTCCGGCCAGCCAGGCCTTGCTTTCAAAAAGCGTGAACGCCTCCAGCGAAAAGGTGGAAAAGGTCGTGAATCCTCCGCACACGCCGGTCTTCCAAAACAGGACCGTGTTCGGTGATACATCACTGTTGTCCCCGGCGACGCCCGCGATAAAGCCGATCAGCGCCGCGCCCAGGATATTGATGAGCAGCGTCAGGATGGGAAAGCCCGTCCTGACCGGTAAAAGGCTTATGGCATATCGCCCCATAGCGCCCGCTGCGCCGCCCAGCGCGACAAATAAGAAACCCATGCTATCCTCCTCCGTCCCGCAGTCAACTTCTCACCCGACATTTCGGTATGATGACTGGCGTCATTATACCCCCGCGCCCGCTAAAACACAAGGAGGCGGCATACCGCCCACCGCGGGCGGGCACGTCCCATATACAAAATCCCCGGTCAGCACAAAGCTGACCGGGGACTGTTTTTCCGTTATAACAGAGTGACCAGTTTCTGGAAACTCAGTTGCCGTCCTTGATCGCGGCCTGTGCGGCGGCGAGGCGGGCGATGGGAACACGGAAGGGAGAGCAGGACACGTAGTCCAGGCCCACCTTGTGGCAGAACTCCACGGAGGAGGGGTCGCCGCCGTGCTCGCCGCAGATGCCCAGGTGCAGGTCGGGGTTGACGGACCGGCCCAGCTCGGCGGCCATCTTCACCAGCTTGCCCACGCCGGTCTGATCCAGCTTGGCGAACGGGTCGTTCTCGTAGATCTTCTTGTCATAGTAAGCGCCCAGGAACTTGCCGGCGTCGTCACGGGAGAAGCCGAAGGTCATCTGGGTCAAGTCGTTGGTGCCGAAGGAGAAGAAGGCGGCTTCCTTGGCGATGTCGTCCGCGGTCAGAGCGGCGCGCGGAATCTCGATCATGGTGCCCACCAGGTACTTCATGTTGGAGCCGGCTTCCTTGATCAGGGCGTCAGCAGTCTCCACCACCACGTTCTTGACGTACTTCAGCTCCTTGACCTCGCCCACCAGGGGGATCATGATCTCGGGGACCATGTTCCAGTCGGGGTGACGGGCCTGGACATTCAGGGCGGCCTTGATGACAGCGCGGGTCTGCATCACGGCGATCTCGGGATAGGTGACGGCCAGACGGCAGCCACGGTGGCCCATCATGGGGTTGAACTCATGCAGGCCGGCGATGATGGCCTTGATGTCGGCCACGGACTTGCCCATATCGGCGGCCAGCTTCTCGATGTCGGCCTCCTCGGTGGGAACGAACTCATGCAGAGGGGGATCCAGGAAGCGGACGGTCATGGGCCGGCCCTCCAGAGCCTCGTACATGCCCTCGAAGTCGGACTGCTGCATGGGCTCCAGCTTGGCCAGGGCCTTCTCACGCTGCTCCACGGTATCGGAGCAGATCATCTCACGGATGGCGGGGATACGGTCCTCGTTGAAGAACATATGCTCGGTGCGGCACAGGCCGATGCCCTGAGCGCCGAACTTCACGGCCTGGGCGGCGTCATGAGGCGTATCGGCGTTGGTGCGCACGCCCAGACGGCGGTACTTGTCGGCCCAGCCCATGACCCGGCCGAACTCGCCGCTGATGGAGGCGGGCACGGTGGGCACGGCGCCGTCATAGATGTCGCCGGTGGAGCCGTTCAGGCTCAGCCAGTCGCCCTCATGGAAGGTCTTGCCGGCCAGCTCGAACTTCTTGTTCTCCTCGTCCATCTTGATGTCGCCGCAGCCGGAGACGCAGCAGGTGCCCATGCCCCGGGCCACCACGGCCGCGTGGCTGGTCATGCCGCCGCGGACGGTCAGGATGCCCTGCGCGGCCTTCATGCCCTCGATGTCCTCGGGGGAGGTCTCCAGGCGGACCAGGACGACCTTCTCGCCCTTGGCAGCCCATTCCTTGGCGTCCTCAGCGGTGAAGACGATCTTGCCGGAGGCAGCGCCCGGGGAAGCGCCCAGGGCCTTTCCGATGACGGCGGTCCGCTTCAGGGCCTCGGCGTCGAACTGGGGATGCAGCAGCGCGTCCAGAGAGCGGGGCTCGATCATGGCCACGGCCTGCTTCTCGTCGATGGCGCCCTCGTCCACCAGGTCGCAGGCGATCTTCAGAGCGGCGGCGGGGGTACGCTTGCCGTTACGGGTCTGCAGCATATAGAGCTTGCCGTGCTCCACGGTGAACTCCATGTCCTGCATGTCGTGATAGTGGTTCTCCAGGGTCTGGCAGACGTTCTCGAACTGCTTGAAAGCCTCTGGGAACTTCTCGGCCATCTGGCTGATGGGCATGGGGGTACGCACGCCGGCCACCACGTCCTCGCCCTGGGCGTTGGTCAGGAATTCGCCGAACAGCTTCTTCTCGCCGGTGGCGGGGTTACGGGTGAACGCGACGCCGGTGCCGCAGTCGTCGCCCATGTTGCCGAAGGCCATGGACTGGACGTTGACGGCGGTGCCCCAGGAGTAGGGGATGTCGTTGTCCCGGCGATAGACGTTGGCGCGGGGGTTGTCCCAGGAACGGAACACGGCCTTGATGGCGCCCATGAGCTGCTCCACGGGATCGGTGGGGAAGTCGGTGCCGACCTTGTCCTTATACTCGCTCTTGAACTGCTCGGCCAGTTCCTTCAGGTCGTCGGCGGTCAGCTCCACGTCCTGGGTGACGCTCCGGGCGGCCTTCATCTTATCGATGAGCTGCTCAAAGTACTTCTTGCCGACTTCCATGACCACGTCGGAATACATCTGGATGAAGCGGCGATAGCAGTCCCAAGCCCAGCGGGGATTACCGGACTTGCGGCTGAGCACGTCCACCACGGTCTCATTGAGGCCAAGGTTCAGGATGGTGTCCATCATGCCGGGCATGGAGGCCCGGGCGCCGGAACGGACGGAGACCAGCAGGGGATTCTCGGCGTCGCCGAACTTCTTGCCGGTGATGCCCTCCAGCTTGGCGATATACTCCATGATCTGCGCCTGGATATCTTCGCCGATCTGCTTGCCGTCTTCATAGTAACGGGTGCAGGCCTCGGTGGTGATGGTGAAGCCCTGGGGGACGGGCAGGCCGATGTTGGTCATCTCGGCCAGGTTGGCGCCCTTGCCGCCCAGCAGCTCACGCATGTTGGCGTTGCCCTCTGAGAACAGATAGACATACTTCATTGCGCGTTTTCCTCCTTAAAATTCCTGTGAATTGTATTGACATCAAAAAGCGGCGTCCCGGGCAAAAGCCCATTTCCCGCCTATTATGAACATACCTATTAAACGTCAATCGTCCCCGATTGTCAAGGAAAAATCCCCCAGTCCGGAAATTATTCTCCCAGGTGCACAAATCGTCTCATTCCCCGCGCCCGGTCCATGGATGAAATTTGCATCTCCTCCTGGTATAACGCTCCGTTCCCGGGGCATACTACCGGCGAGGTGATAACATTGTCCAAGGACAAACAGAGCAAAAACAACCAGAACAAGCAGAACACACAGAACCGCAGCAACCAGAACAGCCAGAACGGCCAGAACAACACTCAGAATTGAAGGCACGGCCCTGACGTGACAGGGGCAAATCCGCGCCTGGACCCGGAGACGAGGCTGGCGCCGAAGTTCGACAGCACGTCCATTGCCAAATATCCCACCGGTACGCGGGAGGATATGGGCATGCGCGTCCGGGATGACTGCGCGGAAGAACACATTATGTAAACTTATAACACACCGAAGGCGGGGCCGGACAGCCCCGCCTTTCTCTTGGCAGCGCGCTTGAAAAAATGCTCACTCGACCTTTATCATCCGGTAGCCGATACCGATGTGGGTCTGGATATACTGGGGTGCGCCGGGGGCGGCCTCCAGCTTTTTGCGCAGGGTCGCCATATAGACCCGCAGGCTGGCCACGTCATTGTCCCAAGAGCTTCCCCACACGCCCTGGGTGATGAATTTGTGGGTCAGGACCTTGCCGGTGTTCCGGGCCAGCAGGCACAGAAGCTTATACTCGATGGCCGTCAGGTGAAGCTCTTCCCCGTCCAGATAGGCGCACCCAGCGGCAAAGTCGATGCGCAGCGCACCGTTTTCATAGACGGACGCGCTCTCGTCTCCGCCCATCAGAGCCAGCCGCCGCTGGGTGACCCGGAGCCGGGCCAGCAGTTCGTCCACGGAGAAGGGCTTTGTGAGATAGTCGTCCGCGCCGGCGTCCAGAGCGGCGATCTTGTCGGCGTCCTCGCTGCGGGCGCTGATGACGATGATGGGTACGTTGGACCAGCCCCGGACCCGGCGGATGACCTCCACGCCGTCCATGTCGGGCAGGCCCAGGTCCAGCAAAATGACATCCGGGGCGTGGGAGGCAGCCTCCATCACCGCCCCCTCCCCGGTGTCCGCGGTGAGGTAGCGGTAGTCGTGGGCTTTCAGGGTGGTGGCGATCAGATTCCGCACAGGCGGGTCGTCCTCCACCACGAGAATGAGAAACTTATTCATGCAGCTTTACCTCCTCCCGGGGCAGGGTGAAGCGGAACACCGCGCCATGGGGCTGATTGTCCCGGACCTCTATGGTCCCGCCGTGGGCCTGGATAATAGCCCGGCACAGGTACAGCCCCAGCCCCAGCCGGCGGCGGTCGTCCGCCACAGGCGCCTGGCCGCAGAAGAACTTTTCAAATACCCGTTCCTTCTCGTTGTCCGCCACGCCGGGCCCATCGTCGGCCACCAGCACCTCCGCCATATCGCCGCACCGGTCGTCTGTTACAGTAACGGCGGCGTTTTCTCCGGCATATTTGAAGGCGTTGTCAATAAGATTCACGATGACCTGCACCACCAGCCGGGCGTCGGCCCGCACCAGCAGCAGTTCCTCGGAGTGGATCACCCGAACAGCGCCCTTTCTCGTCTTGCGGCGGGTGTGGGCCGCAGCCTCGTCCACGATGTCGCTTACCAGCTCCGCTGAGGGATGGAGGGTCATGCGGCCTTCTTCGATGCGGGTGGCGTACAGGAGATTCTCCACCAACTCTGTGAGCCACTGGGCGTCGTCATAGATGTCGCCATAGATGGCCCGTCGGGTCTTCGGGTCAAACTTGTCCTCGTTGGCCAGGAGATTGGCCGCGTTGCCGGAGATGGTGGTCAGGGGCGTGCGCAGATCGTGGGAGATGGTGCGCAGAAGGTCCGCCCGCAGTTTCTCGCTCTCTGCCAGCACCGCGGCAGCCTCCTTCTCCCGGGCGTTGCGCTCGTTCTCCAACGCCAAGGTGCACTCCGCCAGGATGGAGGACAGAATGTCCCGCTCCGAGCCGTCCAACATTTCCGCGCGCACGTCCAGCCCCACCACGCCATACTTTCGGTCATTGACCTTTAGGGGAGCATAGAGATACCCGCCCTTGTCCCCTTCGCCGGGGGCATCCTCCGTCAGGGCACGCCACGCTGCAGGCCGCTCCGCATCCGTATCGTAGGTCATTTTGCCCGCGGCTGGGTACAGCATCGGCTCCTGCAAAAGCCCGTCCGCCAGCGGGTAGATGACGGTATTCCTTCCCAACAGGCCCACCAACTGCTCCGCCGCCGTGTCCAGTATCTCGTCCCGGCCCCTGGCCTTGGACAGGGCTTGGTTGGCGTCAAAGAGCATCTTCGTCCGCCGGGCGGTGAGGGCCGCCTGTCCCGCCCGGGCCTTATAGCGTATCGCCAAGGTGCTGGTGATATAGGCCGTCAGGAACATGATGAGGAACGTCACGGGATAGCCGGTGCCGTAGGCCGCAAAGGAAAAGCGGGGAACTGTAAAGAGGTAGTTGAACACCAGTACGCTTGCCACGGAGGACACCAGGGCATAGACGGGGCGGGTAGTGACCACCGAGGTGAGCACCACGCCCAGGATGTAGACCATGATGATGTTAGCGTCCGTAAAGCCCCAAGCATGGAGCAGCAGGCTGATGAGCGTAGCGACTGCCAGAATGCCCAGGCTCCACATGGCGTTTTTCGCCACGCTCTTGCCGGATTCCGCAGCTTGCTTGGGCCGGTAAGGGCCATCCGCGCTCTTGTCCGGGATGATATGGATATCTACCTCCGGGGCATATGAGAGCAGCTGCTCCGTCAGAGGCGGTCGGCCGAAGAGACGCCGTTTCCCGGCGGCACTGCGCCCCAGGACGATCTTCGTTACGCCGTTCAGCCGGGCGTACTCCGCGATCTGAAAGGGTACGTCCTCGCCATAGACCGTCTCGATCCGGGCCCCCAGCCGTTCCGCCAGGGCCTGGTTATCCCGCAGACGCCGTTTGTCCTCCTCCGAGGCGGCAGCCCCGTCCGGGGTCTTTACATACAGGGCTGTGAACGTGCCGCCGAAGACCTGGGCCATCCGGGCCGCCGTGCGGATGATCCGCCCGTTGGAGGGCGAGGAGGAAAGACACGCCAGAATATGCTCGACGCCGGACGCCATGGCTTTCACCCCTTTCCTATGTTCATCATAGCACAAAATCAGCTTTTCTTCTACATCAGATGCGGAAGCACCGCTGCACAGCCCGGGGCTTGCCCAGCACCAGCATGGACTCGTCCGTGCTCAGCGTGGTATCCGGCCCCACCTCTGTGTTCAGCCGACCGCCCTCCCGGATGCCCAGGATGTTGAGGCCGTACTTTTTCCGAATGTCCAGCATCACCACCGTCTTTCCGCTCCAGGCGGGCGGGACGGCCAGCTCGAACAGTGAGCAGTCCCCGTCCAGCTCGATGTAGTCCAGGATGCTCCGGCTGGTGCAGCGCACGGCGGTCCAGGCCGCCAGCTGCTTTTCCGGGTACACCACCTCGTCCGCACCGTTGCGCAGCAGAAATTTCTCCTGCATCTCGCTGGCGGCACGGGCGATGACCTTTTTGGCCCCCAGGTCCTTCAAAATGGCGGCGGTCTCCAGAGAGTTCTGGAAGTTGTCTCCGATGGCCACGATGCACACGTCGAAGCTGGGCACCCCTAGACCGGAGAGGAAGGCGCGGCTGGTGCTGTCCCCGATCTGGGCCGCCGTCACCATGGGCAGCACCGCGCTGACCCGCTCCTCGCTGTTGTCCACCGCCAGCACCTGGCAGTGCATCTCGCAGAGCTTTTCCGCGATGTGGGAGCCGAAACGGCCCAGTCCTATCAACAATACCGACTTCATAGCGAAACCTCCTATCCTATCGTCAGCTTTTCCGCCGGGAGGAGCGCCTCCCGCTTCCTGCCGGCCAGGGCGGCGAAGATCAGCGTCAGGCCGCCCGCCCGGCCAAAGAACATGAGAAATATGAGGATGCCCCGGCTGAGCTGTCCCAGCGTGGGCGTGATGCCCAGAGACAGGCCCACCGTGCCGATAGCCGAGGCCGTCTCGAAAAGGCACGTCCCCAACGGCAGCGCTTCCGCCCGACTGATGACCGCCCCGCCCAAGAGAAACAGGGTCAGATACATCACCAGCACCGTGGCGGCAGTGCGCACCGCGCCCTCCTCCAGCCGCCGGCCGAAAAGGCTCGTATGCTCCCGGCGGCGGAACACCGCCCATGCGGTGGCGGCAAGTGCCGCCAGAGTCGTGGTTTTCATACCGCCTGCGGTGGAGCCGGGTGACCCGCCGATGAGCATCAGCGCGACGGTGAGGGCCTGGCCTGTATCGCTCAAGGCCGCCTGATCCACGGTGTTGAAGCCCGCCGTCCGGGGCGTCACCGCCTGGAACAGACTTGACCATACCCGCTGGCGCATGGGGTAAGCAGCAAACTCGCCGAAGAAGAAGTATACCGCAGGAAGTGCGATAAGAAGCCCTGTAACAGACAGTATGACCTTGCTCTGCATACTAAAGCGGCGCAAATGAACGCCGTGTGTCCGCACATCCTCCCAAGTGAGAAAGCCGATGCCGCCTACTATGATGAGCGCCATGACGGTGAGATTGATGACCGGCTGGGCCGCAAAGGAAGTCAGCGAGGAAAAAGCCTCCTCCCGGCCCATCAGGTCGAAGCCCGCATTGCAAAAGGCGGACACGGCGTGGAAAAGCCCGTACCATATCCCTTCTTTCAGCCCATAACGTCGGCAGAACACCGGGGCCATGACCGCCGCGCCGGTCAGTTCAATGATGACTGCGGCACAGATGATGGTCCCCGCCAGCCGGACGATTCCGCTGATGGAGTGGGCGGAGAGTGACTCCTGGATGGCCGTGCGCTGCTTTAGGCTCACTCGCTTGCCGGTCAGGGCAACCATGGCCATCGCCGCCGTCACCACTCCCATGCCGCCGATCTGGATGAGGAACAGCAGTACCCCCTGCCCGAAGCCGCTCCAATAGGCGGCGGTGTCCCGTACCACCAAGCCGGTGACGCACACGGCAGAAGTGGCAGTAAACAGCGCGTCGGAAAAGTTTGCGCCCTCTCCGTCCCGGGTGGAAGCCGGGAGCATGAGCAGCAGGCTGCCCAGCAGGATGAGGGCCATAAAGCCCAGAATGATGATCTGCGATGTGGACAGGTTCCTCTCCATCCTGCGCACGGCCCTCACCTCCCTGATGGCATCATTGTGCCACAAGTTTTGTGAAATGTGCGTTAGCATTTGCCTGGCCGGCATAAAGATCACATTAAAAAACGCAGAAACGGCATGGCGTTTAGCCATGCCGTTTTTATGATCCGTTATACCGCCGGACCGACCGCAGTTATCGGATGTCCGCTTTGTCCACCAGGACGATGTCCACGTCGAAGGTCTCCCCGTCCCGGAAGATGGTCAGCGTGATGCTGTCGCCCACCTGCAGGCCCTCCTTGACGGCGTTCACCTGGGCCACAGTTGCCACCCGCTCTCCGTTTACCGCCGTGATGACGTCGCCCACTTGCAGGCCCTTTTTCAGCGCGTCGGACCCCTCGTCCACCCGGGACACATACACGCCCTGGGGCAGGTCATATTTCTCCATGGCCTCCATGGTCATGGCCCCGGCCAGGATGCCGATGGTGGGCTCCCCGGGCACGACGCCGGTCTCGATGAGCTGGTCCGCGATCTGCTTTACCACCGACGAGGGAATGGCGAAGCCGATCCCCTCCACCGTGGTCATGTAGGAGGACATGATCTTCATATTGGTGATGCCCACCACCTGTCCGGCGGCGTTGATGAGGGGCCCGCCGGAGTTGCCCTCGTTCAGGGCGGCATTGGTCTGCAGCAGGGTCATGGTGTGGCCGTCATAGGTCACGTTCCGGTCGATGGCGGAGATGATGCCATCGGTCATGGTGCCGGTATATTCCTTCCCCAGGGGGTTGCCGATGGCTACGGCCATGTCCCCCACCTTCAGGGCGTCGGACCGGCCAAACTGGGCGTAGGGCAGGTCCTTCCCGCCGATGTAGAGCACCGCAATGTCGCTCAGCTCATCTGCCCCCACCAGATACGCCTCATACTCCGTGCCGTCGCTGAAGACCACATTGGCCTGGGAGCAGCCCTGGAGGATATGGGTGTTGGTGACCACATAGCCGTCGTCGGTGAACACCACGCCGGTGCCCCAGCTGTAGGGCAGGTCGTCCGCAAAGGCGTTGATGCCCACCACGGCGGGGCTGACCTTGTCATAGATCTCCTGCAGAGACAGCTCCTCGCTCTTGCGGGGATGCAGCCGCAATGTCACGCCGGTGCCGGTGGGCGCTGCGGGCAGGGTGATCTCCGAGGAAGCGGTATAGTAATTTTCAAAGTAGTCCCGGAAGTCCTCATAATCCTCCCCCGGGATGCTGCCGAAGTCCTCCGGGCCGAAGCTGAAATCAAAGTCATGTCCAGCGGAATCGGCGATGCGGGCCTCGACGGCATAGATCCGGCGGAGCAGGCCGCTGTTCAGCACGGCCACCGTCACGGCCGCGCATACCAGCACGCCGCATAAAGTCAGACTGACGACCTTCACCCAGGCCCTGCGGCGGCGCTGGGCGTCGGAGGGCGCGTGGCGGATGGAAGGCTGGGCCGGCGCGGCGGCCGGCTTCTCAGACGCGGCCTGGTACCAGGCGCTGGCCTGGATGGGGTCCCGCCCGGCCCCGTACCAGTCTTCCGGGCGAGGCGTCATATTTTGGGACATTTGGTCTCCTCCCTTGCTGCGGTGGATGTTGTGATGCTTATTACAGTATAGCCTGAAATAACAGGTCCTATTTGCCGGCGGCCCGTCCGTTCTCGGCCAGGGCCAGGGTAAAGGTGAACACCGTCACGCCGTTTTCACTGGTGACGAAGATGTCCTGGTCGTGGGCCGCCAGGATCTGCCGGACCATGTACAGCCCCAGCCCCACGCCTTCCCGGTCCCGGCTACGGGACCGGTCCGCCTTGTGGAAACGGTCGAAGATGAGCGGCAGCTCCTCCCGGGGGATGGTCTGCCCCGTATCCTGCACGGCGGTATACGCCTTGCCGTTCTCCTTCCAGACGCTCACCGCCAGCTCCGTGCCCTCGTCGGCAAATTTGATGGCGTTATCTATCAGATTATACACCACCCGGGTCAGCGCGTCCACATCTCCCTTTACCCGCAGGGCGTCCTCCGGCATGTTCAGGTCCACGCTCATGCCCTTGGCGTCCACCCGCTCCTCAAAGCTGAGCAGGGTCTGCACCACCGTCTCCCCCAGGTCGAAGGTCTGTTCCCGCCGGGCCGGATCACCGTCCTGGAGCCGGGACATGTCCAGCATGCTCCGCACCAGCCGGCCCAGCCGCTTCGTCTCCGAAGAGATGGTCTGCAGATATTTCTTTTCCTCCGCGGGAGGGATGGTGCCGTCCAGAATGCCGTCGGCAAAGCCGGAGATGGCCGTCATGGGCGTGCGCAGCTCGTGGGAGACGTTGGCGATGAATTCCCGGCGGCGGGACTCGTTCCGCTCCAGGCTGTCGGCCATGGTATTGAACGCCTGGGTCAGGGTGCCGATCTCATCCTCGTCCTCATAGGGGGTGACCCGGACGCTGTAGTCCCCCCGGGCAAACCGGTGGGCCGCCTCCGCCATCTCGTTCAGAGGCCGGGCCAGACGCCGGTCGTTGGCGTACTCAAAGATGATGGCCAGGCCCAGGACCCCGGCAGCGACGAAGATGAACGTCATCATGAACCCGCCCCAGGCGTTGAAAAAGCCTGACCCGGCATAGTTGGCGAACACATATCCCGCCGTCCCGCCGTCCCGGCCGGCAATGGGCTCCGCCACCACATAATACATCCCGTCATAAAACCCGTCAAGGTTCGTCATGGCCTCATAACTCCCGTCCAGGCGGAGCTGTTCCATCACGCTGTCCGGCATCTGCCGTCCGATATACGGGGATATCACATTCCGGTCAGAGCTGGACACCACCTGTCCGGCGGGGTCGCAGATCAGGATATGGTCCCCGGTGCTCTGGGCAATGGCCGCCAGATTCATCCGCAGCTCCCAGCTGCCCAGCTCCTCTTCGGTGTGCATGGCCTCGGCAAAGCGCACCACCTCGCCAGCCGTGGCATACAGGTTCTCCTGCTTTTCCCGGACCAGGAATGCCCGGCCCATCAGGAACATCGTAAAGCCAAACACCAGAAAGCACATGACGAACATGCCGGTAGTCACCATGAAGTTCCGGAAAAAGACGCTCTGCTTCACCTTATGCTTCCCCGACCTCGAATTTATACCCCACGCCCCAGACGGTCTTCAGCCGCCACTGATCGGACACGCCTTCCAGCTTTTCCCGCAGGCGTTTCACATGCACGTCCACGGTCCGGGAGTCGCCGAAATAGTCGAAGCCCCAGACCTCGTCCAGCAGTTGGTTTCTGGTATACACCCGGTTGGGGGCGCTGGCCAGGTGGAACAGCAGCTCCATCTCCTTGGGGGGCGTGTCCACCTTCACCCCGTTCACCACCAGCTCATAGGAGTCCAGATTGATGATGAGTTTGTCGAACTCCAGCCGCCGGGGCTTGTCCTCCGGCACGCCGTCCACCCGCCGCAGCACCGCATGCACCCGGGCCAGCAGCTCCTTCACCTCAAAGGGCTTGGTGATATAGTCGTCCGCCCCCATCTCCAGGCCCGCCACCTTGTCCCGGGTCTCTCCCTTGGCGGTGAGCATCACGATGGGCGTCTTGGAAAATCCCCGGATCTCCCGGCAGACCTGCCAGCCGTCCTTCACCGGCAGCATGATGTCCAGCAGCACGATGTCCGGTTCCGCGCTCCGGGCCAAGTCCACGCCCCGGCCCCCGTCCGCCGCCTGCAGCACCTCAAAGCCGTCCCGCTCCAGGTACAGCCGCAAAAGTTCCGAGATGTTGCCGTCATCCTCTACGATCAGCGCCTTCTTCGCCATGGTATCTGCCTCCTTCGCACCGTTCCCGGCTCTGGCTTGTTCATTTTAAACCAATTATATACCCCGCTTCAAGCCAAGGGTGAACAAAATGTAAAAATCTCTCCAAACAGCAAAAAAAGCCTTTACTTTAGCTCGCTAATGTGCTAGCATGCTAAACATGATAACAAAACAACGCAGGAGGATTCCCCCAAATGAAAAAGATTCTTTCCCTCACCCTCGCGGCGCTGATGCTGCTGAGCATGTCCGTCTTCGCCCTGGCCGACGAAGAGGAGAGCGACCTGGCCTATGTCCAGGACAAGGGCACCCTGGTGGTGGGCATCACCGAGTTCGAGCCCATGGACTACCAGGACGAGGACGGCAACTGGATCGGCTTTGACGCCGACATGGCCGCCGCCTTTGCCGAGAGCCTGGGCGTGGACGTGGAGTTCGTGGAGATCGACTGGGACAACAAGGTCCTGGAGCTGGAGGCCAAGACCATCGACGTGGTCTGGAACGGCATGACCCTCACCGACGAGGTCACCGAGGCCATGGAGTGCTCCAACGCCTACTGCAACAACGCCCAGACCGTGATCCTGCCCGCCGACAAGGCCGGCGATTATGAGACCGCCGAGGACATGGCCGACCTGGTCTTCGCGGTGGAGGCCGGCAGCGCCGGCGAGGCCGAGGTGGAGGCCCTGGGCTATGAGACCGAACCCGTTCAGAGCCAGGCCATGGCTCTGCTGGAGGTCAGCGCCGGCTCCTCTGACGCCGCCGTCATCGACCTGTTGATGGCCGCCGCCATGGTAGGCGAGGGCACCGGCTACGAGGATCTGGTCAACACCATCAACCTCAACAGCGAGGAGTACGGCGTGGGCTTCCGGAAGGGCTCCGACCTGGCCGCCGCTCTGAATGACTTCTTCGCCGCCGCCCTGGAGGACGGCACCATGCAGGAGATCGCCGAGACCTACGGCGTCCAGGCCGCACTGATCGACCAGACCGCCGAAGAGGAGGCCGCCGAAGAGGAGGCCCCTGCGGCGTAACACAGACGCGCCTGATGCCTCCCCTGTGTAAGGGGAGGCGGCACGGCGAAGCCGAGACGGAGGGGTTGTACTTGCTCTTACAGGTACAATCCCTCAGTCATGCTCCGCATGACAGCTCCCTTTACACAAGGGAGCCTTTTCCGTACATCGCCTGCGGCGATGATTTCTGTTTTCCGGGAGAACGACATGGAACTGATCCTTCAACAAATGCCGGTGGTGCTCAAGGCCCTGAACGTTGGATTTTTACAGACGCTCAAGCTGTTCTTCGTCACCGGCGTGGGAGCGCTCCCCCTGGGGTTGGTGATCGCCTTCGGCTCCATGAGCCGTTTCAAGCCCCTCAATTGGCTGACGCGGACGGTAGTTTGGATCGTGCGGGGCACGCCCCTGATGATCCAGCTGCTGATCATCTTCTACTTCCCCGGCATGGTGCTGAAAAACAACATCTGGGGCAGCGGCGAGTCCGGGCGGTTCCTGGCTTCGGCCATCGCGTTCATTTTCAACTACTCCTGCTACTTTTCCGAGATATACCGGGGCGGCATCCAGTCCATCCCCAAGGGACAGCAGGAGGCCGGCCTGGTGCTGGGCATGACCAAGGGACAGATATTCTATAAGGTGACCCTCCTGCAGGTCATCAAGCGCATCGTGCCGCCCATGTCCAACGAGATCATCACCCTGGTCAAGGACACCGCCCTGGCCCGGATCGTCGCCCTGCAGGAGATCATCTGGGCGGGCCAGTCCTTCCTGAAGGGCTCCCACGGCATCGCCGGGGCTATCTGGCCGCTGTTCTTCACCGCGGTCTATTACCTGATCTTCAACGGACTGGTGACCGTGGCGCTGGGCCGGCTGGAGAAGCGCCTGGACTATTTCCGCTGAGAGGAGGGCACACGATGGCGATATTGGACGTAAAGGACATCCGCAAGAGCTTTGGGCAGACGGAGGTCCTGAAGGGCATCAGCTTCTCCCTGGAGAAGGGCCAGGTGGTATCCATCATCGGCTCCTCCGGCTCCGGCAAGACCACGCTGCTGCGGTGTCTGAACTTTCTGGAAAAGCCCGACGGCGGTTCCATCGCTGTGAACGGGGAGACCCTGTTCGACGCAGCCGATCCGACCACCCAGCGGGAGGCGGACATCCGCCGCAAGCGACTGCACTTCGGGCTGGTGTTCCAGTCCTTCAACCTCTTCCCCCAGTATACGGCCCTGCAGAACGTGACCCTGGCCGGGCAGCTCCTGGCCCGGGAGGCGCCGGACTTCAAGGCCCGGAAGAGGGAGATATACCAGCGCATCGACAGCGAGGCCCGGCAGCTCCTGGGGCAGATGGGCCTCTCCGACCGGATGGACAACTACCCCCACCAGCTCTCCGGCGGCCAGCAGCAGCGGGTGGCCATTGCCCGGGCCCTGGCCCTGCAGCCGGACATCCTGTGCTTCGACGAGCCCACCAGCGCCCTGGACCCGGAGCTGACCCAGGAGGTGCTGCGGGTCATCCGGGAGCTGGCCCAGCGGGAGACCACCATGGTCATCGTCACCCATGAGATGGCCTTCGCCCGGGACGTATCCACCCACGTCATCTTCATGGACGAAGGCGTGATCGTGGAGGAGGGCGACCCCCGGCAGGTCATCAATGCCCCCACCCAGGAGCGGACGCGCCGGTTTTTGGACAGCTACAACCAGACGTGAAAACCTCTTGATTTTCCGCAGGATATCAGTTACTATAAATAATGCCGCATATCCGATAACGCTGCACATCTGTGCGGCGTTATTCTTCCGAGGAGGAACGCCATGAAAAAGCTCCGGCCCATTGTCTGTGTCGCGCTGTGTCTCGCCATGCTTTTCCCGCTCGCCGGCTGCGACTTTGGCAGCGGCTACCGGGTGGTGGATGAGTACAGCGGCGAGGGCAGCTATTATATCGCCTTCCGGAAGGGAGACCGGCTGCAGAAGTTCGTCACCGCCGCCATGGAGGAGCTGGCCGCCAGCAACACGCTGCGCAACCTGTCCATCACCTGGTTCGGGGAGAACCTGGTAAACATCCGGGGCGACAGCGACGCCCTGTCCGAGATCGAGGAGGAAAAGCCCGAGCGGTTCGTGACCGTGGGCATCGACACCACCAATATGCCCATGAGCTATATCTCCGGCGGAGGGTATGCGGGCTTCGACGTGGAGCTCATCACCTTCATCTGCGGATACCTGGGCTGGGGCATCAATTTCTATCCCATCAACATCGCCGACGCCCAGATCGAGCTGAACGCCGGGAACATCGACATCGCCATGGCGGTGCCGGAGGCGGACCTGTCCTCGGACTTCGACTACTCCCCCGCCTATCTGACCAGCCAGTATGTGCTGGTGGCCCGTGCCGGCAGCCACATCCGCCGCCGCTCCGGCCTGAAGGGCAAGACCCTGGGGGTGGCCGTGGTGGACGAGGATATCCTGTATCAGAACAAGAAATTCGTGGACAGCCTTGGCTCCGTCATCTATCAGACCAACACCGACGGTCTGTTCCAGGCCCTTATGAAGGGCGAGGTGGACGGCATCCTGGTCACCAGCGTGGTGGCGGCCTATTACATGAAATAGGCCGGTCCCGGTCCGTCTGTCCGCAAAACAGCCCCTGTCTCACGACAGGGGCTGTTTTGCGTTTCGCCGGGTCTATCATACCAGTTTTTTCAGACTCACGTCCCCGCTGATGCTGGCCAGCTTATACGCCGGCACGCCGTCCTCCGGCGCCGACGCGCTGGTCCACGCGCCGGGGAAGTCATAGCGCGCCTGGCCGCTGACGGTGTCCAGCCGGGCGTGGAACGGCCCCGCATCCCCGGGGAGCCTGACGTCTATATCCCCGCTCTTGGAGCTCAGGTCCAGCTCCCGGGGCAGCATCCCGCTCCGGAGCTGGATGTCCCCGCTCATGGAGCGGACCCGGGCGCCCGTCACCGTTCCTTCCATCTCCACGTCCCCGCTGACCGTGGTCACCCGGGCCTCGTCGACGGCGCCCTCCTGCTCCACATCTCCGCTGACCGTCTCCGCCAGGATGCTCTGCCAGTTCCCCCGGCAGCGGATGTCGCCGCTGGCCGTCTTGAGCTCGCCCCGGCCACAGGCGTCTATGCGGCAGTCGATGTCGCCGCTGGCCGTGCTGACGGCGATCCTGTCCGCCGCGAGGCCGTCGATGCCCACGTCCCCGCAGGACGTGGCGATGCGGATGCTGTCCCATTTTTTGGCCGGCACGGTCAAAGACACATCCGTTCCGGAAATGCCCCGGAAGGAGAAGAACTGGCCGCTGGCCGTATACCGCTGCCGGACGGTCAGAACGCCCTCCTCCGACGTAAAGATCTCCAGCCGGTCCGCATCTCCCTCTATCAGCACAGGCGCGTCCGGCTCCAGCGCCGGACGTACGTCCACATCCCCGTTGGGGAGCTCCACATCCAGGCTCATCAGCTCTCCGGAGGGCACAGACTGCTCCTGTTCGTCCTCCGTGAAGTCCAGCTTCACGTTCCGGCTGTTCCAGGCGATGGCCCCCTGCTCCACGGCCTTCCGGATGATGTCTCCGGCCTTCTGGACGGCCTTCTTCCCCTCCCGGACAGCCGAGCGGGCCGTATCGCTGCGCAGGAAGTCCTCCGCCTTGTCCACGGCCTTCCTCCCCATATCCGCGGCGGCCCGGCCCATATCGCTCACAGCCCGGACCAGCTCGTCCAGCTCGTCCTTTCCCGCCGTCTCCGGCTCCAGGCTGTTGAGATAGGCGGTCAGCTCGTCCACGTCGCCCAGCTCTCCCATGGCCCGGGCAAACGCCTCCTCCGGTCCGATCCCGGCGGCGGTCATGTCCTCATACCGCCCCGTCAGATTGTCCGCCAGTTCCTCGACCATCTCCGCCTTCGCGTCGCTCTCCGCTGCGCCGGCCAGACTGGCCGCGATCTCATTGATGAATCTCTGCCTGATCTGCTCCATGTTCACCCCTCCTTTGCGATCAGTGCGTCCAGTACGTCTTTCGTCTCGTCCCATTCCTGCCGGTCCGCCGCCAGCTGACCCATCCCCGCCTCGGTGATGGCGTAATACCGCCGCCGGGCCCCGGGCCCGTCTTCCCCCCAGTAGGAGGTGATGAGGCCGTTCTGCTCCAGGCGCTTGAAGGCCGTGTACAGCGTGGCCTCCTTGAAACCGTACGCGCCGCCGGTGAGCTGAGATACCTTCCTGTTGATCTCATAGCCATAGCTGTCCCCCTCCCGGAGCCGGGCCAGGATGATGGCGTCTGTGTGTCCCCGCAGGATATCCGCTGAAATGGACATCGCCGGAACCTCCTTTCGCGTTATACTTTGTGTGCCGATGTATTTTCTGCATATATCATAGCATGTAATACCTCGCCTGTCAATGTATCCATGCAAAAAAGGAACGATTGACAAACCCGGGGCCGCAGGCTAAACTGGATAGGAGGGCAAAGCCCGTTTGAGCAGAGGCCAGGATAGGATCGGATACAGGAGGAGACCGGCATGAAAATGCAGTACGTCAAACGAACGATCTTGTGGTGTCTCGCCATCAGCATTACCGTGCTGGTCGTTGCCCATATATATCCCGATGCTCCCGTACGCACGCCCTGGGTCGTCGCGCTCCGTACGGTGACCACGATAACGCTTCTGACGGTCTCCGGGCTGCTGATCCATCGCCCGGACCTTCTCACGCGCCGGCCGCAGGGCCCCAAGGCGCCGGCGCAGCAGGTCCCGCCGAAAACTGCCGTTGTCCAGACCCGGGAGCCGGCCGCCCCGGCGCCCGCTGTTCGGACAAGCAGCTCTCAGACGCCCGCTCGGACGGCGCAGCCTCCCCTTGTGGATACGCCGACAGAGGAAAACAAGACCGTAAAAACAACCAAGGAAGAACACAAAGAAGCGAAGTCTGGCACAAATAAGCGTATTCCGGATCCTGCCGACGCTCCGAAGCTGATCGCCCACACCGGCTTTGGATACGGATGGGGCGAGCTCTATTATTCCCCTGCCGCTGATCAGTTTTATGAGAAGAACTATTCCTGCGGCGCCGTTGATATCTGCGATACCCATTACGATGGGCGGAAGGACCTTACCCGCGAGGAGGCATTGAGGATACTGGTGCGTGAAGGCCGCCTGTGGGACGTCCGTTGTTATCAGAAGGAACTTCATTTGGACGAGATCCTGGACGACGTTCTGGCCTCTTGGGAAAGCCGTCCCGAGCTGAGCAATTACGACCTTGCAATGCGGTACGGCAAAGCGTTGCGGCGAATATTATCAGATCACGAAGAATGAGTACGCGGTCTTTTTTGCCGGTTCATACTTCTCTGTTAAAAAGGCCAGCCCGGAAAAGCGGATCCCTTCGTCGTCCGGCGAGTCCTGGAGCACATGACTCTGTGAAATCTGCATTCTGGAGCGTAGATTCCTGTTGAAAGGGCAGCGCCGTCTCGAAAAGCTGAGCTTTACGATCTGGACCCATAAAGCGCCTATGGCCGCCGGAGACCGGCGGCCATAGGCGTTTTTATTGCAGCAGGCACAGGATCAGACCATATACCACGCTGGCGGTGAGGCCGAAGGTGATGACCGGGCCGGCGATGGTGAACATCTTCGCCGCCGTACCCAGGATGAAGCCATCCGTTGCTGTCAATGAAGGACCAAACTTTTTGTGTCGAACGGAAGGAGCATAGCACGCTATTCCGAACAGCTTGTCGCTATGCGGCAGAACCCGCTTCAAGATCTTCTCCTTGAAGAAACGAAGCCCACTCGCTTTTTTCCGGTTCACGGCCGGACAGCCGTATGCTCCATCAGGTGTGCCAGAACCCGGATGCCCTGGGCATAGGCCCGGACGGCAATGCGCTCATTGGTGCCGTGGACGGCCCGGCCCACCTCCTCCGCGCTGCCTATGAAAGGGCTGCACCGCAGGCAGGTGTCGCAGACGATCTCGTACTGGCGGGCGTCGGTGGCGCCGGGGGTCATGGAAGGGACGAACACCACCCCGGGGAAGTATCGGCCCATGGACCAGGTCAGGCGCTCATAGCCGTAGCCGTCGCTGCGGGCGGCATGGGAGGGGTCATTGGCCTGGAGGAATCGCATGGACACGTCCAGGTCCCCTACAGCGGCCCTGGCGTGATCAAAGACCTCCCGGACCGTCTCGCCCTGGGCTATGCGGAAATTGACCACGGCGGTCATGTTCTGAGGCATGACGTTGCAGGCCTCGCTGCCGCCCCGGATGACGGTGGGGGCGATGGTAGTGGTCACGTAGGGGAACAGCGTCCGCTGACCATAGCAGTACCGGGCGATGGCGTCGGCGTTGGCATCCACGTCCCGGACCAGGGTCCGGAGGGGCTCCTCGGTCACATAGGGGGCCAGGGCCTTGAACGCGCCGGCCATCACGGGAGAGAGCCGGACAGGGAATGGCGCCTCCACGATACGGGCGATAGCCTGGCTCAGGCGGCCCAGGGAGGTGCCGCCAAAGGGACGGCTGGAGTGGCCGCCGGCACTTTGGGCGCTCAGCTCCAGATCGGCGTAGCCCTTCTCCAGCAGCTCCACGGCGCACAGCGCCGCCTCCGGTGCCCCGTAGGGCGCGCCGCTCTCGATCTTGCCGCCCCCCTCGTCCAGGACGAATTCAAGCGTCACGTCCCGGTCCCGAAGGGTCTCCGCGATGGCTTTGGCCCCCAGGTTCAGCGTCTCCTCGTCGTCCCCGAAGGCCAGGTACACCGTCCGGGCAAAGGTCCTGCCGTGGGCCAGAAGATACTCCGCCGCCTCCAGACAGCCGAAGACCTGCTGCTTGATGTCCAGGGCGCCCCGGCCCCAGATATAGCCGTCCGCGATGGTCCCGGAGAAGGCGGGATAGGTCCAGTCCTGCTCCGTGCCCTCCACCACGGGCACTACATCCTGGTGAGACATGAACAGGCAGGGCCGCAGGGCCGGCTCGCTGCCGGGCAGGGTGATGAGCAGCGCGTGGTGGCCCAGGACCTCAAAGGTCCCGGCGGCCATGATATGAGGGTAGCTGGCCCGGATGTGGGCGTGGAGCCTGTCGAACTCCCCGTAATCGGTAAGGGAGTGGTCCGCCGGGTTGACGGTCCGGCAGCGGATGGCCTCGCCCAGGCGCTCTGCGGCCCCCCGGACGTCCAGGTCCGGCAGGTCGTCCTCGTGGGCGAAGAAATCAAAAACGTCCTTCACTGCTTCTTGTCCTCCAGATACCGGCTCAGAAATTCCTTGGTCCGGGCCTGCCTGGGGTTGCCGAAGACCTGGGCGGGGGTCCCCTGTTCCAGGATGACGCCCTGGTCCATGAATACCACCCGGTCGCTGACCTCCTTGGCGAAGGCCATCTCGTGGGTGACGACCACCATGGTCATGCCCTCTTTGGCAAGGCGCTTCATCACGTCCAGCACCTCACCCACGATCTCCGGGTCCAGGGCGGAGGTGGGCTCGTCGAAGAGCATGATCTCCGGCTCCATACAAAGGGCCCGGGCGATGGCAACACGCTGCTTCTGGCCGCCGGAAAGCCGGCGGGAGTCGGCGTGGATGAAGTCCTCCAGTCCCACGGTCCGCAGATGCCGGATGGCAGTCTGCTCGGCCTGGGCCCTGGGGATGTGCCGGACAGCGACGGGGGCCATCGTGCAGTTATCCAGCACATTTTTATTGTTGAATAAGTTGAAGCTCTGGAAAACCATGCCGATGCGCTGGCGCAGGGCGTTGATGTCGGTGCTCAGGTCCATCAGGTCCTTGCCGCCGAACCAGATATGGCCGGAGTCGGCCTCTTCCAGCAGGTTGATGCACCGCAGGAGGGTGGATTTGCCGGAGCCGGAGGCGCCGATGATGCAGACGACCTCGCCCCGGTCCACCTCCAGGTCGATGCCCTTGAGCACCTGCAGGTCCCCGAAGGATTTCTCCAGATTTTCGATCTTCAGTATCTGTTCCATGGGGACCTCCTCAATTGGAGCTGGGGATGCCCCGGGTGTCGGGCATATCCAGCTTGCGGGACAGGTATCGCAGCAGCAGGGAACTGAGATATGTCAGGACGAGGTACAGGATGGCGGCCATGCAGTAGATCTCCAGCTGCCGGTAATAGATGCCGCTGACGCTCTTGGTTGCGAACATCAGGTCCATGCAGCCGATGACGGACAGCACGGAGGAGTCCTTGATGTTGATGATGAACTCATTTCCGATGGCAGGGATGGAGTTTTTCACCGCCTGTGGGAAGACCACCTTCAACATGGCCTGCCAGCCGGTCATGCCCAGGGAGCGGGCGGCCTCGGTCTGGCCCGCGTCCACGGACTCCATGCCGCCCCGCAGCACCTCCGCCAGATAGGCGGTGGAGTTCAGGGAGATGGTGATGAGTCCGGCGGTGCTGGTGGACCAGATCTGGTTGATCTCCGCCACGGACAGGTCGGTGAAGTGGGTGAAGACGTTGAAGCCTGCGAAGAAGATGATGAGGGCCTGGACCATCATGGGGGTGCCCCGGATGACGGTGATATAGAAAGAGGCGAAGGTCCGGGCCACGGACTTGATGAATTTCACCAGGTCATTGTCCCGCTTGTCCGGGGTCTGGATGCGAAAGAAGGCCATCAGGATGCCCAGCACGAAGGCAATGGCGGTGCCAGCCAGGGCCAGGAACACGGTGGTCTTGACACCGTAGGCGATGGTGCCCAGGGATTTGGAGGTCATGTAGAACATGGACAGGAAGAATTCCGGCGGGTTGCTGTCCATGGCGGCGCACATGCGGACGGTGTCCGCCAGCTTGACGGCGAGCCGATCCACAGCCAGCAGGGCAAAGACCGCCGCCAGCACATAAGAATATATCCGGGCGGCCCGGACCGGTCCGGGCTTTTTCAGAAAGGTGCCGCCGTAGGTCTTCCAGTGGGTCAGCTTCACGATAAGGGCAAGGACGGCGACAGCCAGGAAGGCGCTGCAAAGGGCCGCCAAAAGGCCGCAGACGAAGTTGTCTGCCCCCAGGAAACTGTGCTCCGACGGGGCGGCAGAGATGAGCGCCAGGCACGCCAGCGCCAGCAGACTGCCCCCCAGGAAGACATAGCGGTGGTCATTTCGGACGAAGGCGCGCAGCTGTCCTTTTTTTCTTGCTGCTTGGTTCATGTTCTGTTCCTCCAAACGATGCCATTGGGGTGGGGAGGGCCGTCATATACGGCCCTCCCGGATCCAGGTTCAGGTGGGCTGGTCTGCCACGGCGGTGTTCCACATCTCGTCCCGGGCCGCCTTGTCCAGGTCGGCCAGGGCGGCGTCCACCTGCTCCAGCAGGTCGGTGTCGCTCTTGCGGATGCCCACGCAGGCGCCCTTGGACTCCAGCGTGAATCCGTTGGCCCCGTCGAAGGTGACGACGCGGAAGCTGGCGTTGGAGGCCAGGTAGCCGTCGGCGTTCTCCAGGTTGATGACGATGGCGTCGCAGGTGCCCTGCTGCAGGCGGGAGATCATGTCAGGAACGCTCTCGGCGGGGGTCAGGTGGTCAACGCCCTCGATCTGGTCGATGACGGTGTCCAGGGCAGTGTCCTTCTGGCCCAGGACGCTGGCGCCGGAGAAATCCTGGATGGAGGTGGCGTCCACATAGGGAGAGTCCTCATTGACCATCATGGCGTAGACGGTCTCATGGTAGGGGGCGCTGAAGTTGATGGCCTCCTTCCGCTCGGGGGTGTCCATCATGCCGGCGATAATGGCGTCGATCTGGCCCTGGTTCAGCGCCTCGATCAGGCCGTCCCAGCCCAGCTTTACGATCACCAGCTCCTTGCCCAGCGCATCGGCGATGTACCGGGCGATCTGTACGTCGTAGCCCTCGGCGTAAGCGCCGGGCACGTTCTCAATGGGCACGTTGGTGTCCGAAGCCTCCGTCTCCTGCCAGTTGTTGGGGGCGTAGGCGCACTCCATACCCACCCGGAGCTGGCCGCCGTCGGCGGTCTCTTCAGCAGGGGCTTCCTCCCCGGCGTCGGCGGCGGACGCCGCCTCAGCGGGGGTCTCGTTTTCAGCAGTCTCTTCGGCGGGGGCCTCCTCCGGGGCAGTCTCCTTCTTAGCGCTGCCGCAGGCAGCAAGGCACAGCAGCATGGCCAGGACCAGGAGCAAGGCAGTAAAATTTCTCAGTTTCATGATGATTTTCCTTTCTGTTTCAATACTGCAATAAAAATATCAGCCATGGATGCTGCGGAACATCCATGGCTGGCATTTCAAAACTGATAGGCTCTCTCAGCGGAGAAAGCTGTCGGCCAATGATAGCGCTCCACATACGTGACAGTCCGGCAGATATTCTCGACCGGCCCAGCAGAACGCGCCGCAGGAGGCGTATTCCGCTTCGGCGGCGGGCCCTTTCCATCCCCCGGGAGATCCTGCTCCCATGCCGGAGGTTTACTCATGCGCGCCGCGCCTCTATCATTGTCTCGGCCCGGATAGGGCCGAAGCAACGCTGTGAAATTTTGTCTGACTTTAACGCATTAGCGTTTGAATGTCAAGGGCCCACAGGTAATTTCTGCGGAATGGGAAAAATTTTTGTGCTCATTTTCTTACCTTTTGTGCACTTTGAGGAAGTAAATAGAAAAAGCCGCCGAATGACTGTTGCCACGGCAAAAAGAAGGCAGGCACGAAAGTGACTGCCATCTTTTTGTGTTGCCAGTAACAAATATAACATTTCTCAAGATTGCAATATTCATCATTTAGCAGCATTTCGAGCACCATGCTTTTTGCCCAAGCTGTTTCAGATATTTCAGGCCGCTCCGTCTCCGGGATCCTCAGCACAGCCATAGTCTTTTCGGGCGGCCATAGGCGCTTTTATTGCAGCAGGCACAATATGAGGCCGTACACCACGCTGGCTGTCAGGCCGAAGGTGATGACCGGGCCGGCGATGGTGAACATCTTCGCCGCCGTACCCAGGATGAAGCCCTCGGTCTTGAACTCCAGAGCCGGGCTCACCACGGAGTTGGCAAAGCCGGTGATGGGCACCAGCGTCCCCGCTCCGGCGAACCGGGCCAGCTTGTCATAGACGTTCAGGCCGGTGAGCAGCGCGGACAGCGCGATCAGCGTCATGCTCACCGCCGTGGCGGCGTCCTCCTCCGCCAGGCCCGCAAGATCCCGATAGAGCATGCTCAGTCCCTCGCCCAGGCAGCAGATGAGCCCGCCCACGACGAACGCCTTCACCAGGTCCCCCGCCAGGGGCGACTTGGGGGCCATGCCCTTGATATACTCGTTATACTCCCCATTGGTCATGTTCATATCTCGATCACCCGGTCAGTATTTTGCGGCGGGGCGTGGAAGATTATACATAGGATTTGCCAAAACGGCGTTTTTCGCATATAATCACATTGATAAGTTTTTTAGAGGTATGACATGGCAAAAGAAACAAAAAAGTTATATGATCTGGCCCGGACGTGTGTCTCCATCCTGGCGGGGAACGCGCTGCTGGCCTTCACGGTGGAGGCGTTCATCATCCCCCACGGCATCATCATGGGCGGCACCACAGGCATCGCCATCGTGCTGGAGCGGGTCACCGGCATAGATACGGCCGCCTGCGTGTTCGTGATGAACGGCCTGCTGCTGGTGCTGGGCGGACTGGTGCTGGGGAAAAAGCTGGTGACCACCACCCTGGCCAGTACGGTCCTCTACCCGCTGTTTCTGGGGTTGATGGACCGCATCCCGGCCCTCGGCGCCCTCACGGACGACCCGCTGATGGCGTCGCTGTTCGCCGGTGTGCTCATGGGCGCGTCCCTGGGCGTCGTGATGCGGGTGGGCTCCTCCACCGGCGGCACAGACATCGCCAGCCTCGTGCTGCACAAGTGGACCCACATCCCCCTGTCCGTATGCGTGTACGCCATGGACATCCTGGTCATCGGCGGGCAGGCGCTGTTCTCCGCGCCGGAGCCCATCCTCTACGCCCTGGTGCTGGTGGTGCTGCAGTCGCTGGTGCTGGACAAAGTGATGATCCTGGGACAGGCCCAGATCCAGGTCTTCGCCGTCTCCCAGCGCCACGAGGAGATCCGCCGCCGCATCCTGACGGAGCTGGAGGCGGGGGCCACCATGGTCCAGATCGAGACCGGGGCGCTGCAGCAGCGGCAGCAGGGCGTGCTGTGCGTCATCCCCCCGCGGAAGCTATACGACGCCAAGGAGCTCATCCAGTCCATCGACCCGGCGGCCTTCATCACCATCACCCAGGTCAAGGAGGTCCGGGGCCGGGGCTTCACCCTGGAGCGCACCGAGCAGGAGCTGGACATGCCCTGACCCATGCAGAATGACCGCCCGGATGGCCATCCGGGCGGTCATTTCGTTTCGCAGCGTTCAAGGCTCTACCATCAGGTTGTCGATGCCATGCTGTTCAAATTCGGAATAATACTCCTCCATACGGTTCATCAGCTCTGTCTCGTCATTGGCGTCCAGGCCCTCGCCCTCCATGTCCCGGCGGGCCAGTTCCTCGGCCAGGATGTCAAAGAACACCGCGTCCTCATAGTCTGCGATGGCCTCATGGATGCCGCCCTCCTCATAGGCCCGGGAGGGAAACACATGGCCCTGCCACGTCTCGATGAGAGAGCGCATGCCCGCCTGGGAACACAGGGCAAACAGCTTCTCCTGCAGCATGTCATAGTCCTCGAACCGGTCCTCGCCCCGGGCGGAGTTCAGCACCCAGTCCCCCACATACACCAAGTCCAGGAGCCGCCGGAACTCCTTGTCGGTCAGCTCGATCGTCAAGACGCTCACCTCCCCATTTTCTCTCACGATTGTATTATAGCAATTTTATGCTATAATGTGCTTTCTCACAGGCCCAAACTTCCTCATGGCTATTATAGCACCATTGTGCTATAATGTTCTATAGGGCAAAGCAACGAATTATTGCTTTCCGGAGAAGTTTTCCTTGTGTTGGGAGCGAAATTGTATTATGATGGACCACATGAATATGCGAGATGTGATCATTTCAATAACCGGCGTCCAGCGTGACCCCTCGGGGCAGCGGGACGCGGTGGAGCTCGTAACGGCGGGCAAGTACGGCTTTGAGAACGGGGAGAGCCGCTTCACCTATGAGGAGAGCGACCTGACCGGGCTGGACGGCACCCGCACCACCTTTACCATCAGCCCCATGGGCGTGGTGCTCCGCCGGGAGGGCAGTCTGAACTCCGAGATGGTGTTCCGGGAAGGGCAGAAGGATTTCTTCCTCTACGAGACTCCCTACGGCAGCGCCACCATGGGGGTGGATACCCGCCGCATCGACGCAAGACTGGACGAGCACGGAGGCACCATGGAGCTGGACTATGAGATCGACTTCAACCACGCCCCCATGGGCCGGAACCAGTTTAAAATCAACGTGAAAGAGAAGACAAATGGCTGACCTGATCGAACGGGCAAAGTCGGACATCGACGCGCTCATCAAAAAGGCGGTCCCGGCGCTGGAGGGCGCCTCCGGGTCCGTCAGCATCCCCAAGAACACCCAGAACGGCGACTTCGCCGC
>CANRNU010000020.1 GCA_947632005.1 uncultured Oscillospiraceae bacterium | reverse complement strand
TTTTACCTTCTTGCGGATTCTCTTCCTTTCGCCCATTTCCCTTAATTCAGGCTTGACATCTAATAGTTAGTCTTTCAAAAAGGAAACCGGGGACTTCTTAAGAACACTGCACAGAACCGCAGACCATGGTAGTCTTGCAGTAATACCAGTGGCATAGCCATATAGCTGTTGGTTGCGCGATCATACCGTGAGGTAGAATCAAGACAAGACGTCTTAAGCCCCCGTTTCCCTCCTAGATTATAGCATACCGCGCTGTTTTTGCAAATATAAAGGAGGAAAAAGCTTTCTACTAAACTACTGCGTGGTAGTAGGGTTTATCCTATATATTGTCAACATCCTTTTGTGTCTCTTTTGAGGCGCACTTTTTGTTTCCCATGGTACCATGCAGATACATCGTAATTAAAGGAGGTATCCCAATGAAACGAGTGTATTGTCTCTACCGTGTGTCCACCATGAAGCAAGTCGACGGGGCCGACATCCCTATGCAGCGGCAAGCATGCACGGCCTTTGCCGCAGAGAAAGGCTGGTGTATCGAAAAGGAATATTACGAGCGGGGCGTGTCCGGTTTTTCCGTCTCCGCCAACGACCGGGACGCCATCCAGTCCATCAAGAACGCCGCCATGCAGAAGGCCTTCGACATCCTACTGGTGTTCATGTTCGATCGGCTGGGCCGCCGGGACGACGAGACGCCTTTCGTGGTGGAATGGTTCGTCCGCAACGGCATCGCTGTCTGGAGCGTCAAGGAGGGCGAGCAGCGCTTTGACAACCACATCGACAAGCTGCTCAATTACATCCAGTTCTGGCAGGCGTCCGGCGAGAGTATAAAGACCTCTATCCGAACGCGCACGCGCATAGAACAGCTCACACGGGAGGGGCTTTATACCGGCGGCAATGCTCCCTATGGCTACCGACTTGTCCGCAACGGCCGTAGAAATCGGCACAACCGGGAGGTGTACGACCTGGTCGTAAATACCCAGGAAGCGGAGGTAGTGCGGCTCATCTATCGGAAATATGCCAATGAGGGAATGGGAACATATCGTCTCGCCAAGTACCTTACAGAGCTCGGCGTGCCAAGTCCCAATGAGGACCACTGGCACTGCGGCACCGTGGCCCAGATCCTCAAGCGCCGCATATATACCGGCCATATCGTGAAGGGTACCGCCGTGTCCGGACATCTGCCCCAGCTTCAGATCATTGACAATGAATTGTTTGAAAAGGCTGCCATACAGCGGGAGGCATATCAGCACGACTACGCCGTAAGGCGGCTTTATCAGGGCGACCGGGAACCCATGCTGCTGCTTGGCATCGCCTACTGCGGCCACTGCGGGAAACGGCTTGGCCGGGGCACCAGCGGGCGCATAGGAAAGGGGCCGGACGGGAATGTGATCAGGGAGACGCGGCAGCGGTACATATGCGGTAAACGGCAGTGTCACCATGACCGCTGCAACGGTCCTGCTGGCTACTCCGTGAAGCTGCTGGAGGAAACGGTGATCAACAAGATATATGATACTCTGTTTGCTCTCAGATCCCCGGAATTTGTGAAAGAGTGCTGGCAGAAGCTGCTGGAACAGATCGACAGCATCCACAGCCAGCGGCAGGAAGCAGAGCGGCGGCGTGGAAGGCTGGAAAAGAACCTTGAAGATCTTCATACTGAGATCCTCAAGGCCCTTCGGAAAGAAAGTCCGTTGACTCTGTCAGTCCTTCAGGGAACAGCAGAGCATATCAAACGCAAGTGTTCCACAGAAGAGCAGTACATAAAGTCGCTTGATAAGGCAATTCAGGACTTGGAATACCGGCAAAAGCTTTTGCGCAAGACGGTCGTAGATGTCCCGGTATTGTTGGAGACGCTCAGTGGCGAAGAACCGTATGCCATTATCGACCTGATTCGGCTTCTGGTAAAGCGCATTACCGTCTATCAGACCTCCAAGGTTGAGATACAATACAACTTCAGCCCCTCGTCATAAATAATACTTGGATGTACCTCCAATGCCAGGCTTCCGATTCGCATCCCGAAAATTCAGAGTGTAACGCCCATACCCAGCGTCCGATTCGCATCCCGAAGCAAATCCACATACACCGCTCACACTCAATATCCTCTACATCCCCGGATATGAAGCAAATCGCGGTAAATATACAGTCAGGGGGGCGTAGCTCAGGCGGGGGAATTCTCATTTTTACAAGAAAGGGGCGGATATTCTATGAAATATGACGAAGGATAATTTTCCTGAAAATTGGAAATTACCCCAGCAAATCATCCCGATAGTTGCAAAAACCTGCTGAATCATTGCAATTCAGCAGGTTTTTGCAAGATGGTGGAGACGAAGGGATTCGAACCCTCGACCTCTCGGATGCGAACCGAACGCTCTCCCAGCTGAGCTACGCCCCCAAACATGCTGCTAGGGTATTATAACACAATTTCCCGATTTGTAAAGTCCCACTTGATAAAAATCCCCCGGTGGCGTATAATAGCCCAGGAGCTGTACTAGTCGGGGAGCCAGCGGTGCCCTGTACCCGCAATCCGCTATAGCGGGGACGAATTCCTGCCCCCGGATACTTCGATGTGTCGTCTGGCCGCGGTAAGTGGCGTTGAAGGCCTGGTCTCACGCAACGGAGACCTGTGAACCATGTCAGGCGGGGAACCGAGCAGCATTAAGCGGGACCCTCCGTGTGCCGCGAGGTCGCTGGGTCTGAGCCAACTGCCACGGTAACGGACATGTCGGGTAGACAAAGGCAGGTGTACAGCTTTTTTATTTCGTTGAAATGCGCGCATTTCAACGAGTAGGTCTCGGCTCACATACGCGCACTCGCTGCGCTCGCACACTTCGTGAGCCGCAAAGAATGATTTCCGAGGCACATGTCCCCGGAAATCATCATCCCATTTTATCCGCCGCTGCGGCGGCGGACTGTGCGAGGCAAATGTATCAGGCGTTATACAGAAAATACCGGCCGCTGACCTTTGAGGACGTGGTCGGACAGGAACATATCACCTCCACCCTCAAGCGGCAGGTGCAGACAGGCCGGCTCTCCCACGCCTACCTTTTCAGCGGCACCCGGGGCACCGGCAAGACCACCTGTGCCCGTATCCTGGCCCGGGCCGTGAACTGTGAGCACCCCGTAAACGGCGACCCATGCAACCAGTGCGCCTCCTGCCGGGGCATCCTGGACGAGAGCGTGATGGACGTGGTGGAGATGGACGCCGCCTCTCACAGCGGCGTGGACGATGTGCGTGCGCTGCGGGAGGAGGCCGTGTTCTCCCCCGCCTCGGTGAAAAAACGCGTGTACATCATCGACGAGGCCCACGCGCTGGCCTCCTCGTCCATGTCCTTCAATGCCCTTCTGAAGATCCTGGAGGAGCCGCCTGAGCACGTGATCTTCATCCTGTGCACCACGGACCCCCAGAAGCTGCCCCCCACCATCGTCTCCCGCTGCCAGCGCCACAGCTTTACCCGCATCGAGCCGGCGGCCATCGCAGAGCGGCTGCGCTATGTGGCCGGCCAGGAGGGCATCGAACTGGAGCCGGAGGCGGCAGAACTGCTGTCCCGGCTGGCGGACGGCGGTCTGCGGGACGCGCTGAGTCTTCTGGACCAGTGTTCCGCCTCCGAACATATCGGCACCGCGGAGGTCCTCTCCGCCATGGGCCTGGCCGGCAGCCGTCGGACCGTGGAGCTCCTGGACGCGATCGGCGCAGGGGACGCGGAAAAGGCCCTGACTCTTTTCTCCCGGCTCTGGCAGGGAGGCAAGGAGCCAGCCGGCATTTTGAATGAGCTGGGCGGGCTCATGCGGGATGTGCTGCTGCTGCAAGTGGCCCCCCGGAACGGCGAGGCGCTCCTGTCCGGCATCTATGAGACCCAGACGCTCCGCCGCTTTGCCTCCCAGCTCACCGGCTCCCAGCTCATGGACGGCATGAGCGCCATTCGCGCCGCCAACGTGGGCGGCACCGACCCCCGCCGGGCAGCGGAGATGTGCCTGGTTCGGCTGTGCGTACCGGAGACCGGCGATACTCTTGCCGGTCTCAAGACCCGGGTCTCCCGGCTGGAAGCCGCCCTGAAAAGCGGCGCGGCCATCCCGGCCCCGGCAGCGGTCCCTGTTCCTGAACCAATACCGGCAGCTGAACCGGCAGCGGGACCTGCCCCCGCGCCTGCTCCCCCGGAGCCCCCGCAGCAGGAGGACGAAGCCCCCTGGTATACGGACGCAGATGCGCCTCCCGAAGACACGGACGACATTCTGCCTCCGGCCCACGACCCGGAACCTCCTGCAAAGCAGGAGCCTAAGCCGCCGGAGCGCCCCTCCCCCGCTTCCCCCGCCCCGGACGGCGGCGCGGTCTGGGACGCGCTGGTCCGGGGCCTGAACGGCAAGCTGGACATGGGGGCCTATGCCATTTTGATGACCCCCACCCAAGTGACCGGCTCCTATGACGGGGACACGCTCTCCGTGGTCTTTGCCACGCCCATCGCCAAGATGATGCTGGACAATCCCACCAATCAGGCGCTGTTCCAGCAGGAATTGCAGGCGGTGACCGGCAAGAGCGGCCACGTCGCCTTCATTGACCGGCCTCCGGCTGAGACGCCCAAGCCCAACATGGAGAAACTGGACGCTCTGGGCCGGTTCGGCAACATCAAATTCGAGTAACAATCTTTAAAGTACAGGAGATATGTATTATGGCTAGAGGAGGCTCTTTCCGCGGCGGCGGATTTGGCGGCATGAACCAGGCCGCGATGATGAAGCAGGCACAGAAGATGCAGCGGGACCTGATGCAGATGCAGGAGGACCTGGAGCAGCAGTCCTATACCGCTTCCGCCGGCGGCGGCGTGGTCAAGGCCACCGTATCCGGCAAGCGGGAGGTGACGGAGCTCGTCATCGACCCGGAAGCTGTGGACCCGGACGACGTGGACATGCTCCAGGATATGATCATCGCCGCTGTCAACGAGGCCCTGCGCAAGGCGGAGGAGGCATCCGCCCAGTCCATGAGCCGTCTGACCGGCGGCCTGGGTGGTCTGTTCTGACATTTCCGGCGCTCTACTGTCTCAGTTCAAGGAGGTTTGACTGATGGTCTGTTCCAATTGCAAGCATGAACTCAATCCCCTGGCGCGGGTCTGCCCTACCTGCGGTACCCCTGTCCCCGGCGCTCTCGCCGTTCCCACCGTCGTAGTCGCGCCCCCCTCTCAGGGCGGTCGCCCCCCGGTGAAGAAAGACAAGCTCACCGCGACCCGGGTGTTCATCGTGCTGTTCTGCCTGTTGGCCATCGCCGCCAACGGCGCGCTCATCGCCTTCTGGTTCCTGCCATCCATCCAGGTCACCAGCGCGGCCAGTGCCAGCTCCATCACCCTTTACTCCATGTTCGAGCTGTGCCGGAACGCGGCTCCTTATCTTACATATGCCCTCATCGCCGAGTGCGTGGTGTCCATCATCTTTTGCATGGTCCCGCTGTTCAAGAAGTATGCCAACCGCCGCCGTCCCCTTATCATCCCCAAGCTCATGACTCTGCTCATCGCCGGGTGCTACGCCACCCCCTATCTGGTGTCCAGCGTCTATCTGAAGGTCAAGGCCCTGCTCAAGGGCGGTCAGGTGGCGAGCCACTGCAACCCCTTCACCCTCATCTGCCTGGGGCTGCTCATCCTGCTGTATATCACCGGCGAGCTGACCATCCGCAACCGGCGGCTGTACCACCAGCGTCAGATCAAGATCCTTCAGGACCAGCTCACCTCCTATGGCATCAAGCCCGACGTCTGAGACAACAAAACACATCGTCCGGCGTGCTTTCGCGGCACGCCGGATTTTTCTTGACATCGTATTATCACCGTGATATCATTATGATATCATCAAACACAAGGGAGGTCTCACCTATGGAAAAGAAATATACCGAGGAGATCGTTCTGGGCAAGCGGAAAAACGGCATGCCCATGCTTTTGCTGGTGCTGGCACTGTATGTGGCGGCGGTGGCAGGCATCATCGCCGCCGCGGTGGCGGAGGTGCAGGGCCCCGCGCTGGTGATCGTGCTGGTAGTTTGCATCGGCTGGTGCGCCTTGGGCTGGATACTGCTGTGCGGGCTGAAGATCCTGAAGCCCCAGGAGGCCCTGGTGCTGACATTGTTCGGCAAGTACATCGGCACGCTGAAGGGCGAGGGCTTTTACTGGGTCAATCCCTTCTGCTCCGCCGTGAATCCCGCCGCAGGCACCAAGCCCAGCACCGGCAGCACCAGCTCCTCTGGCGGGAGCGGCCTTGCCAAGCTCCTGGCCGGCAGCGGCGGCGAGACCAATGTGAACATCAATCTGGACACCGGCGGCCTCGCCAACAAAAAACTGAGCATGAAAGTCATGACCCTGGACAACAACAAGCAGAAGATCAACGACTGCCTTGGCAACCCCGTGGAGATCGGCATCGTGGTCATCTGGCGCATCGTGAACACCGCCAAGGCCGTGTTCAACGTGGACAACTACGTGGAGTTCCTCTCCATCCAGACGGACAGCGCGCTTCGCAACGTGGTGCGCCTGTACCCCTACGACGTGTCCCCCAACGTGGATACCACCGGGGACGGGGTTGCGGACGAGGGCTCTCTCCGGGGCTCCAGCGAGGTGGTGGCCGAGCGCATCCGCAAGGAGATCCAGGGCAAGGTGGACGTGGCCGGACTGGAGATCCTGGAGGCGCGGATCACCTATCTCGCCTACGCGCCGGAGATCGCCGCGGTGATGCTCCAGCGGCAGCAGGCCAGCGCCATCATCGACGCCCGGAAGATGATCGTGGACGGGGCCGTGGGCATGGTGGAGATGGCCTTGGACCGGCTCAACAAGGGCGGCATGGTGGACCTGGACGAGGAGCGCAAGGCCGCCATGGTCTCCAACCTGCTGGTGGTGCTCTGCGGCAACAAGGACGCCCAGCCCATCGTCAACTCCGGGAGCCTGTATTAACTGATAAACATGGCATCCCCAAACGAAAAAAAGCAGCTCCTGCTGCGCATATCGGGCAAGCTCTATGAGGAGCTGGCCGCCTGGGCCGAGGACGACTTCCGCTCCGTGAACGGACAGATCGAGTACCTGCTGACCCAGTGTGTCAAAGGACGGAAGAGATCGGGGCGCTATGTGCCGAAAGAGGAAACATAGACACAAAGAGAGACGGGCGAGCGCCCGTCTCTCTTTTGTTTTATTCTTCCATGATGTTCAGGTCCGGCGGGGCGATGTCCAGCTTTTCCCGGCGGTCCACATCCTCCCGCAGGGCCTGATAGAGGGCCGCCACCACCGGTACGCCCACCAGCATCCCCAGCACGCCAAACATGGCGCCGCCCACCGTGACCGCTGCCAGCACGAACATGCCCGGCAGGCCGATGGAGGAGCCCACCACCCGGGGATAGATGAGGTTCCCCTCCAGCTGCTGTAGCACCACGATGAACACCAAAAACCACAGGGCCTTCTCCGGGGACACGGACAGGATCATGAAAGCCCCCACCCCCGCGCCGATATAGGCGCCGGCCACCGGGATCAGCGCCGTGACGCCCACCAGCGTGCCGATCATGGTAGCATAGGGGAAGCGGAAGAGCATCATCCCCCCGATGCACAGGCTCCCCAGGATCACCGCCTCGGTGCACTGGCCTACCACGAACTTACGAAAGCTGCTGTTCAGCAGTCTCAGGGCATGGCGGACCCGTTTCTGCCACAGCTCAGGCAGATAGCACTCCATGACCCGGTTGCACTGACGGCTCAGCGTGTCTTTCCCCAATAGCAGGTATACCGCAAAGATGAGGGCAAACAGCGCCGTCACCGCGCCGGAGAAGATGGAGCTGACCGCGTCGGCCGCGCCGCTGAAGCCGCTCAAAAGCACCTGCCGCACCTGCGCGACCAGCTCGACCCAGTTCAGAGAGGCCAGCTTCTGCCCGATATCCGCCGGGATGAGCTTTTTGACCGTGGGATTCGCCAGCAGCTTGTTCACCGCCCGGGGCGCCTGCCGCACCAGGGCATTGACGCAGGAGAGGAACTCCGGCACCACCAGGCGCGCCACCAGGAACAGCAGCAGCACCACCGTCAGCACCGCGCCCAGCATACACACCGGCCGCCGGCTCTTGGCCGCCAGTCCAGCCGTCTTTTTCGGGAAATAGTGCCGCTCGTAAAAATCCATCAGCACGTTGATCACATAGGCGATGGCCGCCCCCAGGATCAGCGGTACGCACGCCCCTGCCAGCAGGCCCAAAAACCGCGACGCCGCCTCCCAGTAATAGATGGCCAAAAACAGCAAAAACGCCGATACGCACAACCGCAGGCAGGTCTTTTTCTTGATCTGCATCCTTCAACTCCTCCTTTACAGTACCCGGCCGAACACCCGGAGCTGTCCCGCCTCTGAGACTGGGATGTCGGCATAGGCCGGATTCAGGCTGTGCAAAAACACCCCATCCGGCCGGTCGTGAAGCTTTTTGATATAGCCGCTGCCCTGCCAGGAGAACAGCCCGATCTCTCCGTCCTGCACCGTCGGCGACGCCTTCACATACACCACTTGTCCGTCGTGATACTTCGGCTCCATGCTGTCCCCCGCCACCCGGACGGCAAAATCCGCCTGCCGGGGCGCGTCGGCCGCATCCATCCACTGGAAATCCCCATCGTCCAGGAACTGACCGGGGCCGGCGCTGGCCGCCAATGTATACAGCCGGATGGCTCTCCCCTTCTGCGGCCTGGCCTCATACAGCCCGCTGCGCCGCAGGAGGTCCGCATATTCCTGGAGCTTTCGCCGCCCGGCGGCGTCCAGCCCCCGGGCCAGGCCCGTACCCATGAATTCCCCCGACACGTCCCACACCTCCAGCGCGTAGCACGTCATGAGAAACTGCCGGGCGGAGGGCAGCGTAGCCCCCTTCTCCCATTTGGAGAGCGCCTTGTCGGACAAAGGCTCTCCCAGCTCCGTGAGCCTCTGGGCCAGTTCCTTCTGGGAAAGGCCCGCCTGCCGCCGCAGCGCCGCGATCTTCCCGCCGATATCGTCATACATGACCGTCGCCCTCCTTTTAAGAGAAGTATATAGCACAGCGAGAATATTTGCAATAGTTTCCTCTTAATAGGAGAAATTTTCTATTTACTTCTCCAATCAGGAGATTTATAATAGGATCATGGAACGGACGATACTACATTCGGATATCAACGCCTGCTATGTGAGCATCGAGCTTTTGGAGCGGCCCGACCTGCGGGGAAAGCCCGTGGCGGTGGGCGGGGATGTTCAGGCCCGCCACGGCATCATTCTCGCAAAGAGCGAAGAGGCCAAGCGCTGTGGCGTGAAGACCGGCATGGTGCTGTGGCAGGCCAGGCAGCTGTGTCCGGAACTGATCGTCCTGCGGCCTCACTATGAGAAATACGAGCGCTACTCCCACGCCTGCCGGGCCATCTACAGCCGGTATACAGACCTGCAGGAACCCTTTGGTCTGGACGAGAGCTGGCTGGACATCACCGGCTGCCACGCCCATAAGGATGGGTATCTGGCGGCGGAGGACATCCGGCGGTGCATCCGCCGGGAACTGGGGCTCACGGTGAGCGTGGGGGTCAGCTGGAACAAGCCCTTTGCCAAACTGGGGTCCGACTATCGTAAACCCGACGCAGTGACGGTCTTTGACCGGACCAATTTCCGGAACACGGTCTGGCCCCTGCCGGTGAACGCCCTGCTGTTCGTAGGCCCTGCCTCCACCCGGACCCTGGGCGCCATGGGCATCCGCACCATCGGGGAGCTGGCCGCGGCGGACCCGGAGATGCTTCGTCTGCGGATGGGCAAAAGCGGCCTCATGCTGTACCGCTATGCCAACGGCTGGGACGACAGCCCCGTCCGGCGCTTTGACTGCCTTCCCCCTGCCAAGAGCATCGGCAACTCCACCACCCCACCCCGGGACATGGTCTGTGAGGGAGATGTGCGGGCGGTGATGCTGGCTCTGGCCGAGGAAGTGGGCGGCCGGCTCCGGGAGGCCAAACTCCGGACCCAGCTCATCGAGGTAGCCATCCGGGATGCGGGCACCCTTCACTGGACCGGACATCAGGTCCATCTGGACCGGCCCACAGACCTGACCCGGGAGCTCTACCTGCGGGCCATGGCCCTGTTCCGGGAACTGCACGCCTGGCCTGCGCCGCTACGGGGCCTGGGGCTCCGGCTGGCCTCCCTCAGTCCCGCGAACGCCCCGGAGCAGACGGACATGTTCACCGACTATGTCCGGCGGGACGGCCTGCGCCGCATCGACGCCGCCGTAGATGCCATCCGCGCCAAATACGGTCAAAAGGCCATCCGCTATATGGGCGCGGCCAAAGCCGAGGAGATGCCCCGGGAGAAATGCTCCTTTGCGGACCGGTGAGCCATCTTCGGCAGCAAAAACCCGTGCGGTCACGCCGCACGGCTTTTTTGCTGTCCTGTCCGGGACAACTGCTTTACTTCTTTCTGCCCTTGTTTTTCACGCTCTGGGCCAGGCCGATAACACCCATCAGGTTCAGGCAGGCCAGCACGGTGACAAGGACTTTGATCCAGCCCTCCAGATTCTCCGCCGCCACGCTGCATACGGCAAAGACGCCGATGCTCGCGATGATACCCACGGCAACATAGAACTTGTCCCACGTCGTCATATAGCTTTGGATACCCATTCTATGGCGCTGTCGCTTCGAGTCTCCATTTTCTTTCCTTCACCAAGTCAAAAGCGCCCCCCAGGTACACTGAGGGGCGCTTTTTGGCTTTTAATAGTACCGCTTATGTTTGTTCTTGCGAGCCGCTTCGGACTTCTTCCGGCGCTTGACGCTGGGGCTCTGATAGTACTCCTTGCGGCGGAGGTCGTTCATGACGCCAGCCTTCGCGCAGCTGCGCTTGAACCGTTTGAGCGCGTTATCGAGAGATTCGTTCTCCTTGACATAGATTTCCGACATTCTGTTTTCCCTCCCTCCGAATACGCCTCTTCAGTGCTTTTTATGTGCTTTCTCCTGCGGACCTTGCATATTATAAAGGTTTTGCGCAGGGTTGTCAAGAAAATCCTTATTTTTTCGGCTTCAAAATCAAATTGACCAGCCGATTCTTCACCACGATGGTCTTGACGATCTCCATGCCCTCCATGGCCCGGGCCACCTTGGCGTCCGCCTTGGCCGTCTCCACCACGGCGGCGTCATCCGCGTCCGCGGGGACGGTGATGGTCGTCTTGAGCTTGCCGTTGACCTGCACGGCCAGCTCCTTGGTCTGCTCCACCATCTTGGCCTCGTCGTACTCCGGCCAGCTCTGGCTCATGGCCCGGCCCTCAAAGCCCAGCATCTCCCACATCTCCTCCGTCACATGGGGCGCGAAGGGGCTCAGCAGCTCCAGGAGGATGCGCATGTCGCCCTTGGAGGGCTTGGACTTATACATCTCGTTCACCAGGGTCATCATGGCGGCGATGGCGGTGTTGAACTTCATCTCCTCGATGTCCTCGGAGACCTTCTTGATGGTCCGGTGGATGCTGACTTCATTGGCAGCGCTCACCGCGTCCCCCGTGGGGCCGGCCTCCGCCAGGGCCCACACCCGGTCCAGGAACTTCTTGCAGCCCTTCACAGCCTCGTCGGACCAAGCGGCGGCCTTCTCAAAGTCGCCGATGAACATGGTGTAAAGCCGCAGGGTGTCCGCCCCGTACTTGGCCACCACGTCGTTGGGATTGACCACGTTCCCCCGGCTCTTGCTCATCTTCACGCCGCCCTCGCCCAGGATCATGCCGTGGCTGGTGCGCTTGGCATAGGGCTCCTTGGTGGGCACCACACCGATGTCATAGAGGAACTTGTGCCAGAACCGGGAGTAGAGCAGGTGCAAGGTGGTGTGCTCCATGCCGCCGTTGTACCAGTCCACCGGGGACCAGTAGTCCAGGGCCTCCTTCGACGCCAGGGCGTCCGGGTCATGGGGGTCCATGTACCGCAGAAAATACCAGCTGGACCCGGCCCACTGGGGCATGGTGTCGGTCTCCCGCTCGGCGGGGCCGCCGCACTGGGGGCACTTGCACTCCACCCAGTCCCGCATCTTGGAAAGGGGACTCTCCCCGGTGTCGGTGGGCTCGTAGCTCTCCACCTCGGGAAGCAGCACCGGCAGCTCCTCCTCCGGCACGGGCACCCACCCGCACTTGGGGCAGTTCACCATAGGGATGGGCTCGCCCCAGTACCGCTGACGGGAGAAGACCCAGTCCCGGAGCTTGTAGTTGACCTTCCGCTGGCCCACGCCCTTTTCCTCCAGCCAGGCGATCATCTTCTCCTTGGCCTCCTCCACGGGCAGGCCGGTGATGAAGCCGGAGTTGACCAGGATGCCGGTCTCGCAGTCGGTATAGGCGGCCTCGTCCACGTTGCCGCCGGCCACCACCTCGATGATGGGCAGGTCGAAGGCCTTGGCAAAATCCCAGTCACGGCTGTCGTGGCCGGGCACGGCCATGATGGCGCCGGTGCCGTAGGTAGCCAGGACGTAGTCGGAGATGAAGATGGGGATCTGCTCCCCGTTCACCGGGTTGATGGCCGCCACACCCTCCAGACGCACGCCGGTCTTGTCCTTGGCAAGCTCCGTGCGCTCCAGCTCGGACTTGTGGGCCGCCGCGTCCTGATAGGCCCGGACCGCGTCGGCGTTTTTCAGCAGGGGCATCCACTTGGCGATGAGGGCATGCTCCGGGGCCATGACCATGTAGGTCACCCCGAAGAGCGTATCGCACCGGGTGGTGAAGATGCGCATCTTGTCCCCGGCGGTGGTGTCAAAGTCCACCTCCGCGCCCTCGCTGCGGCCGATCCAGTTGCGCTGCTGGATCTTGACCCGCTCGATGTAATCCACATCGTCCAGGTCGTCGATGAGCCGCTGGGCATAGGCCGTGATGCGGAGCATCCACTGGCTCTTCTCCTTCTGGACCACCGGCGAGCCGCACCGCTCGCACACGCCCTCCACCACCTCCTCGTTGGCCAGCACGCACTTGCAGGAGGTGCACCAGTTCACGGGCATGGTGGCCTTGTAGGCCAGGCCCTTCTTCCACAGCTGCAGGAATATCCACTGGGTCCACTTATAATATGTAGGATCCGTGGTATCCACCATCCGGTCCCAGTCGAACCCAAAGCCCAGCATCTTGAGCTGGTCGGTAAAGTTCTTCACATTGCGCCTGGTGACTTCCCGGGGGTGCATATGGTTTTTGATGGCGTAGTTCTCCGTGGGCAGGCCAAAGGCGTCGTAGCCGATGGGGAACAGCACGTTATAGCCCTGCATCCGGCGCTTTCTCGCCACGATATCCATGGCGGTATAGGGCCGAGGATGGCCCACATGCAGACCCTGGCCGGAGGGATAGGGGAATTCGATCAGTCCGTACCACTTGGGGCGGGGGTCGCCGGTCTTGGCGGCATAGGGCTTCTCCTTTTCCCAGATGCCCTGCCATTTTTTCTCGATGCGGTCAAATTCGTATGCCATGACTTTCCTATGCCTCTACTATCTCGTTGATATCAAGCTCCTGGGCGTCGTTCCAAAGGCGCTCCAGGCTGTAAAATTCCCGCGTCTCCCGCTGGAAGATGTGCACCACCAGGCACCCGAAGTCCAGCAGCAGCCAGGTGCTGTTACGACTGCCCTCCCGGCGCAGCGGGGGCATCCCCGCCTGGGACAGGACCTTGTCCACCTCGTCGTAAAGGGTGCGCACATGGGGCGTGGAGTTGGCCGTGCAGATGAGGAAATAGTCCGCCAGCACAGTCAGATCCGTGGTCTTCAAAAGGCGGATGTCCGTGGCCTGTTTATCGGACAGGGCCTTTGTCGCCAGCTTTGCAGCTTCAAAAGGTTCCATGCTTATCTCTCCCCCGTTTCTTGTTCCGGCGCCGCCCAGGGCACGGGTCTGACGCCTCTTTCTTTCAGTCTCTCCAAAAACCACGCCTGGGCCTTCACGGTGTCCTCAAAAGGTTCCTCTCCCCGGCTCCGGATGTCATCCAGACTCATCCGAAGACCCAGCTCCATGGCCGCGTCCAGGTCCTCATAGGCCGCTTTGCGCAGCTCCTCCAACCCGGAGAAACCGCTCCGGTTCGGCTCGATGTAGTCGGCCAGATAGATGATCTTTTCCAGCCGGGTCATGCCGGGCCGACCGGTGGTATGCCAGCGCACCGCCTGGTATATGTGCTCCGGGATGCCGAACAGCTCCGCCGCGAAGGCCGCGCCCGTTCTGGCATGGAGCAGCTTATCGTTGGCGATGTCCCGTTCATCCGTCATGATATCATATTTATCGCACAGATGCAATTGTTCCGGAAGGGTGAGTTTTTTCGTGATATCGTGGACGATGGCGGCCTCCGCCGCGTCGGCCTCGTCCTCGCCCCACCGCGCCGCCAGCTTCCGGGCCTCCGCCTCCGTGCCCTGCACATGGGCCACCCGCTTGGGCTTCAGGTAGGCGTAAGCCTTTTCCCGCAGCCAGTCAAATTCCGGCCTGGCCCCGTAGAGCCGGTACCGGATGATGTGACCGTACACGCCGTCGGACAGCCACTCCCGGCCCCGCCGCCGGGGCAGCAGCGCCCGTATCTGGGTGGAGGACACCGTTACCGGCTGTCCCTCCAGCAGGTATACCCTCGCCCCGTACTTCTCCCGCAGATGGGCCGTCTGGGCGCGTATCTCCTCCTCCCGGCCTGTCTCCCGGGCGAATACGGCCAGCGAAGCGTCCGACAGGATGACCTCCGGCTCATGCCAGGTCTCCAGGCTCAGGAACATATCCGTGCCCATGAGAAACACCAGCTCCGCGCCGGGGTACTGTCTCTTCATCTCCCGGAGGGTGTCGGACGTATAGCTGGGTCCCTGCCGGTCCAGCTCCACGGTCGACACCTCACAGCCGGGGGCGTCCTCCGCCGCCAGCCGGGTCATGGCGAGCCGGTGCAGCTGGGCGGGAGTGCCCGCCGGCAAAGGCTTGTGGGGCGGAAAGCTGGCCGGGATGAGATATATTTTATCGGGCTTCAAGGCCGCCGCCGCGGTCTGCACCGAGCGGATGTGGCCCAAATGCGGCGGGTTGAAGCTGCCCCCATACAGTAATATCCGCATCTTTCAGCCCTTGGGCAACTGTATTTTCGCCCCGTCCGGGCGCTTTTTATACAGCACGAACACCTTGCCGATGACCTGCACGCCCTCGGCTTCGCAGGCCTGGCATAAAAGCTGCTGGACCTCCCCGGCGGTGTAAAGGCAGTTCTCCTGGACCCGGCCCTTCACCAGCTCTCGGGCGGCCAGGGCCTCCTTGGCCTGGGCGATCACAGGCTCCGTCACCCCCGCCTTGCCCACGTATAAAATGGCCTCCTCCTTCTGCGCCAGAGAGCGCAGGAAGGCCCGCTGTTTACCTGTCAGCATACTCTTCCAACTCCTTGCGAAACGCGGCCAGTGCCCTGGCCCGGTGGGATATCCTGTTTTTGACCTCCTGGCCCAGGCTGGCGAATGAGGCGTCATAGCCCTCCGGGGCGAACACCGGGTCATAGCCGAAGCCGCCGTCCCCCTCCGGGGCCTCCAGGATGCGGCCAGGACACTCTCCCCGGGCCCGGAGCACGTCCCCGTTGGGGAACACGCAGCAGATGCAGCTGACGAACCCGGCTGCCCGGTCGGAGACGCCCTCCAGCTTTTCCAGCAGATACATGTACTTCTGCTGGTCCGTCCAGGCCTTGCCGCCCCCGAACCGGGCGGAATGGACCCCCGGGGCCCCGTCCAGGGCCTTCACGCACAGTCCCGAGTCGTCCGCCACGGCGGGCAGACCGGAGGCCGCGCAGATGGCGGAGGCCTTCAGCCAGGCGTTTTCCTCAAAGGTCTCGCCGGTCTCGTCCACATCCAGATCGAAGCCGGCCTCCTTCTGGGACACGATATCGACGCCCAGGGGCTCCAGTATCTCCCGGAACTCCCGGAGCTTTCCCTTGTTGCCGGAAGCCAAGATCAGTTTCATTGTACCATCGCCTCCGCGAATTCCCGGGCGTCAAAGGGCCGCAGATCATCCGCGCCCTCGCCCACCCCGGCAAACTTGACGGGCACGCCCAGCCGCTGGGCGATGGAGAACACCACGCCGCCCTTGGCGGTGCCGTCCAGCTTGGTGAGCACGATGCCGGTGACCCCGGCGGCCTTGGCGAACTGCTCCGCCTGGATGAGTCCGTTCTGGCCGGTGGTGGCGTCCAGCACCAGCAATATCTCACAGTCGGCCCCGGGCAGTTCCCGGCCCACGATCTTGGTGAGCTTGGTCAGCTCGTTCATGAGGTTCTGCTTGTTGTGCAGCCGCCCGGCGGTGTCCACGATGATGAGGTCGGAGCCTCTGGCCTTGGCAGCGCTGCAGGCGTCGAACACCACCGCGCCGGGGTCGCCGCCCTCTCCGTGGCGGACGATGTCCGCGCCGGTGCGCTGGGCCCAGATGCCCAGCTGCTCCGCCGCCGCTGCCCGGAATGTATCCGCCGCGCACAGCAGGACCTTCTTCCCCTGTGCCCCGAAGAGCTTCGCCAGCTTTCCGATGGTGGTGGTCTTGCCCACGCCGTTCACACCCACCATGATGATGACGGCGGGCTTGGTGGCAAGATGCAGCGCCGGAGACCCGGCCTTTTCCATCTCCGCCGTCAGGATGTCCGCCAGCCTAGCCTGTACGTCCGCGCCCTTCAGCCCCTTGCTCTGCCGCAGAGCCTCCACGGCGGCTTCCGCCGTCTCCACGCCGGTGTCCGCCAGGATCAGCCGCTCCTCCAGCTCGTCCAGGAAGTCCTCGTCCACCCCCGAAAAGGCGGCGAACAGCCCACCCAGCAGGCCTTTTTTCTTTTCTTTGAATAATGCCATATTATCCCCCTCCGCTTCGGCCCCCTTGTAAAGGGGGCTGTCACGCGATAAGCGTGACTGGGGGATCGTGCGCACAACCCCTCCGCCTCGCTCCGCTCGGCACCTCCCCTTGCACTGGGGAGGCGTTCAAACCTGTTGTTTTTAGTTTTCCGCCGTTTTCTGTGCCTCGGCCAGGTCCAGCTCGATGACCCGGGACACGCCCTTCTCCTGCATGGTCACCCCCAGGAGCACGTCCGCCTTCTCCATGGTGCCCCGGCGGTGGGTGATGACCACGAACTGGGTCTTGGTGAGCCGGTGCAGGTACTCCGCGAACCGCAGCACGTTCTCCTCGTCCAGGGCCGCCTCGATCTCGTCCATGACGCAGAAGGGCGTGGGCTTGATCTTCAAAATGGAGAAGTACAGGGCGATGGCCACGAAGGCCTTCTCGCCGCCGGACAGCAGACTGATGTTGCTGACCGCCTTGCCGGGAGGCTGGACCTTGATCTCGATGCCGCAGTTCAGCACGTCCTTCTCGTCCTCCAGCCGCAGGCTGGCCTTGCCGCCGCCGAACAGCTCCAGGAACGTGGAGCGGAAGCTCTCGCTGATGGCGGCAAACTCCCGGGTGAAGATCTCCTCCATCTGCCGGGTGATGTCGGCGATGATGCCCAGCAGTTCCGCCTTGGCCTTGGCGATATCGTCCCGCTGCTCGGAGAGGTAGTCGTACCGCTCCCCCACCCGCTTGCTCTCCTCGATGGCCCCCAGGTTGGGGGTCCCCAGCTCCCGGATCTGCCGGCGCAGCTCCGCGATACGCCGGTTGGCGGCGGTGAGGCTCTCCACCGGCTGCCGCTGGGCCTGGGCCGCGGTGCGGGTCAGCTCATAGGTGTCCCAGAGCCGGTCCACGATCTGCTTTTCCTCCATCTCCGCGGCCAGGGTCTGCCGCTCGATGGAGGCCACCAGCCGCTCCTGTTCGATGAGGGCCTCGTTCTGCCGCTGAGCGTCCTTATCCGCCTGGGTGCGGCTGGCCTCCAGCTCGAATTTCTGGCCGGTGATGGTCCGAAGCTGCTCCCGCATGGCCTCCGCCTGCTCCGCCAGCTCCAGGCCGCGGGCCTCGTTCTCCCGCAGCCGCCCGTCGATGGCGGCGTTTTTCTTCCCGTACTCGTCCAGCAGGGCCTGCCGCTGGGTCCCGCCCGCGGTCATGGCCTCCTTCACGTCCTCCAGCTGTTTGGCACTGGCCGCCTTGGCGTCCCGCTCTGCCTGGAGCGACGCGGCCTGGCTCTGGACCTGGGTCAGCTCCTGGCCCGCCACGTCCATGTCGTACCGGGCCGCGGCCAGCTCCCGCTCGGCATTTTCCAGCGCCGCCGTCTGCTCCTGCTGCCGCTTCAAAAGCGCCACCCGCTCGGTGCGCAGGCGTTTCAGCTCATTGGCCCGGCTGAGAACGCCCGTACCCTTGGCGGCGCTGCCGCCGGTCATGGAGCCCCCCGCGTGGATCATCTGTCCGTCCAGAGACACGATGCGGAACTGGTCCTGGTGCCGCCGGGCGATGGCCACCGCGTCGGCCAGGGTCTCGGCCACGACCGTCCGGCCCAGGAGATTTTCAAAGATGTTCCGGTAGCGCCCGTCAAATCTCACCAGGTCCAGGGCCAGGCCCAGACAGCCCGCCTCCCCCTGGGGGACCTGCTTCAGCACGCTGCCCCGGATGGCGTCCAGGGGCAGGAAGGTGCCCCGGCCCCCGTCCCGGCGTTTCAGATACTCGATGGCGGCCTGGCCGTCCGAACGCGCGTCCACCACGATGTTCTGGGCCGCGGCCCCCAGGGCCGTCTCGATGGCCAGGGCATACCGGTCCTCTGTCCGGACCAGATTGGCCACAGGCCCGTGGATGCCCCGGAGGGTGTCCCGGGCTCTGGCCTGCATGACCGTCTTCACCGCCCGGTTGAAGCCCTCATAGTCCTTCTCCATCTCCGAGAGCATGTTGATGCGGCTGTCCATGGTCCGGCCATCCACGGTCAGGCGGGTCACCTGGTCCCGCAGGGCGGATACCCGGCTCTCCCGGCCAGACATCTTCATCCGGTGTCCATTGACCACATTGGAAAGCTGCCGGACCCGCTCGGCGAGGCCCTCGCTCTCCGCCTGGGTGGCATCCACCCGCTCCCGGAGCTGGGCGATCTGCTCATCCAGGGCCCGGATGCGTCCTGTGTCAGCCGACATATCGCTGCGGAGCCGGTCCATGCTGTCCAGATTGCTCTTCTTCTCCGCGGCCAGCACCGCCGCCGCCTGCTTGTTCTCGCCGATGGCGGCCTCCTTGTCCGTGAGCCGGTCCCGGATGGCCTCCATCTCCAGGTCCTTCTCCCGCATCCGCTGGGAGATGGCCTCGGTGCGCTGATAGTTCTCATTCACCGCGCCCCGCAGCCGCTCCAATTCCGCCTTGGCGGCCTCCTGACTGGTGCGGATGGACGCGGTCTGGCCGGCGAGCTTGTCCAGGCTCTCCATCCAGGCGGAGACCTCCACAGTCTTCAGTTCGTCCTTCAATTGCAGGTACCGCTCCGCGGCAATGGCCTGCTTGCGCAGGGGCTCCAGCTGCAGCTGCAGCTCCTCGATCTTGTCCCCCACCCGCAAAAGGGCGTCGTCGGTGGCAGAGAGCTTCCGCTCCGCCTCCTCCTTCCGGAAGCGGTAGCGGGAGATGCCCGCCGCCTGCTCGAATATCTCCCGGCGGTCGGTGCTCTTGGCCGAGACGATCTCGCTGATGCGCCCCTGGCCGATGATGGAATAGCCGTCCCGGCCCAGACCCGTGTCCATCAGAAGCTCGTTCACATCCCGGAGCCGGACCGATTCTTTGTTTATGTAGTATTCGCTGTCCCCGCTGCGGTAATACCGGCGGGAGATGGCCAGCTCATCGCTGTCCACGGGAAAGATACGGGCGGTGTTGTCCAGGATGAGCGTCACCTGGGCAAAGCCCAGACGGCCCCGCTTCTCCGTCCCGCCGAAGATCACGTCCTCCATCTTGCCGCCCCGGAGGGCTCGGGTCCGCTGTTCGCCCATGACCCACAGCACCGCGTCGGATATGTTGGACTTGCCGGACCCGTTGGGCCCGACGATCATGGTCACATCCTTGTCAAAGACGATGGTGGTCTTATCCGGGAAGGACTTGAAGCCCTGGATCTCAAGTGCGCGTAAATACAAAATCTTATACTCCTATGCCTGTTTTCTGCTCACAATGACACAAGATATAGTATAGCAAATTCATCGTCCTGCGTCAACCAGGAGAATCTCCTCCCCTGCGCCCTCCACCGGCTTTACGGTCACTGTCACGCCGAATTCATCCGACAGCGCCCGGAGATTGCTCCGATGCCGGCCGATCATGGCGCTGACCCGTTTCGGGGCCACCCCCAATGTCACCGCGGACGTTCCCCCCGGCACGTCCCGCAGCAGCGCCGCGGCCCGCCGCCGCAGCACCTCTGAGCGGACCATCTCCCCCAGGGCCGGGTGATAGGCGCCGCCCACCGCCCCGCCGCCGGACAGTTCCGCCGTGGGATTGAGCCCCAGGCGGATCACGGGGATGCCCGCCTCGTCGAAGATGGGCAGGATATCCGCGCACACCGCCACCGCGTCGGCCAGGGTGTGCTCCCTGTATTCACAGGCCCGCCACATGGTCTCCAGGGGGGTGTTCTTCACGATGACCGTGGGGTATATCCGCACCCCATCCGGCTCCAGCGCGGCGATGCGCCGGGCCGTCTGCACGTCCTTATCCCGGCTGGACTCCGGCAGGCCCGTCATCATCTGCAAAATGAGCTGAAGCCCTGCCGCCCGGACCAGCTTCGCCGCGCGAACGGTGTCCCCGGCGGTATGTCCCCGGCCCGAGGCGGCCAGCACGCCGTCGTCCATGGACTGGGCCCCCAGCTCCACGGTCCGCACGCCGTACTTCTTCAAAAACACCAAGCTCTCCTCGTCCACCGCGTCAGGCCGGGTGGACAGCCGGACGGCACTGACCGTCCCGTCCGCGAGATAGGGCTGGGCGGCCTCCAGCAGCTCCCGCTGCAAGGCGGGGCTCACCGCCGTGAAGCTGCCCCCGTAAAAGGCCAGTTCCAGGCCGGAAAGGCCCTCCGCCGCCGCCCGATCCAGCGCGGCGGTCACGTCCCGTCCAGAAGCGGGCAAAGGGCTGCCGGAGATGCGCTTCTGGTCGCAGAAGACGCAGTCGTTCGGGCAGCCCAGGTGCGGGACGAAAATGGGAAGTATCCTCGCTCTCGCCATCAGTTTTGCAGCAGCTCCAGGGCGGCCTTGGCAGCCGCCTGTTCCGCTTCCTTTTTGCTCTTTCCCTCGCCCCGGGCAGCAGCCCCGTCGTGGAGGGCCACGCTTGCGGTAAAGGTCTTGTCATGGTCCGGCCCTGTCTCCCCCACGATGGTATACACCGGCGCCGCGCCCCCGGACCGCTGCAGCAGTTCCTGCAGCTGGGTCTTATAATCCGTCCTGACCGGACGGCGGCCCGCCCGGATATCGTCCAGGATGTGGCTCTCGATGAACCGCTCCGCCGCCTCCAGGCCCCCGTCCAGGTAGATGGCCGCGATGACAGCCTCCACGCAGTCGGCCAGGATGGACGTGCGGGTCCGCCCGCCGTTGCACTGCTCGTTCTTCCCCAGGCGAATATAGTCCCCCAGCCCCAGCGCCAGGGCCACCTGGTGGAGGCTGGCCTCACACACCAGCTCCGCCCGCAGGCGGGTCAGACCGCCCTCCGGCATATCCGGAAACAGACGGCACACCGTTTTGGCCGCGCAAAACCCCAGCACCGCATCGCCCAGAAATTCCAGGCGCTCGTTGCTGTGTCTCGTGCGGGGGCTCTCATTGGCGTAGGAACTGTGGGTCAGGGCGGTCTCCAGCTTTGAGCGGTCAGAGAAGGTATACCCCAGCCGCTTCTCCAGCTGCTCCATTACTCCCCGGTGCGGGCGCTGACGTAGGCCACCAGATCGCCGATGGTGTGCATCTCCAGGAGCTCCACCTCGGGGATCTCGTCCAGACCGAACTCGTCTTCGATATCCGCCACCAGCTCCACCACGTCTATGGAGTCAAAGTCCATGTCGTCGAAGCTGGTATTCTCGTTGAGCTTCGACGGATCCATGTCGAACTGCTCGCAGATCATCTCGATAATTCTGTCGTACACCATTTTCTTACGTCTCCTTTGGTTTTTCCATTTTCATATAGTCGATATTTGCTTCGATGGCCCCGGCCACATCCGCCTCGACGCAGGCGACGGCCTGACGCACGGCGTTGAAGATGGCCCGGTCATCCGAGCTTCCATGTGCTTTGATCACGGGCTTGGAGATGCCCAGCAGGGCCGTTCCCCCCACCTCGGCCGGGTCCAGCATGGCCTTCATGCCATACAGGTCCTTTTTGATGAGAAGGGCGCCCACCTTGGTCTTCGTACTGCTGTACATGACCTTCTTGAGCTCTTTGAACATGAATTTTGCCAGGCCCTCCACCGTCTTGAGCATCACATTGCCCGCCAGGCCGTCCGTCACCAGCACATCCATCTTCCCGGCGAACATGTCGCTGCCCTCGGCGTTGCCCACAAAATTGATGCGTCCCTGTTCATGGGCCTCTTTCAGCAGGGCAAAAGCCGCCTTTTGCAGGGCGCCGCCCTTGGTGTCCTCGGTGCCCACGTTCAAAAGGGCCACCCGGGGCGCTTCGATGCCCATCATCCGCTGGGCGTAGAAGGAGCCCATGTAGGCGAATTGCAGCAGATACTCCGGCGTGGAGTCCACGTTGGCGCCGCAGTCGATGAGGAGCACGCCCTTGTCCCCGTTGGGGAGCACCGGGCCCAGGGCCGCCCGGCGGATACCCTTGATACGCTTGACGAACTGGGTGGCGCCGCCCAAAAGCGCTCCCGTGCTGCCGGCGGAGATGACCGCGTCTCCCTCGCCCTTTTTCAGCATGGTCAGGGCCACGGTCATGGAGGACTTGCGCTTGTTGTAGCAGGCCATGCCCGCCTCGTCCTCCATGGTGATCACGTCCGGGGCGCCCACCACCGTGACGCGGGGTTCGTTCTCCCCACCGCAGGCGGCCAGGCACCGGCACACCTCATCCTCCCGGCCCACCAGCACGATATCCGTGTCCAGCTCCCGGGCGGCCTTCACCCCGCCGGAGACGATGGCCTGGGGGGCATTGTCGCCGCCCATGGCGTCCAGAATGATCTTCATATGCCCGCCTTCTCTCTTTCGATGATCTTGTCCAAGTCCGCCAGGGCCCGCTGGGCCACCTGCAGGTTCCGCTCCCGCTTATTGCGGATGCGCTCCCCGGCCGGCTCGATGATACCAAAGTTCACGTTCATGGGCTGGAAATCCCCGCTGGCGCTCCCGCCGGACACATACAGCGCCAGCGCGCCGATGGCCGTGGTCCGGGGAAAATCCAGGGGCGGCAGGCCCTTGAACCGCCGGGCCGCCTCCAGCGCCGCCAGCATGCCGGAGGCACAGGACTCCACATAGCCCTCCACGCCGGTCACCTGGCCGGCAAAGCCGATGCGGGGCTCGCTCCGGAGCCGGTAGTACCGATCCAGCAGTTCCGGCCCGTTCAGAAATGTGTTCCGGTGCATCTTCCCGTAGCGGAGATACTCCGCGTTGGCCAGGGCCGGGATCATGCCGAACACCCGCCGCTGCTCCGGGAAGGTCAGGTGGGTCTGAAAGCCCACCAGGTTATAGACGGAGCCCTCGTCGTTGTCCCGCCGCAGCTGTACCACGGCGTAATAGCTCTCCCCCGTCTCGGGGTTCCGCAGCCCCACCGGCTTCAGAGGCCCATACCGAAGGGTGTCATGTCCCCGCCGGGCCATGACCTCCACAGGCATGCACCCCTCGAACACCCCCGCGTCCTCAAAGCCGTGGACCGGGGCCTCCTGGGCCCTGGCCAGCTCGGTCACAAAGGCGTCATACTGCTCCTTGTCCATAGGACAGTTTACATAATCATCCGTACCCTTGCCGTACCGGGAGCCGAACCATGCCTTCGTCATGTCGATGCTGTCGAAGGCGATCAGGGGCGCGGCGGCGTCGAAGAAGTGGAGAAAATCTGCCTGGCCGCAGGCATCCGCGATGGCCGGGATGAGCCCGTCGCTGGTCAGCGGACCGGTGGCGACGATGCACTCCCCCTGGGGAAAATCCGTCAGCTCCTGTTCCACGATCTCGATGTTGGGATGACTGCGGACGGCGTCGGTGATGGTCTGGGCGAAGGCCACCCGGTCCACCGCGAGAGCGCCCCCCGCCGGGACCCGGTGCTTCTCCGCGCTCATCATCATCAGGCTCCCCAGCCTGCGCAACTCCTCCTTCAGGAGGCCCACGGCGTTGGAGAGGTCGTCCCCCCGCAGGGAATTGGAACAGACCAGCTCTGAAAAAAGGGGCGATGTGTGGGCCGGGGTCATCTTCTCCGGCTTCATCTCGTAAAGCCGGACCTTCATCCCCCGCTGGGCCAGCTGCCAGGCGGCCTCGCTGCCGGCCAGGCCCGCGCCCACCACGGATATGTCCGCCATCATGAGCTCTCCTTCTTCGTCCGGGCGGAGGTCTTTTTGGCTGCCGCCGGCTTTCTGGCAGCGGTTTTCCTGGCCGCCGGCTTTTTCGCGGCGGTCTCCTTCTCCGGCTCCGCCGCGCCCTCGGCGGCGGTGTCACTGCCGGTCGACGCCGTCCTGCGGCGGCGGTAGCCCCGCTTGTCCTCCGGCAGGAAGTTGGAGCAGGCATCGTTGATGCAGAAGGGCTTGCGCTGGCCCTTGCCCGCCAGCTTGAACATGGTCTTGCCGCAGACCGGGCAGTTCTCCTTGGTGGGCACGTCCCAGCTCATAAAGCCGCAGGCCGCGCCCTTCTCACAGGCGTAATAGGTATAGCCCTTCTTGGACGTGCGCTTGAAGATACGGCTGCCGCACTTGGGGCACCGTCCGGGCATCTCCACCACCAGAGGCATGGTGAAGCTGCACTCGGGGTAGCCCGGGCAGGCCAGGAACCGGCCAAACCGGCCGGACTTGACCACCAGATTCCGCCCGCAGTTGGGGCAGATCTCCGCCGATACCTCGTCGGGCACCTTGATGCGCTGGCCCTGGAGGGCCTCCTCCGCCTTGTCCAGGTCCTGGGCAAAATCCCCGTAAAAGTCTTGCAGCACGGTCTTCCAGTTGGCCTTGCCCTCCTCCACCTGGTCCAGAGTATCCTCCATCCGGGCGGTGAACTTCACGTCCACGATATCCGGGAAGCGCTCCTCCATGAGCTTGGTGACCGTCTCCCCCAGCGGCGTGGGCTTGAGGTACTTGCCCTCCTTGACCACATACTCCCGGGCGGTGATGGTGGTGATGGTGGGGGCATAGGTGCTGGGCCGGCCGATGCCCTTCTCCTCCATGGCCCGGATGAGGGTGGCCTCGGAATACCGGGCAGGGGGCGCGGTGAAGTGCTGCTCCTGGTCCAGCTTGTCAAGGGACAGGCTCTGGCCCTCCGCCAGCTCCGGCAGCGGTTTTTTCCCGCCCTCGTTCTCCTGCTCGTCCTCCTCCCGGTTGTCGTCGTACACGGCGGTATAGCCGGGGAAGGCGATCTTGGAGTGATAGGCTCGGAACAGATATCCCTCGCAGAGGGTGTCCACGGTGATGTTGTCATAGACCGCGTTGGACATCTGACTGGCGGTGAACCGGCCCCAGATGAGCCGGTACAGCCGGTACTGCTCACCGGTCAGGCTCTTTTTCACCTTTTCCGGCGTCAGGCTGGGGGTGGTGGGCCGGATGGCCTCGTGGGCGTCCTGGGCATTGGAGCCGGTCTTATACCGGCGGGGCTTGCCGTAGTAGTATTCCTCGCCGTAGTGGCTGCGGATGAAGGTCCCGGCGGCGGCCAGGGCGTCCTCGGAAAGGCGCAGGGAGTCCGTACGCATATAGGTGATGAGGCCCACGGTACCTTCTCCCTCCACATCCACGCCCTCATACAGCTGCTGGGCGATGGACATGGTCCGCCGGGGCGTCATGCCCAGCCGGCGGGAGGCCTCCTGCTGCAGGGTGGAGGTGATAAAGGGGGGCGACGGGCTGCGCTTTTTCGTCCCATGGGCCACGCTGACCACGGTGAAGGGCTTATCCCGCACCGCGTCGGCCACAGTCTGGACCTCCGCCTGGCTGTGCAGCTCCACTTTCTTCTTCTCCGTGCCGTGAAACAGCGCCTTGAAGCTCTCTCCCTTTTCCGTCTCCAGGGTGGCGTTCAGGTACCAATATTCCTCCGGCTTGAAGTCCTGTATCTCCCGCTCCCGGTCCAGCACCATCCGGGTGGCGGCAGATTGGACCCGCCCGGCGGACAGACCCTTGCGGATCTTCCGCCACAGCAGGGGGCTGAGCTTGTATCCCACGATCCGGTCCAGGATGCGCCTTGCCTGCTGGGCGTCCACCAGATCCTGGTCGATGTCCCGGGGATGGGCGATGCCCTCCCGGACCACGTTCTTGGTGATCTCGTTGAAGGTCACCCGGCGGGCCTTCCCGTCGGGGATGGACAAAAGTTCCTTCAAATGCCAGGAGATGGCCTCGCCCTCCCGGTCAGGGTCCGTGGCAAGATATACGGTGCCCGCCCGTTTGGATGCCTTTTGCAGCTTGTCGATCACGTCCTCCCGGCCCTTCACCGGCTGGTAGTCCGGCACGAAGCCGCCCTCGATGTCCACGCCCAGGGTGCTCTTCGGCAGGTCCCGAAGATGACCCATGGACGCCACGACCTTATAGCCGTCTCCCAGATACCGCTCTATCGTCTTTGCCTTCGCGGGAGACTCCACGATGACAAGGTCCGTTTTTGCTGCTGCCGCCATATCGTGCCTCACTCATTCAAAGTTTGCGGGTGTACCGCTTCCCGACCCCCTGGACCACATAGCCGCCGATCTGGAGCATGGTCAGCGCCGCCAGCGTCTCCGACGCGGGCAATTCCGCCGCCTCAGTGATCTCATCGGCAAGCATATCAGGCCGGGTCATGGCGGACAGGACCTTCCGCTGTGTCTCAGGAAGATCTATGCTCCTGTCCGTAGCGTCAATATAAACTATGTCTTTGGGCTTGTCAATCTCTTTTTTAATATGTATGGGTGCAGCTTCCTGCCGCAAAAGGTCATTTCGCCCCGCATAGGCCCGCAAAATGTCCTTTCCGCCGGCAATGGGGACAGCGCCCTGCGCGATCAGCTCGTTACATCCCTCGCTGTTGTATGCATCCACGCTGCCGGGCACGGCGAACACATCCCGTCCCTGCTCCAGGGCGTGGTCCGCGGTGGAGCGGGTGCCGCTCTTCCGGGGCGCCTCCACTACCGCGACCCCAAGACTCAGCCCCGTGATGATGCGGTTTCTGGCCTTGAAGTCCGCCGGATAGGTCCGCTGGCCAGGCGCATACTCGCTGACCAAAGCGCCGTTGGCCTTCACGCTCTCAAACAGCTCCCGGTTTTTGGCCGGGTACACCTGGTCGATGGCCGTGCCCAGCACGCCGATGACGGTTCCGCCGGCCCGGAGGGCCGCCTCCATGGCGATGCAGTCGCAGCCCTCCGCCAGACCGGATACCACGATCCCGCCGCCCTGGGCGATCTCCCGGCCGGTCTTTTCCGCCATGCGGACGCCGTAGGGTGTGGCCTTTCGGGTGCCCACCACCGCCAGGAGCAGACGTTCGTCCACCGGCGGGAGCTTGCCCCAGACATACAGTACGGCAGGCGGATCGGGAATATGCCGCAGCCGCTCGGGATAGGCCGCGTCCTGCATGGTGATGATGTCGATGTGGTGCTCATCACAGAAGCCAAGCGCCTTCGCGGGCAGCTCCATGCTCTTGTCCATGAGCTTGTCCGCCTCATGGGGCTGGAGCAGCGGCTCGGCGGCCAGGAGCTCCTCCTTTTTTGCAAAGAAGAGCTTTTCCGGCCCGCCCATGGCCTCGGCCAGACGGTACTTGATCAGGGGACGCACGCCGCTCACGCAGCTGAGCCACACCCAGTATTTCAGTCTGGCCACGGTAAGTCCCCCTTTGCCATCTCCCACAAGGCGCCGTGTTTTCCTGGGCATTCTGCCTGCGAAAAACGTCGCTTTGCTCCCCGGGCACAGCCCGGCGGGCGCCGATCCCATTCGAGGCGGGCTCCCGCCCCCTCGAGCTCCCCCTGCGTGTCACATCTCCGGCACGTCATATCTCCGCTCTCACCATCTCCCACATCGCCACCGCCGCGGCTATGCCGGCGTTGAGGCTCTCTGTCCCGGGCCGCATGGGGATGCGCACCGTCCCGGCGCATTGGGCCAGAAGCCCCGCCGTGAGTCCCTTGCCCTCATTGCCCACAGCCACCGCCAGAGGCCCGGCAGGCAGGTCCCGCACATCTCTCCCCCCGGGGGCCAGAGCCGCCCCGTACAGGGGCAGACCGCGGAGCGCCTGCGGAAGGTCGGCCAAGTCCGTCCTCACCACGCTCTGACGGAAGATGGCCCCCATGGAGGCCCGGACAGTCTTGGGATTGTAGGGGTCCGCACAGCTCCCGCAGAGCGCCACCATATCCATCCCGAAGGCCGCCGCCGTCCGCAGCACCGTGCCCACGTTCCCCGGGTCCTGGACATTTTCCAGCACGATGACCCGCCGCAGCGTCTCCGCCGGGGGCAGAGGCCGCATCTTCACGGTGAAGACCGGGCCGGGGCTGTTTTGCAGAGGCGACACGGCCTTCAATATCTCCGGCGTCACCAGCCGCACCGGAAGACCGGGGATGTCCTCCTGCGCCAGCACGCATGTCACCTCCGCGCCGGATGAGACCGCCTCCTCCAGGAGCGTCTGCCCGGCGCAGACATACTCTCCTGCCTCCTGCCGGGCCGACCGGTCCGTGCCCAGGGCGATGAACCGCTTCACCAATTCATTTTGCCGTGACCGTATCGCTTCCATCGTCTCCAACGCTTTCCGTTTTTTATACCGTACAGTATAGAGCCTTCCCGGGCCCTTGTCAATTTCCCGCCAAAGGAAAAACGGACGGCCCACCCGTCCGCTTTTCTCTTCTTCACGGCAGGAGTCTCTCCTCCCACGCACGCAGACGCTGTCTCACCTTGAGGGCGGCAAACAGCTTCTCCCGGAAGTAGTCGATCGCCGTGCATATCACATAGATCGCCAGAACTGTCCCCACGATGGCCGCCGCCTCCTTCAGCGGCGGCAAAAACACATAGGCAGCGAACCGTTTATCCAGGTATTTCCAAATCTGATTCTCCACATGGATCACATAGACGCTGAACGCCATCGGCGAAAGAAATCGTATCACCTTGCATGCCGTTTTCGGCAGTTTCAGCCGTTCAAACCCCAGCAGCAGAAATACCCCTGCCGCCAACATCGTGGGAGAAATATAGGAGAGCAGCGACGGCCCTTCCCTCTGGGGGAGCAGTCCCGCCTGCAACGCCATCTTGACGGCCCAGGTCAGCACCACCATGCCAAAGTAACCTGCAAACATCCACCCCGGGCCCCGGCCCTGGAAAAGACCATACTTCCGAATATACCCCCCCATGATATACAAGATCATCAGCCACCAAGCGCTATACCCGGAACCTGTTCCAAAGATATCTCTGCCAAAAAGTATCGGAGCACATGAAAAAAACACCACAAAACCTGCGATCAGGAGCTGGATCTGTCTTTTTTCCAACCGCTCGATAGCAATATTCAAAATGGGAATAAACAGGAACAGGCCGGCATAGGCGGTAAAGTACCAATAGTATTTTGTACAAAGAGGGAAAAAAGCCTTGATCCACATCCTTGTCTCCACTGAGCCGGGCTGAAAAATGGAAAACAGCGTCGTGATGCCCACTGTATAAAATACGACCCGGAGCCAAAGCTCTGCCAAATTGGACAGCCGGTATTTCGACCCCACGCCCACATATCCCGAGATGAGCGCGTAGCAGTTTACCGCACAAATTGCCGCCGTCTCCAAAAACCACGCCAGCATATACTTTTCTGTCAGGCCGCCCCGGCTCAGGACATCGGTGATATCGAGAATACCGCCGCGCAAAAGTACATGCAGCTGCACCACCATCAGCATGGAGCATATACGCATGGCGTCGATGCCATAGTTGCGCGACTCCGTTTTCTCCATATCCAAGCACCTCCACTTGTGAGATTGATGCGCCTGCTGTCAGGCGATATCTATCCGCGCCAGCCCCGCCGGGCACGGAACCCGTCCAGGGCCGCCTTCCCCTGGTCCGTCACCGGCCGGATCCACCTGCCGGAGTAAAAATGCCGCTGCATGAGCACGTAACGGATCGGCTCGTCGATGTAACAGCACAGGAAGATGGCCCAATAGGGCAGCTCCAGCACAAAACCGGACACCAGCACGCAGGGCAGCACCATCGCGTACATGAACACGATCTCCAACACCGTGCCGGTCACCGCGTCGCCGGAGGCCCGATAGGTGTCGTTTTGGATCCAATTGCCCATGCGGATGACCGACACGGCGACGTAGATGCTCAAAAGCCGTACCCCCGCCGTGAAGGATGTCCCTGAAAGGCTCATGCCCGTCAGGATGGGCCGGTGCAGCGCCAGCACGCCCAGTCCCACCAGCAGGATGAAGCCGCTGCAAAGATAGATCAGCCGCTTGGCCCGCTCGTAGGCAGTATCCAGCTCCCCCGCCCCCACGCAGGTGCCCACCAGGATGGAGGCCGCGTTGGAAAAGCCGGCGAAAAAGCCGATGATGAGTCCCTCCAGCGTCCGGAACACCGCGATGGCCGCGATCACCTCTTCCGGCTGACGGCCCAGGGTCACGTTGATGAGCATGTTCCCCACGCCGATGAGCACCTCGTTGCAGATGATGGGAAAGCACTTGAGAAAGTACTCCCGGAGATGTGCCCGGGTCCACCGAAAATGGCCGCGGACCCGAAAGAGGTAGGGATACTTCGTCAGCCGGGCCATGCCGTAGATGGCCAGCAGATTCACCGCCGCGGCGCAGGTGGTGGCCAGGGCCGCGCCCCGGATGCCCATAGCAGGGCTTCCCAGATGGCCGTAGATGAACACCCAGTTCAGAAAGAGATTCGTCCCCACCGAGGCGATGGACGCCGCCATGGGGATACGCACCCGCTCCGTGGAGCGCAGCAGACTGCTCATCGCCATGGAGAACACCTGCATGATGTAGGCAAAGCCCACGATGTGAAGATACTGGACCCCGATGTCCCGGATGGTCTGTTTGTCCGTATAGACCCGCATGACCATCTCCGGCGCAAAAATGGCCAGGCAGCCGAACACAGTGGCCACCGTCATCATGCACACCCACGTCATGCCGTAGCTGCGCTCCAGGCCCTCCTCGTCTCCGGCGCCCCAATACTGGGAGAAGAACAGCATGCCGCCGCCCACGAAGCCCCAGTAGCCGGAGAACAGCAGCGAGGAAAACTGGGCACACAGGCCCAGCGCCCCCACAGACAGCTCGCCCAGGGGCGCCACCATCATGGTGTCCACCATGCTGGCCGTGGTGGTCAGCAGGTTCTGCAGCGCCACCGGAATGGCAACAGCCGCCAGCTTCTTCAGAAACGGCCCCCACGGGAACGGGGCCGCAGCCACGTCGTTTTTCAGTGCACGTTCTCTCATCCGCCGCTCCGCAAAGTCCCCAGGACCATCCCGCCGATGACCAGCGCGATGCCCGCCGCTCCCATGAGCGTGACCCGCTCATGCAGCACCACGGCCCCCACCAGCAGCGTGACCAGCGGGACCATATAGATATAGAGATTGGCCTTCAGCACGCCCAGCCGCTGGACTGCTCTGCCCCAGAAGAGGTAGCAGAGCGCGCTGCCCACAAAGCCCAGATATCCCAGTTTCGCGGCATTGGCCCAGGTCAAAAGGCCCGTCACATCCTCCGGCAGGCCGGTCGCCAGCACCATGGGCAGCACGGTCAGAGCCCCATAAAACATGAGCTTTCTGGTGATGAGCACGCTGTCATACTCCCCGGACCAGCGCCGCAGCAGCATGCCGTAGGCCGACCAGGATGCGGCGGCCAACAGCGCCAGAAGATCGCCTGCCGGGCGCACATGCAGCGCCACCGCCCCGTTGAACACCACCAATACCACACCACAAAAGGCGATGCCAAAACCCAGGGCCTGGCCCCGGCTCAACCGCTCATCCCTGTGAAAAACTGCCATGACCACCGCCGTGATGATGGGTGTCGTGGACACCAGGATGCTCACGTTGGTGGTCTGGGTCAGGGTGATGGCGGTGTTCTCCGCCCAGCAATACAGGGTGTTGGCAAACAGCGCCATCAGCAGAAACCGCCACTCCTCTTTCCAGCGAAAATACCACTTGGGGTGGATGATCCACAGGGCTATGTAGGCCAGGGTGAATCGCAGGAGCATCAGCTGGATGGGCTGCAGGTGCTCCAGCAGGCTCTTGCTGACCACGAAAGTGGAGCCCCAGACCACCACACACACCAAGGCCATCAGGTGGCCGGACGCCTGTCTCTCTCTCATAAAACAACTCCCGATACGCGCATATTCCAAACCGTACAAACACCGCCGCACACAAGACCATGTGCAGCGGCAGTTATGTTTTTATCTGTTACTCAGTCCTGTGGCTTCATGGTGGGAAAACTTAACAAGACCAATTCTCCCTTATATAACAGCATTTTCCCGCTCTCTCCATCTTGTTGTTATACGAATTTATACGAATTTCCGCATGGTTGTTTTTATCTTCGCCCAGCGTCCGACCCGTCATAGATGCAAAACAGGATCAATCCTGCCGAATTTGGGACGGTTTTTCTCTGTTAGTTGTCTGCTGTTCTCATGGTCAAAATAAGGTGTTTCAAAACCGACGCTTAACAACAGCCAGAGCGACAAACGGGAATTTAATAATCTAACAGTCTGCCATAGTCATTCCATTCGCCAAACATTTTACCTTGTCTGGTCTCCTCGATTAAGTGCGCCAACATTTGGTCGTACATCTCTGGGTTTCGTTTCTTATAGAAGGCTATATTTCCCGCTCGTACCCTTTGGTATAAAGGAGGAAATGATCTGAACTTCGACCACGCCCGTGCAGCCTTCAGCGCCACCTCAATATCAGGGTCGATTTGAAAACTGCGAACTCCCATAGCAGGGAGGACTGCTCTTCCCGCATCAGTCATCAGACCTAAAGCGTCCAGTCTGCGAACACGCTCCTTGTTGAGTTCTGTCCACTTGCTCCCCTTTTTACGGGGTGTAAAGCGCTGCAACCTCTTTCCGTCAATGATTCGGTGGGTGCTGTCTATCCAACCATAGCAAAGCGCTTCTTCCACAGCATCAATATACCAAAAGTGGGTGTCATCAACAGGCTTCCCACGTTTTACATTAACCCAGCATTCTGTCTCTTGTTCTGAATAAACGCTGAGCCATTCACGAAATGATTTGCGGCAATCGACTTGTAAAATATTTTTATACTCCATTACTTACTTGGCCTCGCTAAATCCCGATTTGCCCTTCCGCAATAGTAGCACAACCAACCTCCAAAGTCAACGACGTCCACAGGACACACAAAGTGTTCCGGTGGACGTCGTTCGGACATTATCGCTCTCTTTCCCCTCTATCGTCAGGCTCTAGCCCTCTCTCCTGTTCCCTATCCCTGTCTGGGTTTCTGCCTTCTGGCTCTGGATATTCCCCGTACCCGCGATCCGCCCAGAAGCATTGCTTCTCATACTGCGCCAGTGTAAGCCCTTGCTCCTGACAGTATCGCTCCACTTGGAGATTGTACTGGTATGCCTGTTCAGACCACTCATGTGCCGCGGTCCCGGAATGGTTGTCCCATATGCTGAACACCCCCATGTCTCTGTATAAGATTCGAGAAACACACCTGGATGATAAAGACAGAGGCAGCCGCTGAGAAACCTCAGCAGCTGCCTTTGTCGTCGTTGTTTACTTTCGGATTTTTTGCAGTTTATTTCCCCGGGATTTCCCCATCCCCGGTTTTTGACGGTCTGCAAGCCCTGTAACGCCTGCAAACAGGGCATTTTGTCAATCGGTCGGCTTCATCGTGGGGAACAGGATCACGTCCCGGATGGTGTCCACGCCGGCCAGGAGCATGACAGCGCGGTCGATGCCCACGCCCAGGCCGCCGGTGGGCGGCATGCCGTATTCCAGCGCCTCGCAGTAGTCCACGTCCATATCGCTGGCCTCGTCGTCACCCTTGGCCTTCAGGGCCATCTGCGCCTCGAACCGCAGCCGCTGGTCCAGAGGGTCGTTCAGTTCGGAAAAGGCGTTGCCCATCTCGCAGGCGTTGATAAATGCCTCAAACCGCTCCGTGAGCCGGTCGTCGTCCGGGCTGCGCTTGGCAAGGGGCGACACCTCCACCGGGTACATGGTGATAAAGGTGGGTTGGATGAGCTTTTCCTCCACTTTCTGGTCGAAGGTCTCATAGAGGGCATGTCCCCAGGTGGGTTCCTTCCCGTCCATGTCTACTCCGACCCCTTTGGCCGCGGCCACAGCACCGGCGTCGTCAGAGACGGCGCCGAAGTCCACCCCGGCATACTCCCGCACGGCCTCGATCATGGTCATCCGCCGCCAGCCGGGAGACATATCGATCTCATTGCCGCCCCAGGTCAGGTGATAGGTGCCCCGCAGCTCCAGGGCCGCGGAGGACAGCATCCCCTCCACATAGTCCATCATGGTCTCAAAGTTGGCATAGCTCTCATACATCTCCAGGGTGGTGAACTCCGGATTGTGCTTGGTGTCCATGCCCTCGTTGCGGAAGATGCGGCCGATCTCATAGACCCGCTCCATGCCCCCCACGATGAGCCGCTTCAGGTTCAGCTCCGTGGCGATGCGCATATACATGTCCAGGTCCAGGGTGTTGTGGTGGGTGACGAAGGGCCGGGCCGTGGCGCCCCCCTGGATGGTGCCCAGCACAGGGGTCTCCACCTCCAGGTAGCCCCTCTCATCCAGATACCGCCGGACATGGCTGATGAACCGGGTCCGAAGCTCGAATACCCGGCGGGATTCCTCATTGGTGATCAGATCTAAGTAACGGCGGCGGTAACGCTGGTCGGTGTCAGTCAGGCCGTGATATTTCTCCGGCAGGGGCCGCAGGCTCTTGGCCAGGAGCGTGATCTGCTTCACATGCACGGAGATGGCCTCCGTGCGGGTCTTGAACACAAAGCCGGAGGCGCCCACGATGTCGCCCACATCCCAGGTCTTCACCTCCGCCAGGCCTTCCGGGCCCAGCTCGTTGACGCTCACATACAGCTGGATACGGCCCCGGTCGTCCTGCAGGTCCATAAAGCCCGCTTTGCCCTGGACGCGCTTTGCCATGATGCGCCCGGCCACCTGCACGTCCTTCCCCTCCAGCTCGTCATAGTTGTCTTTGATCTGCTGGGAAAAGTGGCTGCGGGTGAACTTGGTGATCTGGTACGGGTCATGCTGGGCGTCCTGGAGCTTGAACAGCTTCTCCCGGCGCACCCGCATCTCATCGGACAGGCCCTCCGGCTCCGTCCGGTACCCCGGCGCGTATTGGAACATGGTATCTTCTTCCTTTCTTATCATGCGCATCGCACGAATATATGACAAAACAGCGCGGCTGTTTTTCTGCGCCGCAAAGCGGCCAGCCGCAACGCCTTGCGGCGTTTCGCCATCAGATGATCGTTATCAGTAGGTGACGTTCAGTATCTCAAACTGCAGTTCTCCGGCGGGGGCCTCGATGGTGACGGTCTCGCCGATCTTGTGGCCGATCAGACCTTTGCCGAAGGGGGAGTCGTCGGAGATGCGGCCGGACATGGGGTTGGCCTCCTGGCTGCCCACGATCTGGTACTCGCTCTCCTCGCCGAACTCCACGTCCAGCACCTTGACCCGGCTGCCGATGCCGATGACGCCGGCCCGGTGTGTATGCTCCACGATCTCGGCGTTCTCCAGCAGGTTTTTGTACTCCGCGATCTTGGAATAGAGCTTGCCCTGCTCGGTCTTGGCCTCGTCGTACTCGCTGTTCTCGCTAAGGTCGCCGTAGCTTCTGGCCTCCTTGATCAGCTCGGAGACCTCTTTCTCCCGGACGGTCTGCAGGTAATCCAGCTCCTTCTGGAGTTCCTCGTACCGCTCCCGGCTCATCTTGTACTTGTTGTCCGCCATGGCTTATACCTCCCGCTTATTATTCGTGACAACATATTAACATGATTTCCGCGATGTTCATTGCAATGAGTATCCGGCAAAACAGCGCTGCTTTTTACTTCAGCCGCAAAACGGCTGGCGCAACACCTTGCGGCGTTTCGCCATTGGATAATCATTATAGTGAACCAAAATGTTCCTGTCAAGGTCCAAGAAGGCCGACCGCCGCCTGGACCTGGGGATCGTCTGCCGGCTCCAGCCAGCCCGTCTGATACAGGGTCGTCTCCTCCTCGGAAAGCAGCGCCTCCACATCTGGTGCTAGGCCCCCGGCCTCATACAGATCCGTTCGGCTGGGTGTGAGATAGGAGTACTTGGACAGATGCACCGCGCTGCCGTCCCACAGGGAATACGTGACCTGGCTGCGGCCCTTGCCGGTGGTGGCCTCACCCGCCACCTTCGCCCAATCATAGTCCCGCAGGGCCGCGGCAAAAAACTCCGCCGCACTGTAGCTGTCCCGGTTGACGACCACGGCCATGGGCATCTCTATGCAGTCCGCGTCTGAGGACTCCACCGCCTCGTGCCCTTTTTTGTCCGCCCGGATGAACACGTCTCCCTCCGGCAACAGATAGTCCAGGATGGCGACCATCTCATTCACCTGTCCGCCTGGATTGCTGCGCACATCGAACACCAGGCTCTCCGCCCCCTGCTCCATGAGCGCGTCCACCGCGGCGATGGACTCCTCTCCGGCCCCCTGGCGGAAGTTGGCGATGGCGATATAGCCCACGTTCCCGTCCAGCATCTCATAGCGCACCGGACTCGTATAGATCTCCTCACAGGACACGGCCACCTGCCACTGCTCCCCGGAAGCCCGCTGGACCGTGAGCATGGCCTGCTTGCCGTAATCGGCCTGGATGAGCGCCCGCATATCCTCCACCGTGCCGTTCTGCACGGAGACGCCGTCTACAGCCAGGATGATGTCTCCCACCTCCAGCCCCGCCAGCTGGGCGGGACCGTCCTTGGTGAGCAGCACGATGGCAAACCCGCCGGTCTCCTTGTCCTGGGTCACGGTGACGCCGATGCCCTGGTAGAGATTGGCGGAGTAGTCCTGATACGCGGAATAGCTCTCCGCGTCCATATAATAGCTCCAGTCGTCATCCAGGCTCGCGATGGCGTTGGCCAGGGCGGCATCGGTCACATCGTCCAGGTCGCTCTCCCCCACGAACTGGGTGCGGATGATGCGCAGCACCGACGCGAATTTGGCCGCCCGGGCAAATCCCTTGAAGCCGCCGAAGCCCAGGATGACCACCGCAAACGCGGCCAGAACGCCGCACGAAGCGCACAAAATGCCTTTGAGAAGCTGTCTTTTCTCCTGTCCCGTTGCTATCTCCCCCTAAAAAACCGGGCGACATCGGTCGCCCGGTCCGTCGGTTTTCATCTCATATCAGAAATACGTGAAGCTCATGGGGTCCATGGGGGTGCCGCTGGCGCTGGAACGGACCTCAAAGTGCAGGTGCGGGCCGCTGGCCACGCCGGTGGCGCCCACCAGACCCAGGACCTGCCCCTGGCTCACGCTCTGCCCATTGGTCACAGAGATGGAGGACATGTGTCCGTAGAGGGTAGTATACCCGTTTCCGTGGTTGACCATCACGCAGTTGCCATAGCCGCCATAGGTGCTGGCCAGGATCACCTTGCCGCTGGCGGCGGCATAGATGCTGGTGCCATAGCTGGCGCCGATGTCCACGCCGTCATGGAACGTAGATTTTCCCGTGACAGGGTGCACGGGCCGGGGGCCGTAATGGTCGGTCAGATACCGGGTATAGCTGGGCCACATCATCCAGGTCCCGGAACTGGAATTGCCGCTGCTGGAAGAGCTGCTGCCGGAATTGGAACTGCCGCTGTCAGAGGAGCTGCTATCCCCGCTGCCGGAAGAGGAGTCATCCCCCTCGCCGTCCGCGCTGGGCGGAGCCTGCTGACCTTGCTGCTGGGCCTCCGCCTGCTGGGCGGCCAGCGCCGCCTGCCGGGCGGCCTCCTCCACGGCCCGGGCCTGGGCCAATTCGTCCTCTTTCTGGACGATCAGCGCCGTGATCTGGGCCTGAGTCGCCGCCTCCTGCTCCAGAATCTCCTCATATTCGTCTGTGTTCTGGTCCATCTGCTCGATGAGCGCACAGGCCGCGGTGATGTCGGTCTCCAGCTGGCCCTTCTTCGTCTCCAGCTCTGCCCGGCGGTCCGCGTTCTCCCGGAACATGACCTCAGCCTCGGCCTCCAAGGTCTCCACGTTCTCCCGGGCAGCGATGTACTCGTTCTCCAGCTCCTCGTCGTAGGCCATGACCTCATTGACCATGTCCAGCCGGGTCAGCAGGTCGGAAAAGCTGGTGGCGTCGAACAGCACGTCCATATAGCCGATGCCGGAGCTCTCCTCCATGGCCCGCAGCCGGGCCAGCCACTGCTTCTCCTGGGCCTGCTCCTCCTCCCGGGCTTTTGACAGGTCATTCTGGATCGTGGCGATCTTGCCGTCGATGATGTCGATCTGCTCCTGGATGACGTTCAGTTCCTCCTGGGCCAGCATGTTCTTCTGGTCCAGATACTCCTTCTTCTCCAGGGTGTTGGCCTTCTCAAAGTCCAGGCTGTCGATCTCCGCCTGGAGTTGGTCCATCCTGCCCTGGATCTCGCTCTGCTGATAGCTCAGGCTGTCGATCTCATTCTGGATCTCCTCGCTGCTGGCATACACCGTCGGGGCGATGACCATCACCGAGATGGATAGCAGCATCAGCAAGACCAGGATGATGCATACGATTTGAATAAATCTCTTGCGGTTTCTCATGGATAGTATATCTCCTCAGACCTGCAGATAATTGCGGATGGCGATGGAACTGCCGAACACGCCGACCACCAGTCCCACGGCCATGTATACCGCCATTACCACGGCGCTGACCGACGCAAAGGGGATGACCGTGATCAGGTTGCCCATCATGCCGGTCATGATGCGGGTGGCCACCACGTCATAGACCGCCCACTCCAGCAAAAAGGCCAGCGCGCCGCCCAACAGTCCCAGCACCAAGCCCTCCACCACGAAGGGGAACCGGATGAACCAGTTGGACGCGCCTACCATCTTCATGATGGCGATCTCGTCCCGCCGGCTCAGGGTGGCCAGCTTCACGGTGTTGGACATGATGAACACGCTGACGATGACCAATACCACCACCAAAATCAGGCTGATGGCACTGACCACGTTCCGCACGGTGACAAAGCCCTCCGCCACCTCCAGATCGGCCCGCACCCAGGCGATGCCGATGATGTTCTCCAGTTCCTCCTGGGTCTGGCCCATGAGCGAGATGTCCTCCAGATAGATGACATACCGGTCCCGGAGCACATTGGTGGGCAGGTCCTGGAACAGAGTCTGGTTCTCCTGCTGAGAGGCGAACTCCTCCATGGCCTGCTCCCGGGGCACGAACTGGCAGGAGCGGATGTTGGATATGTACTCGATCTCCGGCTGGAGCGCCCGGGCCTGGTCCTCTGTGAAGGTCTCCTCCACATAGGCCACCACCTGGTTCTGGGCTTCCAGATCGTCCAGCATGGAGTCCACGTTCACGGCGATGAGGGTGAAGCTGCCCATGATCACCAGGCAGGCCACCACGATGGTCACCGACGCGAAGGACATGAATCCGTGGGTGAGAATACTTTTGAAGCCCTCGTTGATGAGGTAACCGATCTTACTGGATCTCATAGCTGTAATACCCGTCCATTCCGTCGGAGATGACCTGACCGTCCTCGATGGCAATGACCCGCTTGGAGAAGGAGTTGACCAGTTCCTTTTCGTGGGTCACCACCAGCACCGTGGTGCCGATCTCATTGTCGTTGATGCGGTCCATGAGGAGCATGAGCTCCAGACTGCGGGCCGGGTCCAGGTTGCCGGTGGGCTCATCGGCAATGAGCAGCTGCGGGCTGTTGACGATGGCCCGGGCCACGGCGGTGCGCTGCTGTTCGCCGCCGGACACCTCCCGGGGATAGCGTTTTTCCCGCCCGCTGAGGCCCACAAGGTCAAGCACATACGGCACCCGCTGCCGGATCTCCCGGTTGCTGGCACCAACGATGTGCATGGCAAAAGCCACGTTGTCATAGATGGTCATGTCCTCAATGAGGCGGTAATCCTGGAAGATGACGCCGATGGTCCGGCGCATAAGGGGCAGCTTCCGCCGCCGGATGTGGCGCAGGTCATAGCCGTTGACGTTCAAAATGCCGCTGTCGGCCATCACCTCGCCGGTGATGAGCTTGATGATGGATGTCTTCCCGCTGCCGGAGGGGCCGACCAGAAACACGAACTCCCCGTCGTCAATGGTGAAGCTCATATCGTCGATGGCCGGCACGTCTCCGCCGGGATAGGTCATGGATACGTTTTCAAATATGACCATGGGATAGGGGTCCTCCGAAGATAATCAGTAACGTGTCGTCTGGGAATCCAGATACTGCTTGACCATCAGGGCCACCTTGAACACGATCGCGTGGTCGAACTCCCGCAGGTCCAGGCCGGTGAGCTTCTTGATCTTCTCCAGCCGGTACACCAGGGTATTCCGGTGGACGAACAGCTTCCGGCTGGTCTCCGAGACGTTCAGGTTGTTCTCGAAGAACTTGTTGATGGTGTACAGCGTCTCCTGGTCCAGGCTCTCGATGGGGCTCTTTTTGAAGACCTCGTTCAGGAACATCTCGCACAGAGTGGTGGGCAGCTGATAGATGATGCGCCCGATGCCCAGGCTCTCGTAGCTGATGACGGTCTGGTCGTTCTCAAAGACCTTGCCCACCTCGATGGCAGTCTGGGCCTCCTTGTACCGGTCGGCCAGCTCCCGCAGGTGCAGCACCGGCGAACCGATGCCCACCACACAGTGGATGCCCATATCCTGCTCCAGGCTGCGCTGGATCTGCTGGGCAGTGCGCTCCAGCTCACTGGCGTCAAACCCCGGCTGGAGCTCCCGGATGATGACGATGTCGGTCTCGCTCATGGACAGGACAAAATCCTTGTCCCGGGCGGGATAGAGGTTCTGAAGGTACTCCAACACCGCCATTTCCGCCCCGGCGCTCTGACGCACGACGAATACGCCCCGGGGCATCTCCGCGTTGAAGCCCAGTTCCTTCGCCCGGACATACACATCCCCGGGCAGGATGTTGTCAGAAATGATATTCTTGACAAAGGTCGTGGTGTCGTGCTTGTCGTCATAGCTGCTCTTTGCTTCCGCCAGGGCCACGGAGATCAGAAT
>CANRNU010000019.1 GCA_947632005.1 uncultured Oscillospiraceae bacterium | reverse complement strand
GACAAGGACGGCAACGAGCTGTGGGCCTGCGCCAACGTGGACGCCCGCAGCGACGACCAGGTGGGCCAGCTCATCCGCCTGGACCCGGAGCTGGAGAAGAAGATTTATGCCCGCTCCGGTCAGACCTACGCCCTGGGCGCCCTGCCCCGCATCCTCTGGGTCCGGGACAACATGCCGGAGGTCTACGAGAAGACCGCGGCGGTGGGCATGTTCAACGACTGGCTCATCTACAAGCTGACCGGCAAGCTGGCGGTGGAGCCCAGCAACGGCAGCACCACCGGCATCATGGACCTGCAGAGCCGTCAGTGGCTGCCGGAAATCGCCGCCCAGTGCGGCCTGCGGTCAGACATCTTCCCGCCGGTGGTGGAATGCGGCACGCTCTTCGCCCATGTGAGCGCCAAGGGTGCGGCAGAGACCGGCCTTTTGGAGGGGACCCCCGTGGTGGTGGGCGGCGGCGACTGCCAGCTGGGCACCATCGGCGTGGGCGCCTGCAAGGAGGGACAGGCCGCGGTGTTCGGCGGCAGCTTCTGGCAGTATGAGTTCAACACCGCCTCGGGCAAGACGGACCCGGGCTGCCGGGTGCGGGTCAACTGCCATGCGGTGCCGGACCTGTGGCAGTACGAGGCCCTGGCCTTCAAGCCGGGTCTGGTGATGCGCTGGTTCCGGGACGGCTTCTGCCAGCAGGAGGTGGCCCAGGCGGCCCAGACCGGCCGGGACCCCTACGACCTGATGAACGAGAAGGCGGAGCTCATCCCCGCCGGCAGCTACGGCATGCAGTGCTGCTTCAGCGACACCATGAACTTCATCAACTGGAAGCACGCCAGCCCCACCTTCACCAACTTCCTGCTGGAGCCGGAGAAGTTCAACCGCTACACCTTCTACCGGGCCATCCTGGAGAACACCGCCCTCATCGTGCGCAGCCACATCGAGCTGGTGAAGGAGGCCACCGGCAACGAGCCGGACGAGCTGATCTTCGCCGGCGGCGCGGCCAAGAGCCCCCTTTGGAGCCAGATCGTGGCGGATGTGACCGGCAAGCCCGTCAAAGTCCCCGTGGTCAAAGAGGCCACCGCCCTGGGCGCGGCCATCCTGGCCGGGGTGGGCGTGGGGCTCTATCCCTCCATCGAGGCCGCCGTGGAGCGGACCGTCAAGTGGGACAGGACCTATGCCCCCAACGCCGCCAACAAGGCGGTCTACGACGAGCTGTATGACACCTGGCGCAAGCTCTATCCCGTCCAGCTTTCCCTGTGCGACCAGGGCGTGACCCGCAATATGTGGATCGCCCCGGGCCTTTGAACCCGAACGATCAAGGAGGATACGACATGTTTGTGATCAACGAGAACGAGCGGGAATACCGCTTCGGCGAGAGCGGCCCCAAGTATCTGATGAAGGGGCCCCGGATGAATTTTGCCCTGGTGCGCTTCCTCCCCGGCGAGGACTTTCAGGCCCACTACCACAACGTGATGGAGGAGAATTTCTTCATCCTGGAGGGCAAAGTGGACATCGTCGTGGACGGCGTAAAGCATGTGCTGGCCGCCGGTGACCTCATCCACATCGAACCCGGCGAGGTGCACTATGTGAAAAACGCCTATGCCGCGCCCGTAAAGATGGTCTCCACCCTGGCCCCCTATCAGGAAGTGGACAAGGTGAACGTGGAAAATCCCGTCTACGAATGACCCTGGTCCTGGATATGACCCGCGGCGGCAGGAGCTATCTCCTGCCGCCGCGGCTTTGTTGTCTGCTTGGCCGGGCATCTCTCACCCGAGGCGGCCCTCCATCCCGCGGGGCGGTATCTTCTGTATCCAGCCGATGATCTGCCCGGACAGAAAGGCCGTCAGCATGGAATAGCACAGCCGGGAGAAGGGGATGTAAGTCCAGGACAGGCCCAGCACCACCATATCGGTGACGATATAGGACCACTGGATCTCCCAGCCGGTCCAGTGGGAGATGACCATGGCCAGGGCGTCGTCGCCCCCCGCTGCGCCGCCGATCCGCACGCAGACGCCGGCGCCCACGCCCACGAACAGCGCCCCGATCAGCGCCGCCGCCAGGGGCATATGGGCCAGCTGTGGCCAGACCGGCTCGAACTGCTCGAAGATGGCATAAAACACCGAAAATCCGCCGGTGGCGATCACAGAATACAGGGCGAACTGGTTGCCCAGCAGCAGCCAGCCCGTAAGATAGCACAGCCCGTCCAACAGAAACGATGTGATGGACGGGGAGATGTGGAACCAGTGCTCCAGAAGCAGGATCATCCCCAGCACGCCGCCCTCGGTGATGGTGGCCACCGCATGGACATTATAGAGCCCGAAGGCCAGCACCGCGCTGCTCGCCAGGACGATCAGACATCTGGACAGCTTGAACTTCCTCAAAGGATAACGACCTCACTTTTGCCGGCCCCGCCGGCGGTGGAATCAGCGGGAAAGACGCGGCACCGGCTCAGAGCAGGTCCCGGTTCTCGTACACCAGGCGGATGTCCCCCCGGTTGTCGCTCAGGTCGCCCCGGATGACGAATTTTGGCTCCTTGGCCAGGGCGGCCTCCAGCTGGGCGGTCAGGGCCGCCCGGGGCCCCTCCAGCGGCTCCCCCGCCTTGTCCGCGGCCAGATACGCCTCGCAGGCCCGCTGCAGGGGCTGGTTGGGAAGCTCCGCCGCCGCGCCGCACAAAAACGCCGCGTCCAGCTTGAACTTCTCGTCCTGCACGATCTGCTCCAGTTTTTCCAAGATATCTTCCCTCGTCATGGTGCGCCTCCCATCTCGTTCTGGGCCCATCATAGTATCCCGCTCCGCCCTTTGTCAATAGCTTTCTCCGGCGCTCCCCCGACCGCCGGCGGGACGCCTTCACACATATATTCCAAATAAACAATATGTTTATATCGCTAAGAAAACACCTATTTTCGCCTGTAAAAATAGCATTTTAACCAAATTGTCTCCCGGATTCTTGTCCAAAATTGTCCGTTGACGAACCGGGAACTTTGGACTAGAATGAAGATACAGAAAGTTTTTTGAATGACAAACATAACAATTGAACATAGCCCGGGAGACGGCGATCTGAGACATTCCACATTGGAAGACCGACGCGTGAAGGCGCGGCACATTGCGAGTGCCCCGCTGAAAATGACAGGCAAAAAGAAAGGTCGCCTGACGGAACTCTGGAAAGACCGTCTGCATGCGGCGCCAATGAGGCAATAACCAACTGGCAAACAGACAGAGAGAGCGCAGCAAGCTCTCCCCTGTCTGTTTTTGTATCCTCCGCAGCGTACAAAGCAGGGGCCGGCCGGCGGACCCCTGTTAAAAATAGCGCACGACCCTTACGCAAAGCTTTGTTGACCAAAATTTTGGAAGGAGGAAGAAACGTGAACGAAAAAAATACCGCATTGCTCCGCAAGCAAAAGATGTCCGTCATCGGCGTCATCGCGATCATCTTTTCCTTCGTGGCCGCGGGCTGCTTCGGCATCGAGGAGGCCGTCGCTGCCAGCGGACCGGGCGTCACCATCGCGATGCTCGTCATCTTCCCGTTCATCTGGTGCTTCCCGCTGTGCGAGATGGTGGGAGAACTGGGCTCCATCCTGCCCGGCGAGGGCGGCGTCTACTCCTGGGGCCGGGAGGCCTTCGGCGAGTTCTGGGGCTGGCAGGTGGGCCTCTGGGGGGCCCTGACCACCTGGCTGTGCCAGGCTGAGTACTGCGCCCTGGTAGCCGGCTACGCCGCCAAGCTCATCGCCCTGTCCCCCACCGGCACCTTTATGGTGAAGGTGGCCGTGGTGGTGGTGTTCACCATCATCAACATCATCGGCCTGGACTGGCTGGAGCGGCTGGAGACCTTCTTCACCGTGCTGGTGGTGGCCGCTTTCGCCGCCGTGGCCATCGTGGGCTTCGGCAACTGGCAGTTCAACCCCATCCAGCCCTTCTTCAATCCGGACGAGGGTCTGTTCCACTCCATCGGCGAGGGCGTGGCCATCATCATCTGGATGTATCTGGGCTATGAGTGCATGTCCAATATGGCGGAGGAGATGGACAATCCCCAGATCATACCCAAGGCCATGCGCCTTTCCCAGCCTGTGATCGCCCTGAGCTATGTGCTGCCCACCCTGGCGGCTCTGGCGGCCATCGGCTCCTGGGACAGCTGGTCCATCGACCAGGGCGGCGGTGCCGTGGGCTATGCCGACGTGCTCATCCAGCATGTGGGCAACTGGGCCGGGGTGCTGTTCGTCATCATCGCCATCATCTCCAACTGCTCCATCTTCTGTTCCTATATCGCCCACGGCTCCCGGGCCTTCTTCGTCATGGCGGACGACCACATGTTCCCGCCCATCATGAAGAAGGTCGACAAGCGGGGCATCCCCACCGTGGCCATCATCCTGCTGGCCATCTTCACCATCATCACCTGCCAGTTCGACTTCACCACCCTGGTCATGGCCACCAACCCCATCCAGCTGTACCTATACCTGATGCTGGTGGCCTGCGTCTTCAAGTTCCGGGCCATGTACCCGGTGGAGGACCGGAAGGCCATGGGCCTCACGGTCATGCCGGGGGGCAAGCTGGGGCTGTACTTCTGCTCGGCCTGCGTGATACTGGTGAGCCTGTTCGCCATTTTTGTGAACGGCACGGAGTACTTCGTCGCCGGCTTTGTGGTGATCCTCGGCGGCCTGCTGGCCTATCTGGCCTGCAAGTGGGTCTACAAGGGCTGGTATCTGGATGACCCGAAGCTATACCCCCTGAATCCCAAGACAAAACTGGATCTGGGAGACATCTTCAACATCGGCAACTACCTGGCCCTGTTCGGCGTCATGAGCGCGACCGCCGCCGTGTGGCTGTACTTCTATGAGCGGGAATACGGCGTGGAGTACTACCTGGAGGAGTATGAGAGCGGCCTGTTCAGCAACTACTACGCCATGCTGATCCTCAGCCTGGCCCTGGGCGTGGCCATGATCGTGGCGGGCCTCATCATGCGCCACATCGGCAAGAAAAAGGAGCTGCCCCAGCTGGAGAAGCTTCAGGTCCAGCGCAAGAAGAAGCTGGACGAGACCCTGCGGGCCTTCCATGGGGCCGTCCCCGGGGAGAAAAAGCTGCCGGGCTGACCTTGCACAAATCAAAGGATAATACTATTAGGAGGATATTGTTATGAAGAAAGTTATGGTATGCGGCTGCGGCGCCCAGGGTTCCACCATCTGCCGGAGACTGGACGAGGAGCCCAACATCGAAGAGGTCGTCTGCGCCGACTACAATCTGGCGTCCGCCGAGGCCGTGTGCAGGCTCATGAAGAAGGGCACCCCCAAACAGGTCAACGCCGCCCATGTGGACGAGATCGTGGCCGCGGCCCAGGGCTGCGAGCTCATCGTGAACGTCATGCCCCTGGAGTACGGCGTGAACGTGATGCAGGCCGCCCTGCAGATCAAGGCATGCTACCAGGACCTGTCCGCCTGTGAGAACGTGGTGGAGGGCTTCCCCGAGTATGACACCTGGCTGGAGGGCATCCGCTACATGTACACCGAGTACGGCCGCCGCTTCGCTGAGAACGGCACTACCGCCGTCATCGGAACCGGCTCCGCCCCCGGGGTCATGTGCGTGGTGGCCCGGAAGGCCGTGGAGGAACTGGACGAGTGCGACACCATCGCCTGCATGGTCTACGAGGGCACCCGCACCAAGCGGTTCATCCCCTTCTTCTGGTCCCCGGAGGTGGCTCTGTGCGACATGGAGGAGGACGCCTACGCCTTTGAAAACGGCAAGCACATCCGCACCAAGCCCTTCTCCCGCCCCATCAAGCGCAACTGGCCGGAGTGCGGCCGGGAGGTCACATTGGTGGAGCACGCCCACGACGAGCCCGTGTACATCGGCTTCAACCGGGAGAAATACTTCAAGGGCTGCAAAAACGCCTACTTCAAGTACGGCGGCACTGGCATCGAATTCTCCGAGGGCCTGTATAAGGCCGGCCTGCTGCACCACGAAGAGGAGGACTTCAACGGCACCAAGATCGTGCCCTTCGACTGGGTCCTCAAGCACATCCCCGCGCCCCCCAAGGACCCCGACGAGATCAAGGCCATCCTGGACGAGGGCGTGGTGGAGGACAACGGCGCGTTCGTGTGCGAGGCCTACGGCAAGAAGGACGGCAAGGACGTGATGGTGGACCTGCACCTGTCCGCCCCCGGCATCGAGGAGTCCTACGAGAAGGCCAAAATGACCGGCGAGATGTACCTGACCGGCCAGGGCGCGTTCCTCTATACCCGCCTGCTCGTGCGGGACATGCTCACCCAGAAGGGTCTTATCTCCTCCGACATGCTGGACGAGAAGCAGGTGGAGCAGTACCTGGTCTGGGCCAAGGAGCTGGGCATCACCTATACCATCGAGCTCAAGGAAGGCGTCACCTGGCAGGACTGAGCTCCCGCCGGCCTTCATATCCGGTCCTCCCCGGTCCGCCGGGGACGGCCGGACCGGGCGGGACCTCTCCCGGCGGCTGAGGATCGCCCGTTGTTTTCTCCCCTGCCGTCAATTCTTGCTATGAAAGGAAGCAACACATCATGAATGTACAGGAATACGTGGCCCGCGGCCGCGCGGCGGTGGAGGCCATCGCCGATTACACCCAGGAACAGGTGGACAAGCTGGTCTATGCGTCCGGCAAGATCATCTACAAGCATGCCGCGGAGCTGGCCAAGGAGGCCGTAGAGGAGACGGGCCTTGGCAACTACGAGGACAAGATCGCCAAGAACACCGATACCCCCACCGCCTTCTGGCACTATCTGAAGGACAAGAAGTCCGTGGGCATCATCGGTTTCGATCCGGAGACCGGCATCATGGACGTGGCCCATCCCGTGGGCGTCATCGCGGCCATCACCCCGGCCACCAACCCCAACGTGACCCCTCTGGGCAACTTCATGGACGCCATGAAGGGCAAGAACGCCCTCATCGTCTCCCCCGCGCCCCGGGCCGCCAAGTCCACCACCCATACCGTGGATCTCATCCGTGAGGCGCTGAGCAAGTGCGGCGCCCCTGCGGACCTGATCCAGGTCCTGGACGAGGTGACCCTGGAGAACTCCCAGGCTCTCATGGAGGCAGCGGATCTCATCATCGCCACCGGCGGCTCCGGCATGGTGAAGGCCGCCTACTCCTCCGGCACCCCCGCCTACGGCGTGGGCCCGGGCAATCCCCCTGTGGTCCTGGACCGGGACTATGACCTGACCGACGCCGCCAAGAAGACCGTGGTGGCCGTGGGCAGCGACAACGGCATCCTCTGCGACGGCGACAACCTGCTTCTGTATCCCGCCGAGCTGGAAACGGCCTGGTTCAACGCTCTGAAGGCCGAGGGCGTGGTCATCTTCGAGGACAAGGCAGACGTGGAGGCCTTCGGCAAGGTCCTGTTCCACGACGGCAAGGTCAACTCCGCCCTGGTGGGCAAGGACGCCGAGACCATCGCCGAGGCCGCAGGCGTGCCTCTGCCCGCCGGCACCAAGGTGGTGGGGCTGAAGATCGAGGCCGTGGGCCGTGCCAATGTGCTCAACAAGGAGATCATGGGCCCCATCGTGGTGCTCAAGAGCTATGAGACCTTCGAGGAGGCCACCGCCATGGCCGTGCAGAACATGGTGGAGTCCGGCGGCATCGGCCACACGGCAGGCATCTTCTCCAACGATAAGGCCCACATTGACTACTATGCCGAGCGCATCCCCGTGGCCCGGGTGCTGGTCAACCAGCCCACCCCCGACGCCTGGGGCCCCGTCACCAACGGCCTGTCCCCCGCCGTCAGCGAGAGCTGCGGCACCTGGGGCAACAACATCCTCTGCGAGAACGTGGACTACAAGCACCTCATCAACATCTCCAAGGTGGCTATGCCTCTGGATGTGGAGCTGCCCGACCCCGCCGTGCTCTTTGCCGATTGAGAAGCCCAGTCACTCCCCCGGATACCGCGGGGGAGAGAGGCTCCGTTATCGAACAAGACCTATCTATAAAAAATACTTTTTTTGGAGGATTCGTATCATGATCGGAGAAAAAGTTACCCTGCGTTATCGTATGTCCGCTGCGGACGCCCACTACGCCGGCCAGCTGGTGGAGGGCGCGCACATCGTGACCGCCTGGGGCGATGTGGGCACAGAACTGGCCATCCGCCTGTTCGGCGATGAGAGCCTGTTCGTCGGCTACTCCGAGGTCCGCTACACGGCTCCCGTGTACGCCGGCGACTGGATGGAGTATTCCGGCTGGATCGAGAAGGTGGGCAACACCTCCCTGACCTGCCACTTCGAGGCTCACAAGGTCATGGGTCTGGCCGACCGTGACGGCTCCAAGGGTCTGGCCGACTCCGCCGCCGACGTCTATCCCGAACCCATCCTGTGCGCTTACGGCACCGGCACCCTGATGGTCAAGAAGGAGCTTCAGCGCCCCGAGGCCGGCGACCCCAAGTTCCAGGTCCGCTGAGACACGCCGCGTACGATCTTCAGGGCCCCCTTTCGGGGGCCCTATCTATTATCTGGGAGGAAGGTATCTATGGACAGGAGATTTCAGGGCAGCGCCGACTATGTGGCCTCCGCCGAGCTCATGACGGCGGTGGATATCGCCGTGACGCTGCAAAAGCCCCTGTTGGTCAAGGGCGAGCCCGGCACCGGCAAGACCATGCTGGCCCAGGCCGTAGCCGACGCGCTGGGGAAGAAGCTCATCATTTGGAACATCAAATCCACCACCAAGGCCCAGGACGGCCTGTATGTATACGACGTGGTCCAGCGGCTCTATGACAGCCAGTTCGGCACCCACGGCGTGGACGACATCGCCCGTTATATCAAGCTGGGCAAGCTGGGAGAGGCCTTCCAGGCCCCTGAGCAGGTGGTGCTGCTCATCGATGAGATCGACAAGGCGGACCTGGAATTTCCCAACGACCTTCTCTGGGAGCTGGACCAGATGGAGTTCTATATCCCGGAGACCAGACAGACGGTGAAGGCCGTCCACCGCCCCATCGTCATCATCACCTCCAACGCGGAGAAGGAGCTGCCGGACGCCTTTCTGCGCCGGTGTGTGTTCCACTACATCGAATTCCCCGACCAGGCGCAGATGGCCCGGATCGTGCAGGTCCATTTCGACAGGCTGGATGAACACCTGGTCCGGCAGGCCCTGGCGGCCTTCTACTGGCTGCGGGACGTCCGGGGCATCGAGAAAAAGCCCAGCACCTCCGAACTCGTCGATTGGCTCCGGGCCCTGACCGCCGGCGGGATAGACCCGGATATGCTGACGGAGCATATCCCCTTCGCCGGGGTGCTGCTGAAAAAGGACAAGGACCTGGACGCCCTCCGGAAGGCCGGGCGGTAAGGGATGTTCACCTCCTTTTTCTATCTGCTCCGGGCCCGGGGGCTGGACGTGTCTCTGAACGAGTGGATGACCCTTCTGGAGGGTCTGGACAAGGGCCTGCACCGGTCCAGTCTCACGGGGTTTTACCAGCTCTGCCGGACTGTGCTGGTAAAGAGCGAGACCGAGTTCGACCGGTTCGACCAGGCGTTTCTGGAGTTTTTCCGGGATGTGCCCTTCAAGGGGGAGATCCCCCAGGAACTGCTGGACTGGCTGGAAAAGCCCTCCGAGGACCTGGGGCAGGACATGGGCAAGCTGCGGGAGCTGGCCCTGCCGGACAAGACCATGGAGGAGATCCTCCAAATGCTGGAGCAGCGGCTCAAGGAGCAGCACGAGGAGCACAACGGGGGCACCTACTGGCTGGGCACCCAGGGCCGATCCGTCTTCGGCAACAGCGGCTGGCACCCCGGGGGCCTGCGGGTGGGCGGCGAGGGCCGCTGGAGGACTGCTGTGGAGGTGGCCGGCCAGCGCCGTTTCCGGGACTTCCGGCGGGACAACACCCTGGACATCCGCCAGTTCCAGATGGCCTTCCGGCTGCTTCGGCAGTTGTCCGCCCAGGCAGACGCCAGTGACAAGGAACTGGATATCGACGGCACCGTCCGGGACACCGGCAACAACGCCGGCAGCCTGAAGCTCCGGTATAAAAACCGCCGGAAAAACACCGTAAAGGTGCTGCTGCTCATGGATTCCGGCGGCTCCATGGATTACTATGCCCGGCTGTGCGGCGCTCTGTTCCAGGCGGCCACCAGGTCCAATCACTTCAAGGATCTGCACACCTATTACTTCCACAACTGCGTCTACGAGGACGTATACACCGATCCCACTCTGGCCTGGGACACCGACGTGCCGGTGGAATGGCTCCTGCAGAACTTCGACGCCAGCTATAAGGTCATCCTGGTAGGGGACGCGGCCATGAGTCCCAACGAGCTGAAAGGCCCCCGCTATCACTGGGGCCGGGGCAGCTATGGCCCCTCGGGCCTGGAGGTGCTGGAGAGTCTTCAAAAGCACTACCCTTACCTGATCTGGCTCAACCCCGAGCCCATGCCGGAGCAGTCCTCCTACTGGACCCAGACCCACTGGTTCCTGGGCCGGATGCTGCCCATGTACGACCTGACCGCCGAGGGGCTGGAGGCAGGCATGAAGCGTCTCATGGTCCGCCGCTGATGTCCCAAACACCGCAATAAGAAAGATGGCCCTGGAATATTCCAGGGCCATCTCCCTTCAAAGAATGAGAAAAGGAGTATGCGCTATCTGAAACACGGCGATCCCCATCAGCCGCGCTCAAATACAGGTTTTATCAGGCCAGCTTCAGCGGCTCCATGCCATAGCTGACGGCGACAGCGTTCATGTCGTTGAACACCGTCTCGTTCAGAGGCACGCCCTCGGCGCTGTTGCGCCGGTAGTTCTTGTAGCCCCGCTCGCCGGGCAGGATGATCTCCTCCACGCCCTTGGCCTTGCGGCTGCCCTTGATCTCCAGGACCATCTCATCCATCCGGGCCTTGAAGTCAGGCACGTCGCAGAAGCAGTCGATCTTGATGGCGCCGAACAGGTGGCCGATGTTCTGGGGCCGGTCGGTGTCGGTATAGAAGTCGCAGATATCCCGGCTGAGGAGCGCGGCATTGCTGAGCATGGCCGCCATCACGCCGGAGATGACCGTCAGGCCGTAGCCCTTATAGCCGCCCACGGGCAGCAGGATGCCGTCGAAGGCCAGGTCCGGGTCATCGGTGGGCTCGCCGTCGATGGTCATGGCCCAGTCCCAGGGGATGCGGTCGCCGCGCTTTTTGGCGGACGCGATCTTGCCGCGGGACACCACGGAGGTGGCCATGTCCAGCACCACGGGGAACTGCTCCCCGGCGGGGATGGCGAAGGAGAACGGGTTGTTGTCCAGAATGGGGTCGATGCCGCCGGTGGGCGCCAGCAGATGCGCCGCCGGGGAGGTGCAGACCATGCCGATCATGTCATGCTTCAGCGCCATCTGGGAGAAGTAGGAGGCCATGCCGAAGTGGTTGCTCCCCCGGGCGGCCACGAAGGCCACGCCCGCCTTGTCGGCCTTGTCGATGGCCAGTTCCATGCAGAACTTGCTCACCACCTGGCCCATGCCGTTGTGGCCGTCCACCACGGCGGTGGTGGGGCTCTGACGGACGATCTCGATGTCGCTCTTGGGGAGGGTGCCGCCGTCCCGCAGCCGCTTGGTATAGGCGGGCACGCGCATCACGCCGTGGGAGTCCATGCCCCGCAGGTCAGCAAACACCAGGTTGTCGGCCACAACGACCGCGTCCTCCGGCTCCATGCCCGCGGCGCAGAAGATCTTGGTGCAGTAGTCCAGCAAAACATCCTTTGCGACATATACCTTCTGAGTTGCCATGTAATGTTACCTCCAAATATTGTTAATCACGCCGGTACCGTCACCGGATGGTCGTGCCCGTCTTGCCCGCCACGGCGTCCACCGCGCAGTACAGGGAAGTGATGACGGCGCTCTTGCCGGTCTGGGCGAACTTCACCGCCGCCTGGACCTTGGGGAGCATGGACCCGGGGGCGAACTGGCCCTCGGCCATATATTTCTCCGCCTCGGCCACCGTCATGGTCGTCAGGTCACGCTGGTCGGGCTTGTTGAAGTTCACGGCCACATGCTCCACCTCGGTGAGGATGAGCAGCATGTCCGCGTCCACCTTCTCCGCCACCAGCTCCGCGGCAAAGTCCTTGTCGATGACCGCCGCCACGCCTTCCAGGCTGCCGTCTTCCTTGCGCACCACGGGGATACCGCCGCCGCCGCAGGTGATCACGATGCTGCTGCCCACCAGCTTATGGATGGTGTCCAGCTCCACGATGTCCACGGGGCGGGGGCTCGCCACCACCCGGCGCCAGCCGCGGCCGGCGTCCTCTTTCATGGTGTAGCCCTTGGTGCGGATCAGCTCCTCCGCCTGCTCCTTGGTGTTGAAGGGACCGATGGGCTTGGAGGGGGCGCCGAAGGCCGGGTCCTGCCCGTCCACGACCACCTGGGTCACCAGCGTCACCACCGGCATATCGATGCCGGCCTTCCGCAGCTTCTCGCTCAAGGCCTGCTGGATATGATAGCCGATATAGCCCTGGCTCATGGCGCCGCAGACGTCAAAGGGCATGGCCGGCGTCACATCCCGGGCCGTCTCGCTGGCCAGCACGATGCGTCCCACCTGGGGGCCGTTTCCGTGGACGATCACGACCTCATTGCCGGCTTTGATAAGCTCTACGATGTAATCGCAGGTCTTTTTCGCCACCTGCAGCTGTTCCTCGGCAGTGGCGCCGCTATGGGCGTCCTGCAGGGCGTTTCCGCCCAGTGCCACAACGATCCGTTTTTTGCTGTTGCTCATGTTGATGTCTCCTCACAATAGATTTATCCGAAGATCGCCGATACGATGGGATAGGTGATGAAGATGCTGAAATATCTGACAAGATGGAGCAGGACCACCTTGGTGATATCCACGTTATAGTCGCTGGCCACCAGCGTCACATCGCTGACGCCGCCGGCGCAGCAGGAAAAGATGCCCGTGGGCAGGTCCACATAGCCCTTCCGGGCCAGCAGCCGGCCCAGCACGATCGTCAGGAGCAGGTACCCCAGGATGACCACCAGGACCAGGGGCAGCACGTCCTTGATCTGCATCAGCTCGTCCAGGCTGCACCGCAGGCCCACCACCGCGCCGCTCATGATCTGGCTGGCGCGCTTCAGCCACACGGGGATATAGGTCTTTCCTGTGGCGATGCTGAACAGGCCCACCACAATGATGGTGATGAGAAGCGTTCCGGCGGGGATGCCGGAGACCTTGCCCAGGAAAGCGCCCACCAGTCCCACCGCCAGGGTCATGGCCAGAAACAGCGCCCGCTGTTTCCATCTGCCGGTCTTGGCGGGCGCGGGGGCTTTCACGCTCTCGCTGTCGCCCTTGCGCTCTTTTTTCAGGCAGACCGTGGCCATCACAGGCACCAGGAAATACAGCACCGCCGTGCGCAGGGTGTGGAACCCGGCAATGAAGGAGGTGTTGGCCCCCACGTCGGCGGCGAAGATGCAGACCTCCACCATGCCGCCGGGGGCGGTGGCGTACAGGGACGTGAGGGTGTCGCAGGAGGACACCGCCCGGAGGATGAACCCCGCCGCCAGGGCATAGGCGGTCATGCATCCGGTCAGCACTGCCGCCGGGGCCGCCAGGGTCTTCAATTTGATGATGTCGCTCTTGTGGAGCATGCTGCCGATGTAGCAGCCCAGCAGGTACTGTACGAACACAGACATGCCGGAGGGGAGCTCGCCGGTGTGCAGCAGGAGGTTCGTGGCGATGGTGGCCGTCATGGCCCCCACCATCAGGCTGCCGGGTATCTTGCACACCAGGAAGATACCGGCGCCTACGGCCGCAAAGGCCAGGGTCAGAAGAACATGTGCGACGTTCATAAATGGTCCCCGGTGTCCGCCCGGGCCGCCGGAAGGCGGCCGGGCGGACGGTAAGTAAGATTGCTTATTTGCTGAACTGCTTGTACTGTTCGTCCAGCTGTCCGTAAACGGTGGGATTGAGATCGTCCAGATAGAGCATCTCCTTGCGCCACTGGGCGACCTGGTCCAGGTCGATGGTGGCCACCAGGACCTCCTCCTCCCACATGCCGGTCTCCGCCACCACGACGCCGCGGGGGTTGATGACCTTGCAGCGGCCGAAGGTATAGCGGCTGGGAGCCTGGCCGAAGGTGTTGGTGGAGGCAAAGAAGACCACGTTCTCCGCCGCCCGGCAGGGCAGCATCAGGTGCCAGACGTCCTCGTCCTCCCGGCGCCAGGTGGCGCTGTGGAGGATGAGCTCGGCGCCCTTGAGGGTCAGAAGACGGCCCGGCTCGGGGAAGTTGGCGTCATAGCAGCACATCAGGCCGATCTTGCCGTACTTGGTGTCATAGACCGGGAAGCGGTTGTGCTTGATAAAGTACTGCTGCTCCGGCCCGAACAGGTGGTTCTTGAAATAGGTCTCGCCCAGCTCGCCGTCGTCCTGGATGAACACCATGGCGTTCTCCATGACGGGAGCTTCGGGGGTCCGCAGGGCCATGCCCGCGACGATGTACACGCCCAGCTCCTTGGCCGTGGCCCGCAGGGCCGTGACAGTGGGGCCGTCCAGGGTCTCGGCCATGTCGTAAAATGCCTGCTGGTCGTAGATGGTCAGGTCATAGCCGGTGATGGCGGTCTCAGGCAGTACGCAGATCTGCGCGCCCTTGGCAGCCGCCTTGCGGATGAGCTCGATGGAATGCTGGCAGTTGTAGGCCGTGTCGCCCAGCTTGGGTTCCAGCTGGATCAGGCCCAGGGTCACTTCACGCATGGATGGCAGCCTCCTTAGTTGATCTCAAATTTGCTGGTGTCGATCTCCAGGTTCTCCACGGCGTTGCCGAACTCGGGGTCAAGGACCTTCATCAGCACATAGTAGAGCACGATGGAGACGATGGTGGCCACGAACCAGGCGCCGTTGTAGAGGACGGCCAGGGAGGGAACGTACACGCCGATGAAGGTGCACAGCACGCTCACGGCGATGGTGAAAAATGCCACGGGGTTGTAGCCGCCGTTCTTGTTCTTCACCAGAAGGGTGGCGAAGATCAGGAAGAACAGGGCCAGAGCGATGTAAGTCAGGCGCATGGACAGGCCGATGGCGCTGGTGGTGGCAAGGTACTCCTTGTTGCACACGAAGCCCAGCAGCACCAGCACGCCGCCGATGACGTACATGATGATGGCAAACGGCATGTTATACTTGGACATACGCTTGTACGCAAACTCCCCGTCGGGGTCGTACAGAGCGCTCAGGTCCAGCTTGGTCTTGCGGATGAAGACGTAGTTGGCGATGTTCACGCCGGCCAGAGGGGCCAGGATGCCGCCGGAGCAGACCAGGAACGCGTTCACGTACAGGTCGGAGGAGGCCATCATTTTCCAGGGCTGGGTAAGCAGGGAACCCACGCCGAAAATGATGACGGCCTGTTTGAACGAGAGCCGGCCGCCGGAGACGGTGGAGATGTCCATGCAGGGGGCCCAGGCGTTGGCGGCGGTGTTGGTGGAGATCTCAGCCAGGCCGAGGAACACCAGCATGCCCACCACGAACAGGGCGCTGTCCACACGGGACGTCAGCTCCACGGGGTCCCAGATGGCCTCGCCGAACATGACGACGGAGCAGCTGGTGACCAGCGCGCCCACCAGGGCCAGGCCGCAGAAGCCCACCGGGTTGCCGATGGCGGAACCGATGACGTGGGACTTCTGGTCCTTGGAGTAACGGGTGAAGTCGGTGATATTCAGCACCAGGGTGGCCCACCAGCCGATGGTGGCGGTGATGCAGACCAGCATCTGGTTGCGCAGAGCGCTGCCGGAGACGGTGGCGGGCTGGGAGATCAGGGTGCCCCAGCCGTCAGCGTGACGGTAGCCCCAGACGAGAAGCACGACCATCCAGACGATGAGCAGGGGCGCGCTGAAGCTCTCGATCTTCTTCAGCATGGTGGCGCCCTTGGTCAGCACCCAGAGGGTGACCAGCCAGTACAGGCCGAAGCTGATGCCGAAGCCAAAGGACAGGTCTCCCCAGGCGGGGACGACGGTCCGGATGGCGGCGTTGACGCACTGGGCGCCGATATACAGGTGGATACCAAAGTAGAACACCGCGACGCAGGCGCGGATGATGGCGGTCACGCTGGAGCCCTTATAGCCGCAGGCGGAACGCCAATACACAGGGGACGGGATGCCGTATTTCTGTCCGGCATGGCCGTTGGCGGCCATGGGCAGCACAAGCACCAGGCAGCCGATGGCGATGCTCAGGATGACCTGCCAGACAGCGAGGCCCAGCTGCATGTAGCTGTCCACGACGTAATAGGTCGCCACAGCCACATTCATGCCGATCCACAGGGCGAAGTAGTTCCAGGTATTCCATACCTTTTCCTGTGGCTTGCTGGGCAGCAATTCCTTCGTAATTTTGATCATGTGCGCTTCACTCTCCTCGATGTTATAAAGAATTTTGTATGGCCGCGCCCGCAGTGGGGCCGCCCTTGTGGGGAGACGAGAAACTATGATGGCGTCTGCGCATCGCTGCGCTGCATTTCAGGCCATACACATTCTCGTTCGGGATCCCGTGGCTCTGTGCCACCGTAGGATCAGACGTCTTTCAGACGTTGGATAAACTGGGATATGCTCGGTGCATCCGCCAGCTGATCGCACAGCTCAAAGATCTGCTGCGCCTGTTGGGGCGTATAGAGCTCCGCGTTCAGCAGGGAAAATTTGTCCACCAGGTCCTGGTCCGTGCTGGGCTCGGTCAGCCATCCGTAGGGGTTGTCCACGTGTCCGTGCAGGACCTCCCCGTCCTTCAGAAAGACCTGTATGTCCGCGCCGCCGTCCTTGGGCCAGCGGGCGGTGAGCTCCTCGTCAGGGATCATGTGTACCCGACCGGCAAGATCCAGAATGGCCGGATCGGCGGCCTTCTCATCCCGGAATGCCTCGGGATGGGCATGGCCGTGAAAGACCGTGGTGGCCACGGCGAAGGGAATGGAGAATTTGGCGGACAGCTGCTTCGGGGCGGGCAGACGGTCCAGGCGCATGCTCCGCGCCGTCACCCGCAGGTCGATGTGGTCGATATCCCGGCTGTCCAGCCGCCGCCCGTTCAGCGCCTTCAGCAGCGCCTCCACCGGGGGGTGGTTCATGGCGCAGCAGGCGTGGAACTTGAACATGTCCGTGTCGATCTGAAACGGCGCGGCCAGGTCCTCGTCCAGGGCGGACAGCTCCAGGTGGGAGCCTACCAGCTCTCCGAAGGTGTGCTCCAGGGCGTTGGACAGCCCGGTGAACCCGCTTCCCGCCAGTTCGGCGGCCAGGATGCCCACCCCCGCGGCGACCCCCGTATAGGTGTTGCGCACGGTGGCCCCTTCAAAGCAGGGCTCCCAGGAGGAGAACAGCGGCATCCCCGCGGCCACATGCACCGCCTGACGGAGGTGTTCCCGGTCAAAACCCAGGAGCTTTCCGTTTGCCAGGGCCGCGCCCGTGGCGCCCATATGCCCGTGACAGTGCATGAAATCCCGCAGCGTGCAGCCGTTCGCCAGCCGGGCGGCCAGGTCATACCCCGCCACGATGGCGGTGATGAGCTCCCGGCCCGAGCAGTCCTCGGCCTCCGCCCGCGCCAGGGCCGAGGGCACCACATGGGAGCCCGGGTGGCCTGTGGGGCGGTGATGTTCGTCCATCTCCAGGAAGACGACCTCTGTGGCATTGAAAAACGCGGCCCAGAGGGCGTCCGTGGCGGGGAAGCCTTCGGCAAACGCCGTGGCGGCGCGGCCGGAGGCAGCGGGCAGCCGGCGCACCATCGCGCGGTTCTCCGGCTCCAGGGAGCCGCTGAGCATCGCGCCTATGGTGTCGAACACCACCCGTTCCGTGCGGCTGACTGTGGCAGGGCCCAGGTCCTCAAACCGCAGGCCGGCGGCCATGTCCAAAAAGTGTCCAAAGTGGAACTCATAGTCAGCCATTGCTATCCCTCCGCTGTTCCCTCGGGCAGGGTCATCCCTGCCCGGAGGGACGTTCGTCTTGATGTTCCGTGCCGTCCCGGCCTGGGCCGGGCGGCTCTTTGTGTCTCCGCCTGGGGGTATTCCGGCTCACGCCGGAACACCCCTTGGGGAGGGCGGTACCAGCCGATCAGTCGGCCTTGACCGCTTCCTTCTTGGTCTTCGAGTTGTAAACGCCCCAGTGGAACTCTTTCCGACGGTCGCCGCCGGGGAAGAGCTCGTTGATGTAGGCTTCCGGCAGGGGCTTGCCGAACTTGCTGCCCACAAAGTAGCCCACGAAGGACATGATGATGGCCGGGAAAAAGAAGTGGCAGAAGGGCTGCCCGATGGCGTACCACAGCAGGGCGAAGCCGATGCCGCAAAGCTGGCCGACCACCACGCCGGTGGCGTTGCCCTTCTTCCAGAACATGCCGCCGAACAGAGGCGCGGCGCACATGGAAGCCATCATGGTGTGGGAGAAGGTCGCCAGGAAGGTGATCTCCTGTCCGACGCCGCCGGCAACGATGACAGCCAGCAGAGCGAACACCACGAACACGGTGGTCTGGGAGATACGGAGCATGGTCTTGTCGGAGGCATTGTTGTTGATGCACTCCTTGTAGATGTCGTTGGCGACAGCGCCGGCCATGACCAGCACCACGCTGTCCAGGGTGGACATGGCAGCGGCGACGACGCCGGCCAGCACCAGGCCCTGTGCCCACTCAGGCAGCAGCCGGGACACCATCACGGGGAATACGTTGTCCTGAGAGCCGATGAACTCGTCCCCATACAGGGCACGGCCAAAGGCGCCGTTGGCGTTGGAGGTGAACAGGATGAACAGGAGCAGGAAGGCGACCACGACGATGCAGGGCTTGATGACCCGCTTGTCGCGCATGGCAAAGCCTTTCTGTACCAGCTGGGGCAGTCCCCAGGGGGCGAAGCCGTAAACGAAGGTCACGCCCACCAGCTGGTTCCAGCCCAGGGTGCCCGGGGAGTCGATCAGGATGGGGTCGATCTCCTTCAGGTTGTTCACCACGTTCTCCATGCCGCCGATCTGGATGAGGGCGGCCACAAATACGAAGGTGGCGCCGAAGCACATCAGCAGCGCCTGGAAGAAGTCCGTGACCGTACCGGCCATGAATCCGCCCACCACCGCGTACAGCGCGGTGACGCCCAGCAGCAGATACACGCTGTTGGCAAAGGAGAAGCCGGTGACCGCGGAGATCATGTTGGCGGAGCCCTTGACGATGCCGATCAGATAGGGCAGCAGGAAAATGCACATGAACACGCCCAGCATCGCGGAGGGCGTCTTGCTCAGGTAACGGGCCTTCAGATAACCGGGGACCGTCACCGCGCCGATCTGCTTGGAAGCCTTGGACAGGCCGGCAAACAGGAAGATGATGCCGAACGGCACGCACAGCACCTGCACGGCGCCGTTCCACATGTAGCTCATGCCGCTGGTGTAAGCGGTGCCGCAGTTGCCGATCATAACGGAAGAGCTCATGTAGGTGGCAAAGAACGTAGCGCCCAGATACCAGGGGCCCAGGTTCCGGTTGCCCACCATGTACTCATTGAAGCCCTTGGCATACTTCATGCAGTAAATGCCGATGCCGACCATTGCTGCGAAGTAGAGCCAGAAAACGATCATAGCAGTAGAAGTGAGCTGCTGTACCATTATTTCTTGCCCCCCTTCTTCATGTACTTCTGATAATCGATGGGATCACCTTCCCATTCGGTCATGTCGCGCTGGTCCTCGACCCAAAATGTGATGAGCACGATGGCGATCACCATGATGGGTGTTCCGATCCAGCAGACGGCGGTTGAAAAGGGTAAACCGAACATAAACCTTTTACCTCCTCAATGAAAGTTTACTCTTTTGTCTGCAAAAAGGGTCCTGCTTAAAAAACCGCTGGGGAAATGCTGGAACTGCTAAGGATGATTCGGATCACTCTATGATCCTGGGGGCCAGGTCTGCGCCGTGGGTCAGTACTCCAAATGTGGCCACTCCCCCCTTCTGTTTGTTTTGTGCCAGCTCGATGGCGGCTTCCAGCGAGGGCGCGTAGGTGTAGCCCAGCGCCTCGGCGGTGGCCTGGTCCAGGCCCTCCGTCACCAGAATGATGTCCGCCATACGCCGCATGACGCCGGCACTGATGAATCCGGTGGCGCCGACCACGTCGGAGAACTCGCCTTCCGAACACATGCGGAAGACCTCCTCCGGCCCGGTGTCGCCCAGCGCCATCACGTCCGGATGCTCGGAATACGCCCCCTCATAGCAGGGGGCCGCCGCGATGACGGTGCCGTGCTCTTTCACGCACATGCAGGCCGCCGCGATGGATTTGTTGGCCTGCCACAGGTCCCGGTTCGCGGGATAGGAACTGACGATCACCACATCCGGGCGGACGGTCAGATCCTCCTGGTATACCTCCCGGGCATACGCCACGCCCTGCCTGTGGGCCGCCACCGGTTCTCCGCCGACCACGTGGACGATCTGCTCGTCCAGATTCAGCACCGTATTGATGATGAATTTCAGCCCGGCCTTGGCCGCGATGTCCTCCATATCAAGACGGATGTCGTTGTCCGGATTGCCGAACCGCGTCGGCCAGTCCAGACTGCTGTTCAGATGCACACAGGCGGTGGTCTCCTTCCCGCTGATACCGGGCTGGATGCTCTTGGCGCCGCCGGACCATCCCGCCACAAAGTGGGGGATGATGTTTCCGATGCACATCCCGAAGTCGCTCTCCACAAAGGCACGGTTGATGTAAACAGGGGTGGAAAAGATCGTCGTGCCGCAGTAGACCAGCTGCTCCGGGTCGTCATACTCGTGGCTGATGACCCGCAGCCGCCGGAAGCACTCCTCACCCACGCGGGTGCGGATCTCGTCTTCCGTCATATACCGATGGCTGCCCAGGGCGATGATGACGGTGATCTGCTCATCGGTGATGCCATAACAGTTGAGCTCGTTCACCACCACAGGCAGGATCCGGTTGACGGGGGTGACCCGGGTGTTGTCGTCCACCACGATGGCGATCTTCTTTCCCTTCGGGTCGCCGATCTGTTCCGGAATGGGCGCGCAGCCGATGGGCTGGCGCATGGCCCGGCGTATCTCCTCCGCCTCGTCCGGCACGGCCGGGCTGGCCTTGGGTGTCACCACCCAGGCCACCCGGTCCTCCGGCAGGCAGAAGCTCTTCGTCCCGTGGCCCCATGGTATTTCAATGGTCCGCAGCATGACGGTCTTCTCCTTCCCCGGCGTTTTTCACGCCGTGCGCCGGTGGCGCTTTTTAGATCTTGTCGGACATCAGGGAGACCAGGATCGCCTTGTGGGCGTGCAGCCGGTTCTCAGCCTGGTCATAGATGGCGGAGTGGGGGCCGTCCAGCACGGAGTCGGTGACCTCCTGGTTCCGGTTGGCGGGCAGGGGATGCATGTAGATGGCGTTGGGGTCGGCCAGAGCGAAGTGCTCGTCGTTGACGCACCAGGTGTCCTTGAACTGCTCGCGGTAGACCAGATCCTCCTCCCGGGGGATGCTGTAGGAGCCCCAGCTCTTGGCATAGATGACGATGGCATCCTGAGAGGCTTCCTTCAGGTCGTGGGTGATGTTCAGGGTGGCGCCGGACTTCTTGGAGGCCTTGTCGAAGAAGTTCATGTAATCCTCGTGCAGGTCATAGCCCTCGGGATAAGCCAGGGTCAGGTTCATGCCCAGCAGGCCCGCAGCAGCCAGGATGGCCTGAGGCACGCCGGCGGGCTTGAAGCGCTCGGAATAAGCCCAGGACATGACGACCTTCTTCTTCTTGAAGTCGTCGCCGAACTTCTCCTTCATGGTCACCAGGTCAGCAATGCACTGGCAGGGATGCTCGAAGTCGTCCAGAGCGTTGATGACGGGGATGTCCGCGTTGGCAGCCACGGTGCGCACGACCTCACGGCCCATGCCCAGCTCAGGCAGGTCATAGATACGGATCAGCAGACCGTTCAGGTAACGGCTCAGCACCTTGGCGGTGTCGGCCCAGGTCTCCTTGTGGGCAGTCTGCATGTCGGTGGTGGTGTAGAACTGCGCGTGGCCGCCCAGCTGGGTCATGCCGGTCTCGAAGGAGACACGGGTACGGGTGGAGGGGTTCGCGAAGATCATACCGAAGGACTTATCCTTCAGCAGATCGTTATGACGCTCGCCGCGGTCCAGCTGATGCTTCAGGTAGAGAGCCTCGTCGATGAGGTACTCCAGCTCTTCCTTAGTCAGGTCCATGATGCTAAGGAAATCTTTGCCTCTCAAAGTGTTCATTGAAAAGCCTCCTAAAAAAGATTTTTTATTATCAACGCATGGACGGCGTCAATAAACGGATATTGTGTCTCAGGAGCGGGGTTTTATCCAGGTGCCCCACCCGGGTTCGGCGGTCACCGCGCCGTCCTGATAGACGGTCTTCCCACGCACGATGGTGCGTACTATGGTGCCTCCTGTCTCGCGTCCCTCATACAGAGCGACGCACTCTTTTGCCATGGTCTGGAGCTTGTTCAGCTCCACGGTGTAGGTCTTGTTCAGGTCCACCAGTACGATGTCCCCGTCCGCGCCGGTCTTCAGCGAGCCCTTCCGGTCTCCGATGCCGAACAGCTCTGCCGGCCTCTGGGCGGCGTAGGCGGCGATGTCCTCCAGGCGGATCTCCCCGCGCTTGTAGCTGCAAAGGAGCATGGGCAGGGTCATCTCCACCGCGGCGATGCCGTCGGGCATGGCAGGCTTCAGCTTCTCCTCCCTGGTGAAGGGGGCGTGGTCGCTGCCCAGCATGTCGATGTGTCCCGCCGCGAAGTGGGCCCGCATCCGGGGCAGTCCCTCCGCCTCCCGCAGAGGCGGCTTCATCTTGCCCCACACGCCGGTGCGGAGGGTGTCGTCCTGGGAGCACTCCAGATAGTGCAGGCAGGTCTCCACATAGACCTCCTGGCCCGGCGCCCGCATCCGCAGGACCAGTTCCACCGCGTCCGGGTTGCTCACATGGCACAGGCTGATGCGGGTACCGGTGTCCAGGGCGATGACGATGGCCCGGGCAATGGCGTCCATCTCCACGATCTTGGGCCGGGCGTAATAGGGCGGCTGGGTCCAGCGCTCATACCGGGGGTCGCTGTTCACCAGGTCGATGATCGGGTCGGACTCGGCGTGGATGGCGAACAGTTTTCCCGTCTGGGCGATCTCGTCGCAGACCCGGTACAGCTCCCCCGAGGTGGGGCAGGTCAGGCCCACGAACTCATTTTCCCGGCCCTTCACCGCCCGCTGGGAGAAGGTCTTGAAACCGATGACGCCGGCCTCGGCCAGGGGCTTGATCTCCTTTACGTTGTCGTACCCGGCGCTGCCGTAAAACGCCACATCCACAATGGCCTTGGCCTCCATGTCCCGGATCCTCTCCTCCAGCAGGGCCACATTGCTGGTGGCCGGGCGGGATACGGGCATCTCGAACACGGTGGTGATGCCCCCCGCCGCCGCCGCGGCGGTGCCGGTATAGAAGGTCTCCCGGTGTGAGATGCCCGGGGCCCGGATGTGCATGTGGGTATCCAGAAGGCCCGGAAACGCGGTCAGGCCCGTTCCGTCGATGACCTCCCTGGCCTCGCCCTCCGCCGGGACGATCTTGCCCCCACAGACGGCAATATCTCCCCGCCGGACTCCGTCCGGAAAGACGGCGTCCACGTTTTTGATGAGCAGGTCAACCATAGCCGTATCCTTTCCGCCCTTACTGGCGCTCCAGGGTGATGCAGCCGAAGGGGCACACATGGGGGCACAGGCCGCAGCCGATGCAGCGGTCGGTGACGAACATCTTCCCGTCGGGGCCGGCCTCGATGGCGTCGCCGGTGCCGTCCTGGCAGGCGTGATAGCACAGGCCGCAGGCCCGGCACTTGTCGTGGTCGATGCTGGCCTTCACGTGGTAATCCCGGGACAGGTCACCGTGGTCCTTGAACTTGCGCAGGCCGACGCCGCGGATGTCGTCCAGGGAGTGATAGCCCTTCCCGGCCAGATACTCGCTCATCCCCTCGATCAGGTCAGAGGCCATGGCAAAGCCCTTGAACATGGGCGCGGTGCAGACCTCCAGGCCGGAGCTGCCCATGAGGGTGAACTCGATGCAGTCCTTCCAATCCCAGATGCCGCCGCAGCCGATCATGGGCACATCCACCCGGGTCAGGATCTCGCCGATGCAGCGCAGGGCGATGGGCTTGATGGCCTGGCCGGTATAGCCGGTGAAGGAGGAGAAGCCGCCCACGTTGGGATAGGGCTCCATGGTGTCCAGGTCGAAGCCCGCGATGCCGGGGACGCTGTTGATGGCGGTGATGCCGTTGGCGCCGCCCTCCATGGCGGCCTTCGCCACATCCCAGATGTAGGAGGTGATGGAGGGGAGCTTTGCCACGATGGGCAGGTCGGTGGCGGAGCGGACCCAGCCGGCGATGGTGCGGGTGGCCTCGGGGTCCTTGCCGATGGAGGCGCCGCTGCCGTTGGCATGGAAGGCGTGAGAGCAGGAGAAGTTCAGCTCAAAGCCGTCCACACCGGCCTGGGTGAACGCCTTGGTGGCGTCGATCCAGTCGGAATGCTTGCGGTTGTTGGCCCGCATGATGGAAGCGAAGATGGGGCGGTCGGGGAATTCCTTCTTGATGCGATAGACGACCTCTGCCCACCAGTCCAGGCCGTGGGTGGAGCTGACCTCCATGTTGGTGAAGGCAGCCATCTTCCCGCCGATCTTGTAGGTGTAGAAGCGGGGGGTGACGTTGGTGTGGGCGGCCAGATCCATGGAGATGGTCTTCAGGATCGCTCCGCCCCAGCCCTTGTCAAAGGCGCGCAGGATCTTCTCTGCCGAGTCGGTCTCCGGACCGGACGCCAGGATCAGAGGGTTGGGGAAATCCACCCCGCAGATATTGACACCCAGATCCACACCGTTGGTGCCGCGAAAATCGTTGTACATGGTCACACATCCTCCTGTTAACACATTGTTTTACTCTTTCGATTTTTCTTGTTTTTACTCTTCCGTATATTTTTTCGGTCCCATATCTGGATACCAGCGGTTCCGTTAAACCGGTTATTGTTCTATTATTTAGAATTCTTTTCTATTTTTCTAAAAAGTGAAATACTTCCCCTAGCACAGAGGGGACGCAGTTCCCCGTACTGCTGCTCAGTCGGCGAACTGCTTGGCCTTGTATGCCTTAATGGCCTCAGTCAGCTTGGGGACGATGACCTTCAGGTCGCCTTGGATGCCCAGGTCCGCCAGCTTCATCATCGGGCAGGACTCATCCTTGTTGATGGCGATGATGAACTCGGAGTCCTCCATGCCGGCCAGATGCTGGATGGCGCCGGAAATGCCGCACGCGATGTACAGGTTGGGATGCACCGTCTTGCCCGTCTGGCCTACCTGCCGGTCCTTCTCGATCCAGCCGCTGTCCACGCCGATACGGGACGAGGATACCTCGCCGCCCAGCTCCGCTGCCAGCTCACGCAGCGGCTCGTAGCCCTCCGGGCCCCCTACGCCCCGGCCGCCGGACACCAGTACCTTCGCGTCCGTGATGTCCACGGACTTCTTCTCGTTCTTGACGACCTCCAGGATCTCCACGTTCATGTCCGCCTCGCTGAGGCCGGCATCCACCATGATGATCTCGCCGGTGCGGGCGGCGTCCCGGGTGGGCATCTCCATGACGCCGGGGCGGACCGTCGCCATCTGGGGCCGGTAGTTCCGGCACACGATGGTCGCCATCACGTTCCCACCGAAGGCGGGACGGGTCATCTTCAGATTCTTGTCCGCCGTGTCCAGACCCTCGATCTTGTCCGCAGGCACGTTGGTGGACTTGCGCAGGTACTCCTGGTACTTGCCCACTTCCACGTCCAGACGCGTGCAGTCGGCGGTCAGTCCGGTGTGCACACGCCCGGCGATACGGGGAGCCATGTCTCGGCCAATGCTGCTGGCGCCAAACAGCACCACGTTCGGCTCGTACTCCTTGATGACGTACTCCACGCCCTTCACGTACGGCTCCGTCGTGTAGTGCTCCAGCACCGGCGCGTCCAGCACCAGCACCTTCGCCGCACCGTACTCGATCAGCATCTGCGCCTTGTCCGCGATCTTATAGCCCATCAGCACCGCGACCACCTGCTCGCCCATGTCCGCCGCCAGCTTGCTTGCCTCGCCGATCAGCTCCAGGCTCACCTTCTGGATCGCTCCGTTCCGCTGCTCTATCACTACATAGATATCTTTACTCATTTCCTCGTCCTCCCTCAGATGATGTGCCGCTCGATCAGCTTTTCCATGATCGCGGCCACGGCCTCGTCCGCCGACAGCCCGGTCAGCATATGCCCGGCCGCCTTGGGCTGCTTGCCGAAGGACATGAACACATTCGTGGGCGACCCCTTCAGTCCGATCCACTCCGGATTCAGGTCGTTCTTCAGATCCTCAAAGCCCAGGACCTTCACTTCCTTCTGGTACGCGTCCACGATGCCACCCACGTGCATGTACCGGGGCTCCGCCAGCTCGCTCAGCGCCGTCACCAGGCAGGGCAGCTTCACCTTCAGCATGTGGGACTGGTCCTCATACTGCCGCTTTACCACTACGCTGTCGCCCTCTACATCCAGGCTCTCCGCATAGCTCACCTGGGGGATATGCAGCTGCTCGGCGATCTGCGGGCCCACCTGGGCCGTGTCGCCGTCGATGGCCTGCCGGCCCGTGATTACCAGGTCATACCCGATCTTCCGCAGCGCCGTGGCGATGATCGTCGCCGTGGCGTAGGTATCCGAGCCGCCAAACTCACGCCCGGACACCAGATATGCCTCGTCCGCGCCCATGGCCAGCGCCTCCCGCATGGCCACGTCCGCCTGCGGGGGACCCATGCAGACCACCGTCACCGTGCCGCCGACCTTCTCCCGCAGCGTCAGCGCCGCTTCCAGGCCTGCCTTGTCGTCGTGGTTGATGATGCTGGGCACGCCGTCTCGGATCAGGGTCCCGGTCTTCGGGTCCAGCCGCACTTCCGCCGTGTCCGGGACCTGCTTGATGCATACTACGATCTTCATTCTTCTTCCTCCCTCTTACTTCAGCTTCATGGACCCGGAGATGACCATCTTCATGACCTCGCTGGTCCCCTCGTAGATCTCGGTGATCTTCGCGTCGCGCATCATCCGCTCCACCGGGTACTCTCGGCAGTAGCCGTAGCCGCCCATGAACTGCACGCACTCCCGCGTCACCTGGTTGGCCACGTCCGACGCCATCAGCTTCGCCATGGCTGCCAGAGGCCCATAAGGCTCATGGTTGTCTTCCGCACACGCCGCGCGCCACACCATCAGCCGCGCCGCGTCGATCTTCGTCTGCAGCTCCGCCATCTTGAACTGGGTGTTCTGGAAGGCATTGATGGGCTTGCCGAACTGCTTGCGCTCCTTGCCGTACTTGATGGCCTCGTTGAGGGCGCCCTGGGCGATGCCCAGCGCCTGCGCCGCGATGCCGATTCGTCCCGTGTCCAGCGCCGTCATGGCGATCTTGAAGCCCTTCCCGAGAGGCCCAAGCACACGGTCCGGCGTCACGCGCACGTTCTCATACGTCACGATGCAGTTGCTGGCCGCTCGGATGCCCATCCGCTCGATGTTGTCGCTCACCGTGATGCCCGGGGTGTTCTTCAGGTCCACGATGAAGGCCGTCAGACCCTTGGAAGCCGGCACCGTCCGGTCCGTCAGCGCGAACAGAATGCAGGTGTCCGCAAAGCCCGAGTTGGTGGTGAAGATCTTGGAGCCGTTGATGATCCAGTCGTCCCCGTCCTTCACCGCGGTGGTCTGGGCGCCCTGCACATCGGAGCCCGCGTTGGTCTCCGTCAGGCCAAAGCAGCCAAACTTGCTGCCGTCCACCAGGGGACGCAGATAGGTCTGCTTCTGCTCCTCCGTGCCGAAGTTGTTGATGCAGGAGCAGCACAGGGAGGTATGTACGGAGATGGTGACGCCCGTGCTGGCGTCTACCTTGGAGATCTCCTCCATGCACAGCGTGTAGGCCAGAGTGTCCGAACCCGCGCCGCCGTACTCCTTGCTGTACGGTATGCCGAACAGTCCGTACTTCGCCGCCTTCTTCAGCATATCCAGGTCCAGCGCCTCGTTCTCGTCCATCTCCTTCGCTATGGGCCGGATCTCCGTCTCCGCAAAGTTCCGGAACAGCTCTTGCTGCAACTGATGCGCCTTGTCCAGTTTGAAATCCATGGTAACCTCCCGATTCGATCGTGTTATTTCGTGTGTTTGCATCCCTGCGCTTCAGGCAGGTCAGCTCTCCAGTTCATAGCCCTTCCGCAGGGCTTCCAGGTTCAGAGGGATCAGCTTTGGCTTCGCGGCGAAGGATTTCTCCACCTCCGCGGCGATAAGGTCGTAAGGGACCATAGGCAGCAGCCGGGCCAGGTAGCCCAGCGCCACGATATTGGATGTTTTGGAATTGCCCAGCTGCTGGGCGATGTCGTAAAAGGGGACCTTCCGGATGTCGGCACACCGGCACACGGGCTCTTTCTCCACCATGGAGCTGTTGATGACAAGGGTGCCGCTGTCGTACATCAGGTCCTGATAGTCGCTCAGGGACTGCTCATCCATGATCAGCATCAGGTCCGTGCCGGAGATGATGGGGCTCTCCACCTGGTCGGAGATGACGATGTTGCACATGGTCTTGCCGCCCCGTTTCTCCTGGCCGTAAAAGGGGACGAACGTCACGTTGAACCCGGCCTTGATGGCCGCGTCACAGAGGGCCTCGCCCAGGGTGATGATCCCCTGGCCGCCCACGCCGGAAAACAGCAGTTCCTGCTTCAACTCTCTCCGCCCTCCTTTTCCGCGTCCTTGATGACCCCCAGGGGATAGACGTCCAGCATCTTCTCGTCGATCCAGTCCAGGCACTTGACCGGAGACATGCTCCAGCCCGTGGGGCAGGGGCTCAGCACCTCCACGAATCCCAGGCCCTTGCCGGACATCTGCAGTTCAAATGCCTTGCGGATGGCTTTTTTGCATGCCATGATGCGGGCGGGGCTGTTCACCGTCACCCGCTCGCTGTATACCACGCCCGGAAGCATCGCCATGATCTCCGCCATGCGCACCGGGTAGCCGGAGTTGTCCGCCATCCGGCCTGTCGGCGCGGTGGACGCCCGCTGGCCCATAAGGGTGGTGGGGGCCATCTGGGCGCCGGTCATGCCGTAAATGGCGTTGTTGATAAAGATCACGGAGAATTTCTCCCCCCGGATGCCCGCGTGCATGATCTCCGCCATGCCCTCGGACACCAGGTCGCCGTCGCCCTGATAGACCATCACCAGCTTGTCGGGCTCCGCCCGTTTGATGCCGGTGGCAACGGCAGGAGCCCTGCCGTGCAGGGCCATCATCATATCCATCTTATAGTACCGGTCCGACAGGCAGGAGCAGCCGATGGGCCAGACCATGATGCCCTTGTCCTGCAGATGCATCTCATCGATGAGTTCCGCGATGAGCTTGCCCACGATGCCGTGTCCGCAGCCGCCGCAATAGGTTGTCATCGCATCTGTGAAGATCTTCGGCCTTTCATATACAACCTTCACGTCACTCACCTCAACTTCCGAATCTGTTCCATGATCTCCTTGGGGCTGGGCGTCGAGCCGCCCAGTCTTCCAAAGAAGGTCACATCCCGCTTGTCTTCCACCGACAGCTTCACGTCCTCTACCATCTGTCCCGCGCTGAGCTCACAGACCAGGAACTTCTTGCCTGTGATGCCCGCGAACGCCTTCTCCGGGAAGGGCCAGAGGGTGATAGGCCGTATCATGCCCACCCGGATGCCCTCCTCCCGGGCCATGCGCATCGCGCTCTCGCATACCCGCGCCATGGAGCCGTACGCCACCAGGATGATGTCCGCGTCCTCCAGGTTCTGCGCCGCATACCGGGCCTCGTTCTCCCGGATGCGCCGGAACTTCTCCTGCAGGCGCTCGTTGAACCGGCCCCACTGCACCGGGCCGTTCCCGCAGGTGATGATCTTGTGGGGCTCGCTGTCCCCGCAGCCCCGCAGAGCGTTGTACTGCTCCGCCGGCACAGGGACCTGGGTATATCCGGGCAGCTCCACCGACTCCCGCATCTTGGCGATGGTGGCGTCGCTGAGAACGATGACCGGATTGTGATACTTTTCCGCCAGCACGAAGCTCTCCTGGATCATCTCGCAGAGCTCCTGCACGGAATAGGGCGCCAGGACCAGGTTGTTGTAGTCCCCGTGGCCGCCGCCCTTGACCGCCTGAAAATAGTCGCCCTGGGCCGCCAGGATCTCTCCGTCGGCGGGCCCTGCCCGCATGACCTCCACCACGACCGCCGGCAGATCGGCTGCCGCCATATAGGACAAGGTCTCCTGGCCCAGGCTGAAGCCCGGTCCGGACGTGGCCGTCATAGCCCGGTGCCCGGCGGCTACCGCGCCTGCCACCATATTGAACGCGGCGATCTCCGTCTCCGCCTGGATGAACACGATGTTCTCCTCCGGCCGTTCCCGCATGGCCTTGGCATAGTACTCCGGGATCTCGCTGGAGGGGGTGATGGGGTAGCCGAAAAACAGCTTACAGCCGGCCCGGATGGCGGATTCCGCCATGGCCTGATTCCCCTGCATAAATACTTTCTCGCCCATATGTATCTGCCTCACTCCTCTCGATAAACAGAGATCGCCGTATCGGGACAGACCCGTGCGCAGGTGGCGCAGCCAATACAGCCCTCCCCCGCCACCGGCGGGTAATAACCGCTCTTGTTGATCCGCTGTCCCTTCGTGAGGACGCCCTTCGGACAAAATCGGATACAGTAACCACATTCTTTGCAGCGATCAAAGTCAATTATGACCCTGCCTTTTGCGCCAACCATACACTCACTCCTAAACAATCCTGTATTGTTACGGCGCCATCGGAAAACAAATGCAAAAAGCGCCCTCCAACACTCGAACATGGATACGCGCTTTTATGACCTCTTTTCCGGTGATATCACCGCCGTTTTGTTGGGGTCATTGTAACACCGTCTTTCGACATTGTCAATATGCAGAAGAATATTCTATTATTTAGAATCCTAGCCGTGGGTCGGCAGATTTCTGGAATTCTCCGGGAGAGCGCGGGGCAAATCTGACAATTTCTACAACAAAGCGGGAGATTTCCCGAAAGTTTTTTCTTGCAGGGGGTTGTTGACAAGGGGTATCGTTCCTGATATAATGCGGTTGTTAGGGCGATTTTCCTCGTAATTGGAACGTCTTTCTGAATATAGGGATGTTTCCTCCTATAAACAGAACGCTTTCCCGTCGGCCCTGACCCCCTGACCCCCCTTTTTTGTGGGGTCAGAAGATCAAAATAACAATTTTAGGAGGAACACAACCATGATCGGAGAAAAAGTTACCCTGCGTTATCGTATGTCCGCTGCGGACGCCCACTACGCCGGCCAGCTGGTGGAGGGCGCGCACATCGTGACCGCCTGGGGCGATGTGGGCACAGAACTGGCCATCCGCCTGTTCGGCGATGAGAGCCTGTTCGTCGGCTACTCCGAGGTCCGCTACACGGCTCCCGTGTACGCCGGCGACTGGATGGAGTATTCCGGCTGGATCGAGAAGGTGGGCAACACCTCCCTGACCTGCCACTTCGAGGCTCACAAGGTCATGGGTCTGGCCGACCGTGACGGCTCCAAGGGTCTGGCCGACTCCGCCGCCGACGTCTATCCCGAACCCATCCTGTGCGCTTACGGCACCGGCACCCTGATGGTCAAGAAGGAGCTTCAGCGCCCCGAGGCCGGCGACCCCAAGTTCCAGGTCCGCTGAGAACCGGCACTGTCCCATATCGTCAAAAAATGTCTGCGCCTTTTCGGGTCTCAGACATTTTTTGATAGGGCAAACGGCGGGCCGGCCGGTCTTTTGCGCAAATCGTGATCGCTAAGGGGGTTTTACATTTATGATGCAGGAACCAAAATATCCTGTTAAGACCGTTGCAAAGGCCATTGATATCATCAACCACCTTTCCCAGGACACAGGCAACCGAGGCGACAGCATCAGCGAGCTGAGCCAGTTCCTCGGTATCGGAAAGAGCACCGTGCACCGGCTGCTCGACACCCTCCAGTTTTACGGCTACGTAGAGAAAGACCCGGAGACAAAGCGGTATAAGCTGGGCTGGGAGCTGTATAAGATCGGACAGGTCATTCCCCTGCAAAACCAGCTGTTCGACATCAACCAGAATTATTTGATGGACCTCAGCCACGAGACCCACGAGACGGTCAATCTCGGCATGCTCAAGCGGGGCGAGGTGGTCATCATCTCCAAGATCGAAGGCGTTCGGGACCACCTGCGGGTCAACATCAACCCCGGCGAATACGAGGCCATCCATGCCACCGCGCTGGGCAAGATGATGCTCAGCGAGTGGAACGCCAGCCAGATACGCTCGCTTTTTGACGGGAAAAACGAGCTGCCGACTTATACGCCCAACACCATCTCCACCGTGGACGCCCTCCTGAAGGATGAGCGCATCATCCGCCAGCGGGGTTACGCGGTGGACAACGAGGAATACTGCCTGGGACTGTACTGCATGGCCATGGCCGTGCGGGACTATACCGGCGAGATCGTGGCCGGCATCAGCGTCAGCATGCCCTCGGTGCGGGTCACGGCGGAGAAGCGGGCCCACACCCTCCAGTGCCTGAACGAGGCGGCCGACCGCATCTCCCGTCAGCTCGGCTATCAGGTGTGAGGCGCCCCCTCTGGGGGAAGCTGCCAAGACAAAAAAATAAAGCGCATCCCCGGGGCCCTTCGGCTCCGGGGATGCGCTTTGTGCTGCCGGTATGCAGCGCCCGTTCAAGAGGGTTGACACTTTTCCCAAAAGGAGATATATTGCAGACAAGCCGTCCGAGGGCGGCTTCCCCATGAATGTTTTTGCCGGAGAGGAGGCGCTGCGCGCCCATGGACCAATTTATCATCAACATCATCCACCGCCCGGAGATGGTCCCGGAATACGCCGAAAAGATCACCGGCCAGGGCAAGGCCGAGGACATCGGGCGAAAGGCTCTTTTAACCGAGAGCCTGGATATTTTCAAGACCCAACAGGAGATCGCCCACAAAAACGGCCTTAAGACCACCATCCATATGACCTATGCCAGTCTCTTCAACGACGAGGCGGTGGCCATCGCCAAGGAGCACCATGCCGTATACGGGGACGAGATCGGCCTGAGCCTGCTGGGACTGCCCTGCGAGCAGTTCCGGGAGAAGTACCGAACCAAGGATTTCTGCATCTGGATGTTCCCCATGGAGGAAAAGAAGGCCATCGTCCGGGACGTGTTCGGGAAATTCCACGAGCGGTTCGGCTTTTATCCCACGTCCACCGGCTCCTATTATATGGATGCGGACCTGATCAACTTCATCAAGGCGGAGTATCCCTCTGTCCGGTGCGCCATCGCCACCTGCTGGGAGGAGGGCCCCAAGGCATATCACACCTGCAACAACTCCTGGTACACCCTGATGGACGGCGGTCCCTGGGCGCCCTGGATCCCCTCGAAGCAGAACACCCACGCCCCCGCCGCCAACGAGGCGGAGGACAGCGGCATCGTGGCCATTCCCCACCTGAGCCGGGATCTGCTGGCCTGCTACGACGGCAACGGCTCCAACTTCGGCACCCATCCCCAGAACGTCCTCCGGGGCATGATCTACGACACGGACACCTGGGAATACCCCTACCTTTACAACCTCATCGACCAATACCGGCACCTGGCCAGCTTCAACAACGGCTACGCCTACAACATGATGTTCGTGGGACCCGGCTGGATGAATAAAATGGGCCGGTGGGAGGCGCCCTATGAGCTGCTGAAAAAGTCCTATGAGGACGGCTGCGCCTACTATGGGAAGCTGAAAAAAGAGGGCAAGCTCCTGGACATGACCATGGGCGAGTTCGCCGACTACTACCGGCAGAAAAAGCACTACACGGAGCCGGAATGCGCCCTGTGGCGGGACATCCTCTACGGCAGCCAGAAGCAGCTTTTCTGGTACTGCGACCCCTATATGCGCGTGTGTGTCAACATGGACCAGGGCGGGGCCATCGTGGACCTCCGCCCCTACGCGGCGAAGCTCGAATGGCCCGTGGGCATCGGCACGCCCCACGTCCAGGACGCCAGCTACCCCTTCCTCATCCAGGAGAAATACCGGGCGGGATACTTTACCCATTACGCCGGAGAGGGCACCATCCGCAGCGCCAAGATCTGCCACAACGGCGAGGAGGTGGACCTGTGCCTGTGCCGGACCCACGCCCATTTCTCCCAGGACAACGGCGAGCGTGTGCTGACGCTGGACCCGGTGGAGGTGGAGTTCTCCGACCTCACCGTCCGCATCCAGACGGTCATCGCCTTCCCGGAGGGGACCGGCAGGATCCGGACCGAGCGGCGGGTGCTCTCCATGAGCGACCCCGGGGCGGAGGTGACGGTAAACGAATACATGGTGGCCTGCTACGGCACCACCGAGTACCCGGAGGACATGACCGGTCTCACCCTGGCGGTGGAGGCCGGGGAGAAAAAAGAGGTCATCCCGTACGCCTACCGGTGCCGGGAGGCGGCGCTGCCCGGCGCGGACACGGTCAGCTGCACGCTGCCGCCCATTCGGACAAAGGTGTCCATGGCCTGCGTCGGAGCGGACAAGGAGGGCTATGTCCGGGAGGGCTATGCCTTCAGCCCCATGTTCACCCTGGGCTATACCGGAAAACTTCAGGACAAGGAGGTCTTCACCACATGGCTCAAGCTGGAAAGGGCAGACTGAACTACCGGTGCCCCTCCTGCTTCATGCGGGATCTGGACATCGACATGTTCTACGACAGAGACAAGGACGAATACTACTGCATCCGCTGCCAGTATCGGGGCAGCGAGGCGGACGTGCTGGAGAAAAACCAAATGGCCCGGTTCCGCTATGGGGCCATGTACCGGCGGTTCACGGATTTTGAGGATTTCTCCGGGGAAGAGGAGCGGGCTTGACCGGTCCGGCACTCATCAAGGGCGCCGACCTGTCCACCCTGCCGGAGGTGGAGGCGTGCGGCGGGCGGTTCTATGACGGCCCCGACCCGGAGGACGCCATGACCATCCTCCGCCGCCACGGGATGAACTGGGTGCGGCTGCGGCTGTGGACAGACCCCTATTCCCAGGCGGGGGTCCCCTATGGCGGGGGGACATGCGACCTGTCCCGGACCATGGCGATGGCCCGGCGGGCCCGGGCTCAGGGCTGCCGGTGGCTGCTGTGCATCCACTACAGCGACTTCTGGGCCGACCCGGGCAAGCAGACCGTCCCCAAGCGCTGGCAGGGCCTGGCGCTGCCGGACATGGAGCAGGCGGTCTATCGATATACCCGCTCCGTGCTGGACACCCTGACCCGGAACGGCCTGGCGCCGGACATGGTGGCCGTGGGCAACGAGATCACGAACGGACTTCTCTGGCCCCTGGGCAAGGCGCCCGACTTCCGCGCCATTGCCCGGCTGGCGGGCGCGGGGATCCGGGCGGTGCGGGAGGCGCTCCCCGCCGCCCCCGTGATGCTGCACCTGGACGCCGGGGGGAACAACGCCCTTTACCGGAGCTGGTTCGACCGGTATTTTGCCGCCGGCGGCCCCGACTTCGATGTGATCGGCCTGAGCTATTATCCCTTCTGGCACGGCCCCATGGAGGGGCTCGCCCGAAACATGGAAGACCTGGCGGCACGGTACGGGAAGGACATGGTCGTGGCGGAGACCTCCATGGGATTCACCCTGGAGGATTACGGCGGCTATGAGCAGCTGGCGCCCCACCAGCGCAAGGGCATGGCTGCCACCCCGGAACGCTCCCGGGGCATCGGTTACCCCATGACGCCCGCCGGCCAGAGGGCTTTCCTGCGGGACCTGACGGCCGTGATACGTGCCGTGCCGGCGGGAAAGTGCCGGGGCTTTTTCTGGTGGGAGCCTGCCTGGCTCCCTGTGCCCGGCAGCGGCTGGGCCACCCCGGACGCGCTGCGATATACCGGGGAGAAGGGCCCCGGGGGCAACGAATGGGCCAACCAGGCGCTGTTCGACTACAGCGGCCGGGCCCTGCCGGCCCTGCTGGCCCTGGACAGTCTGTGACATCCCCACGGTCAAAACAGGCACACCCTTTTGGGTGTGCCTGTTTTTGCTTTTTGTTCCGCGTCCGTCAGCAGACGCCCCGGAAGCTGAAAGTGAAGTCCAGCGGTCCGGACGTGTCGATGAGGTATTCCTCATGGGGCATCGCGCCCCAGCTGTTGTCCCCGGCCACGCCGATCTGCCGGAGCGCGGCCCGGACCACCGTGTAATGCACGGGGGGCAGTTCGTAATCATGGGCGGCGTTCTCCAGCTCATGGGGCGTATAGGGCAGGGCGGAAAAGTCCATGCCCCCGCCGGTGAAGCGCAGGCCCCGGCCCTTGTAGTCGGTGACCTCCGCCCAGCGCACGCCGGTCATGTTGCCGCACTCCTGGGGCAGCAGGTACCGGGCCATCCGCCCGGAGACGGAGCTCTCCCAGACGCCCAGCTTCGCGCCCTGGCAGCGGTCCACATAGCTCTCCTCCGGACCCAGACCGTACCACTTCACATGGTCATAGTCCGCGTCCATCTTCAGCAGCATGCCAAACTCCGGCATGGCACTCAGCCCCTCCGCCGGGTCATAGTGCAGGTGTACCGCCACCGTCCCGCAGGGATGCACCGTGTACGTCACATCGCACTGGGCCGCGGGCGTGGTGGGAAGGTAGTATGTGAACCGGACCGAGACGCCATCGGGCCCCTCCGTCACCTGGGGCGGCTCATGGCCGAAGATATGGCCGCCGCCATGGGCGCTGGCATACAGGCTGGCCAGCTTCCACTGGCCGTACCGCTGGGGCATGAAGTTGCCCCGGTCGTTGTCCGTGACGGCTCGCCAGAAGTTGGGCATGGGCATGGTCCTGAGCATCTCCACGCCGCCGAAGCGGTAGGAGGTCAGGCCGCCCTCCATGTAGCTGAACAGCACCTCGAACCCGTCGCCGACGACGCCCAGGTTGCTGTTGCCGCGCACCACCTTCAAAGGCGCATGGGCCTGCCGGACCGGCGCAGCTTCGACCGCATAGACGACGCTCTGGCCGAAGGCCACCTCATGGCCCTGCCCGGCCCAGGCCGTGTCCTCCTTCAGCCGGAAAGAGGCGGTCACCGCATACTCGCCGGGCACGCTTTGCTTCTCAAAGGGCAGCGGATAGGTCCGCTCCTCCAGGGGCGGAACGTCCGTGTCCAGCTTCGCCTCCGCCACGGTCACCCCGTCCCGGGCCAGGGTCAGCACGCACACATAGGCCGACGTATTGGTGAACAGGTGCCGGTTAACGACCCTGACCGTTTCCTTCCCCACCTCGGCCACAATGTTCTGGTAGTTGTACTTGATCTCCTGCATCTTGGGGCTGGGGGCACCGTCGGCGTACACGATGCCGTCGCCGCTGAAATCGCCGTCGTTGGGCCGGTCGCCGAAGTCGCCGCCGTAGCCGTAGGCCGTATGGCCGTACCTGTCCTTCATGCGGACCGCCTGGTCGATGTAGTCCCAGATGAAGCCGCCCTGGTACAGGGGCTCCTCATAGGCGTACTCGGTGTACTTGTGCATGGCGCCGTTGGAGTTGCCCATGGCGTGGGTGTACTCACACATGATGAAGGGTTTGCCCCGGTGCTGGGCCAGGAACTGCCGGACCTCCGCCACAGGGGTATACATACGGCTCTCGATGTCCGTGGTCTCCGGTCGCCGGGGGTCCAGAAACACGCCCTCATAGTGCACCGGGCGGGTATCGTCCAGCTTCCGGAACAGCTGGCTCATCTCAAAGATCACGCTGCCGCCGAAGGACTCGTTGCCGCAGCTCCAGATCAGCACGCAGGGGTGGTTCTTGTCCCGCTGATAGGTGGAGTTCACCCGGTCCAGGAGCATGTCCTGCCAGTCCGTCCGGTCGCCGGGCAGGGCATAGTCCAGGGGCTTTTTCCGCTGGGCCACCGGGTCCCAGGCCCCGTGGGACTCCATGTTGTTCTCGTCCATCACGTACAGCCCCAGCTCGTCGCACAGGGCATACAGGGCGCTGTGGTTGGGATAGTGGCTGGTGCGGATGGCGTTGATGTTGTGCCGCTTCATGGTGAGAAGGTCCCGGCGTATCTTTTCCGGGGTGATGGCCCGGCCCGTCTCGGCGCAGAAGTCATGGCGGTTGGCGCCCTTGAAGACGATGCGCTGTCCGTTCAGCCGCATCACACCGTCCGTGATCTCAAAGCGGCGGAAGCCCACCTTCTGGACTGCCAGCTCCACCGTCTCCCCCGCCGGGGTCAGCGCGGCAATGGTCAGCTCATACAGGTCCGGCTGCTCCGCGCTCCACTTCTTCGGGTCCTTCACCGGGATGGAGAACGCCGCCTCCTCCCCGGTCCCCTCCTGTCCGGCCTCGGCCACGGTCTTCCCGCCGTCGGCCAGGGTCAGTCGCAGCTTCCAGCCGGCCTCCGCCAGGACCTGGACACGCACGTCCAGCACCGCGTCCCGATAGTCGTCGTCCAGCAGGGTCTTCACCCGGATATCCCGGATGTGGACCGCCGGGATGGCGTACAGGTACACATCCCGGAACAGTCCGGAGAACCGGAAGAAGTCCTGGTCCTCCAGCCAGCTTCCCGCCGTCCAGCGGTATACCCGGCAGGCCAGCTTGTTCCGCCCCTCCTTCAGGTACTCCGTCAACTCAAATTCCGACGGGGTGAAGGAGTCGGAGGAAAAGCCCACATACTGTCCGTTCAGCCACACCGCCACGCAGCTCTCGGCCCCCTGGAAGGACACGAACACCCGTTTGCCGGCCATAGCCTCCGGCAGATAGAAATCCTTCACATAGCAGGCCACCGGATTGAACTTCTCCGGGATCTGCCCGATCTCCAGGTCCTCCCGGCCATCCCAGGGATACTGGACGTTCACATACTGGGGCGCGCCATAGCCCTCCAGCTGGATATGGGCGGGCACGGCGATGTCCGCCCAGCCGGAGCAGTCATAGTCCTCCGCCTCAAAGCCGGGGATCACCTGGCCCTCATTCTGGGCGCAGAAAAACTTCCAATAGCCGTTGAGAGAGCAGCGCAGGCTGCTCTGACCGGCTGCCTTCTCCGCCTGAGACGCATAGACGGCATGGTCCGAGTGGGCCGCGGCGCGGTTCTCGGCAAAAAAGGCGGGGTCCTTCAATCTGTTGTAATCAAAACGCACGGGTCTCACGGCCGCCGGATACGGCCTTCCTCCTAACTGAATTTTAATGCCTCACGGCGCTGGATAACCATGATGCCGTGCCATCAAGGCACGGCATCGTTTTGGCCGTACGGACGCCGCAGCAATGCCTTTTCCGCATTATAACAGAGTCCGCCGTAACTATCAATGCTTACTTCACAGCGCCGGCAACGGCTTCGGTGAAGCTCTTCTGCAGGATGAAGAACACGATGACCGTGGGCAGCGTGCAGATGGTGACGCCGGCCATGACTACGCCGTAGTCGATGACATAGCCGCTCAAGAGGTTGGCCACCAACATGGGCATGGTGATGGAGTCGGGGGTCTGCAGCACTACCTTGGGCCAGAGGTACGCGTTCCACGTGTTCATGAAAGTGATGGTGGCCGCCGCCGCGAAGGTGGGGCGCATCATGGGCACGAACATGCGCACGAAGATGCCGATCTCACTCAGGCCGTCCATCCGGGCCGCCTCCAGCACCTCCTTGGGGAAGGTGCGGGCGTTGTTTCTGAACAGCATGATCAAAAACGGCGTGGACAGGCTGGGCAGGATGAAGCCGATGTACTTGTTGACAAAGCCCATCTTCGTGAACATCTGGAACAGAGGCACCAGGATGGCCACGAAGGGCACCATCATGCTCATCATGATCAGCGCCATCACGGTGTCCTTGCCCTTGTCGTGGAAGATCTCAAAGCCATAGCCCGCAACGGAGCAGATGGCCAGGCTCAGTACCAGCACCAGGGCCGTGTTGATCACGGAGTTTTTGAACGCGCCGACCACATCCTGCTGGGCGAACAGGTTTTTCAGGTTCTCCATCAGGTGGGAGCCCGGGAGCATCTTGCCGCCCAGGATCTCCTGGGTGGTGTTGCAGGAGGAGATGAAGCACCAATACAGGGGGAACACGGAGATGATGCTCATCAGGATCAGAAAGAGATAGATCAGTGTCCTCTTGCCGTATTTCTTGAAAGCACCCTCACTCACGTTTATCACCCACTTTCATCTGAATTGCGCTGAGGATAGCCACCAGGATCAGAATGACGAAGCTCATAGCCGCGGCATAGCCGAAGTTGGGGTTGTTCTGGAACATGGTGTTGTAGATGTAGTGCGACATGGTGATGGTGGCGTTGGCCGGGCCGCCCTTGGTCAGGTTCACCGACTCGTCGAACAGCTGCAGCGTGCCGTTGGTGGACATGATGGCCGTCACCAGGATGATGGGCTTCAGCAGCGGGATGGTGATCTTGAACAGCTGGGTGGCGGCGCCGGCGCCGTCGATGCGGGCCGCCTCGTACACAGAGTAGTCGATGCTCTGCATACTGGACAGGTAGAAGATCATGTTGTAGCCCGTCCAGCGCCAGATCAGGGCGATGATGATCACCGCCTTGGCGGTGCCGGGGCTGTTGAGCCAGTTGATGGGCGCGTCCAGGATGCCGATCTTTATCAGCACGGCGTTGATCATGCCGTCATAGGCGAACATGGTCCGGAAGATCAGAGAATAGGCCACCAGCGCCGTGGCGCAGGGCAGGAAGATGCAGGTGCGGAAGATGCCCTTGAACTTCAGCTGGTGATCGTTCAGCAGCGTGGCAAAGATCATGGCCAGCACCAGCATGACAGGCACCTGGATGATGAGGTATGTAAAGGTATTTTTCAGAGACTGGATGAAGACTCTGTCCTTGGTCAGGAACTGGTAGTTCCGGGTCAGCGGATCGGAATAGGCCAGAGCCGTGGGCCGGCCGGTCTGGAAGGAGATCATCAGGGCCCGGATCATGGGATAAAAGCTCATCCAGAAGATCAGCACCGTGGCTGGGATCAGGAAAAACCAGCCCATGATGTTCTGCTTCTGATGCATGGTGAGCCTTCTCCCGGAAGATTCAGTCATTGTCAGGAACTCCCCTCTCTCGCTTTTTTGATGTAAAGGGTGCGAAACGCCTTTAAGAGGACTGCCGCTCCGGAGAATCGCCGAAGCGGCAGTCTGGTGTTCAGATCAGAAACTCACGTCCGGAACTCAGAAGCCCATGGTGAATTCCGTGGTGTCCTGAGCGGTCTGCAGCTCGCTGTCCAGGTCGCCGCCGTTCAGGGCGTTGGTGACAGCAGTACCCACATTCCCGCGGGCGTCATAGTAGAAGGGGCCGGTGACCTCTTCGGGGACGCTGTCGCCGAACTCCACGATGGTGGCGAAGATGGGCGTGCCGTTGAAGAAGTCGCTGGGAGCGGTGTAGTTGGGAGCATCCTTGGCGGGGCTGAAGCAGGCGACAGCGGAGGTGGTGGGCAGGATCTCGTTATAGAAGTCCACGTTCCGGTACATCTCCATGAAGTCCAGCGCAAGCTCGATGTCCTTGTTGTTGACGATGGCCCAGGTGGAGCCGCCGTTGTTGGAGTAGTTGGTGGCGCCGTCCACGCCCACCATGGCGGGCATGTTGGTGATGTCCCACTTGCCGGCCTGATCGGCCAGGCTCATGATGGTGGAGAGGATCCAGCAGCCGTTGATGGTGCCCACGACAGAGCCGTTGGACAGGGTGCCGATGTACTCATCCCAGGAGTTGACCTCGATGAAGATGCCCTCTTTCACCATGGTGTTGTAGGTGTCGATAACGGCCTTCAGCTTCTCGTTGTCAGCCAGGTTGGCAGAGCCATCCTCGTTGAACATGGAGCCGCCGCAGGACTGGAGCATGATCAGCACGGTGTCCACAGCGCCGGCCTGGCCGGAGAGCATGGGCATACCGGTCTTCTCCTTCACGTCACGGCCGATCTCCAGGAACTGATCCCAGTCGATGTCGGTCAGGTCGTCCACGGTGTAGCCGGCCTCTTCCAGATAGTCGGTACGCCAGGCGGCCACGACGGTGCCGGCGTCAAAGGGAATGCCGTAGTTGCGGCCATCCACCACGGACAGGCCCAGCTTCGCGGGCATGAAGTCGGTGAAGTCGAACTCGTCGGTGATGTCGTGATAGACCTCAGGATAGTTGGTAACGAACTTCTGGATGGAGTGGTCCTGCACCAGCAGGATGTCGGGCAGGGTGGAGGTGTCGCCGTTGGAGGCGATGACACGGGACTCGATGTCCTCGGACAGGACTTCCTCGATGTCGATCTCCAC
>CANRNU010000018.1 GCA_947632005.1 uncultured Oscillospiraceae bacterium | reverse complement strand
GGCGGCACCACCGGCGACATCGAGAGCCAGCCCTTCCTGGAGGCCATCCGCCAGGTGGGCCATGAGGTGGGCAAGGAGAATTCCCTGTTCATCCACGTGACGCTGGTGCCCTTCATCAGCGGCAGCGACGAGCACAAGACCAAGCCCACCCAGCACTCCGTCAAAGAGCTGCAGGGCATGGGCATCGCCCCGGACATCATCGTGCTGCGCTCCGACGAGCCCATCACCGATCCCACCATCTTCCGGAAGATCGCCATGTTCTGCAACGTCAAGCCCGAGTGCGTCATCGAAAACCGCACCGTGCCGGTGCTGTACGAGGCGCCCCTGATGCTGGAGGAGAGCGACTTCTCCCTGATCGTGTGCCGGGAGCTGGGGCTTTGGACCAAGGCGCCGGACCTGCTGGAGTGGAAGGCCATGGTCCATTCCATCCACAGCCTGACCCACACCGTCACCATCGCCCTGGTGGGAAAATATGTGCAGCTGCATGACGCCTATCTGTCCGTCTCGGAGGCCCTCAAGCACGCGGGCTACGCCAAGGGCACCAGCATCGACCTGCGGTGGATCGACTCGGAGACGGTGACGGAGGCCAACAGCGCGGAGATATTCTCCGGCGTGGACGGCATCCTGGTGCCCGGGGGCTTCGGCAACCGGGGCATCGAGGGCAAGATCGCCGCGGTGCGGTACGCCCGGGAAAACAACATCCCCTACCTGGGCCTGTGCCTGGGCATGCAGGTGGCCGTCATCGAGTACGCCCGGCACATGGCGGGCCTAGAGGGCGCCAACTCCCGGGAGTTCGACGAATACGCCCCCTACCGGGTCATCGACTTCATGCCCGGCCAGAACGACGACATCGACAAGGGCGGCACCCTCCGTCTGGGGGCCTACCCCTGCCACATCGTGCCCGGCACCATGATGGAAAAGTGCTACGGCGCCCCGGAGATCTCCGAGCGGCACCGGCACCGTTATGAGTTCAACAACGACTTCCGGGAGAAGCTGACCGCGGCAGGACTGGTCATCAGCGGCGTCAGCCCGGATGGCCGGCTGGTGGAGACCGTGGAGGTGTCCGGTCACCCCTTCTTCGTGGGCGTGCAGTTCCATCCCGAATTCAAGAGCCGGCCCAACCGGCCCCATCCCCTGTTCCTGGGCTTCGTCTCCGCGGCCCTGGACAAATCTCAAAGCTGAAAGGAACCATTCACCTGTCTTATGTGCGGCATCGTAGGCTTCACAGGAAACACCCCGGCCGTCCCCATTTTGCTGGACGGGCTGGAACGGCTGGAATACCGGGGCTATGACTCAGCCGGCGTGGCGGTGGTCAGCCCCCGGGAAGGTCTTCAGATACAAAAATGCAAGGGCCGGCTCCATGTCCTGCGGGAAAAGCTGGACAGCCAGCCGCCCCTGTCCGGGACCGCCGGCATCGGCCACACCCGCTGGGCCACCCACGGCGAGCCCAATGACGTCAACTCCCACCCCCATGTGAGCCAGAACGGCCGGGTGGCCGTCGTTCACAACGGCATCATCGAAAATTATGCCGAGATCAAGGAATTCCTCCTGCACAAAGGCGTCGTCTTCCGCTCGGACACCGACTCGGAGGTAGTGGCCCAGCTGCTGGAATACTGCTTCACGGACCACAGCGACCCGCTGGATGCGGTCTACGCCGTGCTGGAGCGGCTGGAAGGGGCCTATGCCCTGGGCATCCTCTGCGCGGACCGGCCCGATATGCTCATCGCCGCCCGGAAGGACGCGCCGCTGCTGCTGGGCTACGGGGACGGGGAGAACTTCATCGCCTCCGACGCCACGGCCATCATCGCCCACACCCGGGACGTGGCCTATATGGAGGACGGCGAGGTGGCGGTGCTCTCCCGGGTGGGCATCCAGGTGTTCGACGCGTACCGCCGCCCCGTGGAAAAGGAACACCACTTCATCGAGTGGGACGTGTCCGCCGCGGAAAAGGGCGGCTATGCCCATTTCATGTTCAAGGAGATCATGGAACAGCCGGAGGCCCTCCGGCAGACCATCTCCCCCCGGCTCCGGGACGGCGGGCTTTGCTTTGACGAGCTGTCCCTCACCGAGGAGCAGCTGCGGCGCTTTCACCGCATCTACCTGGTGGCCTGTGGGTCTTCCTACCATGTGGGCATGCTGGGAAAGTACAATCTGGAGCGGTTCCTCCACCTTCCGGTGGAGGTATGCCTGGCGTCGGAGTTCCGCTACAGCTCCCCCCTGGTGGACGACAGGTCCCTGGTGATCGTCATCAGCCAGTCCGGGGAGACCCTGGACTCCATGGCCGCCCTGCGGGAGGCCAAAAGCCGGGGCGGATATATCCTGGCCATCGTGAACGTGGTGGGCTCCTCCATCGCCCGGGAAGCGGACGACGTGCTCTATACCTGGGCGGGGCCGGAGATCGCCGTGGCCACCACCAAGGCCTACAGCACCCAGCTGGTGCTGCTGACCATGCTCGGCCTGTGGATGGCCCGCCGGCTGGACCGGGTGGACCTGGCGGAATATGCCGCCGTCACGTCGGAACTGCCGCTGCTGCCGGAGAAGCTGGAGCGGGTGTTGGCCGACCGGGACGTCTATCAATACCTGGGCAGTCAGTATTTCAACCACGACTGTGTGTTCTTCATCGGCCGGAACCTGGACTATGCCCTGGGGCTGGAGGGCTCCCTGAAGCTGAAAGAGATCAGCTATATCCACTCCGAGTCCTACGCTGCCGGGGAGCTGAAGCACGGCACCATCTCCCTCATCGAGCAGGGCACCCTGGTGGTGGCCCTGGCCACCTATGGCCCGCTCCTGGACAAGGCCGTCAGCAACATCGTGGAGGTCAAGAGCCGGGGCGCGGAGGTGGTGGCCCTCACCACGGACAGCCGCCGGGAGCGGCTGGAGAAGATCGCCTCCCATACCCTGGCTATCCCCGACACCCACCCCGCGCTGCAGCCCAACCTGGGGGTCGTCCCCCTGCAGCTTTTCGCCTACTACATCGCCCTGCACCGGGGCTGCGACATCGACAAGCCCAAGAATCTTGCCAAATCTGTCACCGTGGAGTGAACCAATGAAAGACATCTATGAAAATCCCCTGTGCGCCCGGTACGCATCCCGTCAGATGCAGCACATTTTCTCCCCCGACTTCAAATTCTCCACCTGGCGTAAGCTGTGGATCGCCCTGGCGGAGAGCGAAAAGGAGCTGGGCCTGCCCATCACGGAGGAGCAGCTGGACGAGATGCGCGCGCACATCTACGACATCGACTACGCCAAGGCAGCGGACTACGAAAAGCGCCTGCGCCATGACGTGATGGCCCACATCCGCACCTACGGGGACGCCTGCCCCGGCGCGAAGGGCATCATCCACCTGGGCGCCACCAGCTGCTATGTGGGAGACAATACGGACATCATCCAGATGCGGGAGGCCCTGCTGCGCATCCGCAAGCTCCTGGTGAATGCCATCGGGGCCCTGACGGACTTCGCCGAAGCCAACAAGGACATGCCGACCCTGGCCTACACCCACTTCCAGGCCGCCCAGCCCACCACCGTGGGCAAGCGGGCCTGCCTGTGGCTGCAGGACTATCTGATGGACCTGGAGCGGCTGGAGTTCGAGCTGGACCGGCTGAAGCTGCTGGGCTGCAAGGGCACCACCGGCACCGGAGCCAGCTTCCTGGAGCTGTTCGGCGGCGACGGGGAGAAGGTCCTGGCCCTGGAGCAGAAGATCGCGGAGAAAATGGGCTTCGCCGCCTGCATGCCTGTGTCCGGCCAGACCTATTCCCGGAAGGTGGACGCCTATGTGCTGAACGTGCTGGCCGACATCGCCCAGAGCATGTACAAGATGGCCCAGGACCTGCGGCTGCTGGCCCACATGAAGGAGTTCGACGAGCCCTTCGAGGCCGAGCAGGTTGGCTCCTCCGCCATGGCCTACAAGCGCAACCCCATGCGCTGCGAGCGGGTCTGCTCCCTGAGCCGGTACATCGTCAATACCGTGCGCAACACCGCCGACACCGCCGCCGCCCAGTGGCTGGAGCGGACTTTGGACGACTCTGCCAACCGGCGCATCGCCCTGCCCGAGGCGTTTTTGGCCGCCGACGGGGCCCTGACCCTGGTCATCAATGTCATCCGGGGCGGGCGGGTCTATCCCAAGGTCATGGAAAAGCACCTGGCCGAGGAGATGCCCTTCATGGCCACGGAGAACATCCTCATGCACGCAGTCAAGGAGGGCGGCGACCGGCAGGAGCTGCACGAGGCCATCCGCCGGCATGCCCAGGCCGCCGCGGGCAAGGTGAAGCTGGAGGGCGGGGACAACGACCTCCTGGACCGGCTCCTGGCGGACCCGGCCTTCCATCTGACAAAGGAGGACCTGGCAAAGGTCCTAGATGTGCGGAAATTCGTGGGGCTGGCCCCGGAGCAGACCGAGAGCTTTCTCGCCGCCTGCGCCCGGCCCGTGCTGGAAAAGTACGCCGCCGACCTGGGCGTGGAGGCCGAGACCAACGTATAACCGTCGCGCAAGCGATATGAGATAAGGAGAAAGCATCATGATCACAGCAGTTGTGGGTATCAACTGGGGCGACGAGGGCAAGGGCCGCATGGTGGACCTGCTCAGCAGCCAGTACGACATCGTCTCCCGCTACCAAGGGGGCAACAACGCCGGTCACACGGTGGTGAATGAGCGGGGCAAGTTCATTTTGCATCTGCTCCCCTCCGGCATCCTCCGGCCCGAGGCGGTGAACGTCATGGGTCCGGGCATGGTGGTGGACCTGGAACAGTTCGCCAAGGAAGTGGAGGACCTGCGCTCCCAGGGCGTCCAGATCGGACCGGAGAACCTGAAGATCAGCGACCGGCTCACCATCTGCATGCCCTATCATCCCCTCCTGGACGGCCTGGAGGAGGACCGGATGGGCGCCAAAAAGCAGGGCTCCACCCGCCGGGGCATCGGCCCGGTCTACTCCGACAAGTATATGCGCAAGTCCATCCGCATGGGGGACCTGCTGTTCCCGGACGTGCTGAAGGACCGCATCGCGGACATCGTGGACTGGAAGAACCTGACCGTGGCCAAGGGCTATGGCCATGAGCCTCTGGACCCCAACGCCATGTACGACTGGGTAATGAAGTTCGGCGGTCCCTTCCTCGACTATATCACCGACACCACCCAGTATCTGACGGGCGCGGTAGACAGCGGCAAGAGTCTTCTGCTGGAGGCCCAGCTGGGGGCCCTCCGGGACCTGGATTACGGCATCTTCCCCTACACCTCCTCCTCCAGCACCCTGGCCTCCTACGCCCCCATCGGCGCGGGCATCCCCTTCAAGCGCCTGGACGGCGTGGTGGGCATCACCAAGGCATATTCCTCCGCCGTGGGCGGCGGTCCCTTCGTGTGCGAGTTCTCCGGCGACGAGGCCGTGGCCCTGCGGGAGGCAGGCGGCGAGTACGGCGCCTCCACCGGCCGGCCCCGCCGGGTGGGCGGCTTCGACGTGGTGGCCTCCCGCTACGGCGTGCTGCTCCAGGGCGCCACGGAGCTGGCCCTGACCAAGCTGGACGTGCTCAGCGGCTTTGAAAAGATCCCCGTGTGTACCGCCTACGAACTGGACGGGGAACGCATCGACACCTTCCCCCTGGAGCCGGCGCTGGAGCGCTGCAAACCCGTGTACGAGTACCGGGAGGGCTTCTCCGGGGACATCACCGGCTGCCGGAAGTTCGCGGACCTGCCCAAGGCCGCCCAGGCGTACATCCGCTACCTGGAAGAGGCGGTGAACTGCAAGTTCACCTACATCTCCGTGGGCGCGGGCCGGGACGAGTATATCTACATGGGGTAAGAAAATACATCCGAGGGAGACGCTCCGCAAAGGCGTCTCCCTTGTTTTCATAGGCACTGCTGCAGAGCACGAAAAATAGGGATTTGCTTATTTAATATCCTCTATCGTTTTTCTTAAATCTGTCGAATAATCCCATTGTTTGCGCTCCTTCCAGGTGAAAGTCTGGTGATTTGCCTGTATGGTCACTTTTCATAGTAATTCAAAGCCCTCTCGCACATTTCTCTGCACGATTCCTCGCTGCTGCATATTAAACACTCGCCAGCGTAACTAAATGTATAAAACGGCTCCTTTTGCTCCATACCGGAGGGAAGGAAATACCATAATTTATTTATTATTTCGGCAAAATCGTGAATATCGCACTCCTGATAAAAAGATTTTAGGAGGCGCATCAGAAATGATCCGAGTTTGTCACTGTCAAACGGTTTGGATTTCATTAAATGCAGCAAATGAAGCATAGCATCTTTCATTCTCATCCCTTCCAAATCAAGGAATTCTTCATTTGTGGGCTCGGCAAGGAACAGACGATCTAATGTCCTGTTGTATTCATCAGACTTATCATATCCTATTACATACAGCAGAGCATAGGCGAACAATTCTTCCATATCATTACCCCCACTATAAAAACACTTTATCGAACAGTCCCCCGCTTGACTTTTCATAATTATACATCCACATTATGAGGAAATCTACTGCAAACATCTATTTCTTAGCAAGAATACCATATTCGACTGTACTGCCGGTTTTATGACTTCTTGGCTGCCTGCTGAAAGGGAAAAGCAGCCGTCAGATGACAGCGGCTTTTCCCCTGTTTTCAAGGTATCTGGAGGATTTTATTAAAACTCTATGAGGTGTGATAAGCACCTATAAAATCGTTATTTTACAATCGGAATTTGAGGGGGAGCTGACATGTCTCTATTCAAAAAGAAAAACGAAAACAATAAACCCCGTGAAACAAACGCTATAACGAATACCCAGTTGAAGGAAGCCCTGGCCGCTTCTGCCTTAAAACTGCTGCGGCAGGACGAGGACTATGAAGCATTGGCATACACAAAAGTGGAGTTCGGATATTTGTTTGACATTGAGTTTCACGGCATAGAAGCATTGTTCAAAGTAATAACAGACAAAACGACCGTCTATTTTGCTGTGCAGGGCACCAAATTGATGCGCCTTGACCTCACGGAGGCGTTGTTCCAGGCCACGGTCGATGGTTTCCTGGACCTGCATGGCTGACTCCCATTTTCCGTGTCATCTCCAGGCCCTTTTGTCCACATTATTCATTTACAAACCAGCCCGAAGCGCGTATAATGCGCTCATACCAGACATTGGAAAGCGGTGAAACATCCTTATGAGAGATTACCAGGAAGAATTTGACAAGCGTGTCGCGTTCATCCGCGAGACCTTGGAAAAAAGCGGCCAGAAGGGCATCGTGTACGGCAACTCCGGCGGCAAGGACTGCACCCTGGTGGGCATCCTCTGCAAGGCCGCCTGCGACGACACCGTGGGCGTGCTCATGCCCTGCGCCTCCCAGCGCAACTTCAGCATCGACCTGACCGACGGCAAGGCCGTGGCGGAGAAGTACGGCATCGAGACCCGGCTGGTGGACCTGACCCCGGTCCGGGAGGCGGAGCTTGCCGCGCTGGAGGGCGTCACGGACATGACCCCGGCGGCCATCGCCAACATCGCCCCCCGGCTGCGGATGACCACCCTGTACGCCATCGCCGGGGCCGAGGGCCGGCTGGTGGCCGGCACCGGCAACCGGAGCGAGGCCTACATGGGCTACTTCACCAAGTGGGGCGACGGGGCCAACGACTTCAACCCCATCGCGGACCTGACGGTGACGGAGATATACGAATTTCTGGCCTGGCTGGACGCCCCCATGTCCATCCGGACCAAGGCCCCCTCGGCAGGGCTCTTTGAGGGCCAGACAGACGAGTCGGAGATGGGCGTCACCTACGCCGCCATCGACAAGTTTCTGCTCACCGGCGAGGCCAGCGAGCGGGACCGGGCCGTCATCGACCGGTTCCACACCGTCAGCGAGCACAAGCGCCGGCCCATCGCCGTCTACCCCGGCCCATGAGCGTGCGCGAGTTGGACGCCGCCCGGCTCACCGACGCCGTGGCCCGGCTGTATGTGGATGCCTGCCTTCACCTGCCCGAGCCGGTGAAGGAGAAGCTCTATGCCTTCGGCAACCCCTATATCATCGAGAATTTTGAGAAGAACGGGAACATCCCCCTCTGCCAGGACACCGGCATGGCCGCCGTGTACCTGGAGGTGGGCCAGGACGTGCATCTCACCGGGGACATCCCCGCCGCGGTCAATGAGGGCGTTGCCCGGGCGGTACAGGAGGGATATCTGCGCGCCTCCATCGTGGCGGACCCCCTCCGCCGGACCAACACCGGCGACAATACCCCCGCGTTCCTCTACACGGACATCGTTCCCGGGGACCGGGTGAAGGTGACCGTGGCCCCCCGGGGCTTCGGCTGCGAGAATAAGGCCCGGATCGCCATGCTGGCCCCGGCGGACGGTCTGGAGGGCGTGAAGGCTTTCGTGCTGGAGACGGCAAGGCTGGCCGTACCCGACGCCTGCCCCCCGGTGAAGATCGGCGTGGGCCTTGGCGGGAACTTCGACCGGGCCGCGTACATGGCGAAAAAGGCCACGCTCCGGGAAGGGCCCAACCCGGACCCCTTCTATGCGGCGCTGGAGCAGGAGCTCTATGAGCAGACCAAGACATTCTCCATCGGCGTGAACATCCTCCAGGCCCCCACCCACATCGCGGGCCTGCCCTGCGCCGTGTCCATCGGCTGCCACAGTCTGCGCTATGCCAGCGAGGTATTGTAATGGAAAAACACATTCAAACACCCCTGATCGACGAGGCAGTCCGCGCTCTGCGAGCCGGAGACCAGGTGCGCATCACCGGGGTCATCTACACCGCCCGGGATGCGGCCCACAAAAAGCTCTATGAGCTCCTGGAGGCGGGCGAGCCCCTGCCCTTCGACCTGGCAGGACAGATCATCTACTACACCGGCCCCACCCCGGCGCCCCCGGGCCGGCCCATCGGTTCCTGCGGCCCCACCACCTCCTACCGGATGGACCGGTACACCCCCGCCCTGCTGGCCCACGGCCTGCGGGGCATGATCGGCAAGGGCCGCCGGGGCCAGGGGGTGCTGGACGCCATCCGGGAGGCGCCCGCCGTGTACTTCTCCGCCGAGGGTGGCTGCGGGGCGCTGCTGGCCAACTACGTGAAGCGCTGCGAACTGGTGGCCTTCCCCGAGCTGGGCACCGAGGCCATCCGGCGGCTGGAGGTGGAGGATTTCCCTGTCAGCGTCTTTGCCGACTGCGCCGGGAACATCTGGTCCCCCTATCTTTGAACTGGAGAGAACAAGACCCATGGACTATCTGAAAGCATCCCTGGAAGCCCACTATGCCTGGCGGGGCAAGCTGACCGTTCAGGCCAAACCCCAGGTGGACGGGGCGGAAGCCCTGGCCATCGCCTACACCCCCGGCGTGGCCGCCCCCTGTCTGGAGATACAAAAAGACCCGGCCAAGAGCTATGAGCTCACTGGCCGGTGGAACACCGTGGCGGTGGTCACAGACGGCTCCGCCGTCCTGGGCCTGGGCAACATCGGTCCGGAGGCCGGCATGCCGGTCATGGAGGGCAAGTGCGTGCTGTTCAAGACCTTCGGCGGCGTGGATGCGGTGCCCCTGTGCATCCGCTCCCAGGACCCGGATGACATCGTGCGCACGGTCAGTCTCCTGGCCGGGAGCTTCGGGGGCATCAACCTGGAGGACATCGCCGCGCCCCGGTGCTTCGAGGTGGAGGAGCGGCTGAAGGCCATCTGTGACATCCCCGTGTTCCACGACGACCAGCACGGCACCGCCGTCACCGCTCTGGCAGGGCTCACCAACGCCCTGAAGGTGGTGGGAAAGCGCCTGGAAAACATCCGCATCGTCATCAATGGGGCCGGCGCCGCCGGCACGGCCATCGCCCGGCTGCTGGCAAAGGCAGGAGCCGGGGACGTGATCGTCTGTGACAGAAAGGGCCCCATCGCCGCCGGGCGGGCCGGGCTCAATCCCGCCAAGGAGGCCCTGGCCGCCGTCACCAACCGGGACCGGCTCACCGGCTCCCTGGCGGACGCCCTCAAGGGCGCGGACGCCTTTATCGGCGTGTCCGCCCCCGGGGCCGTCACCGGGGACATGGTCCGGTCCATGGCCCGGGACGCCATCGTGTTCGCCTGCGCCAACCCCACCCCCGAGATATTCCCCGACGAGGCCAAGGCGAACGGCGCCGCCGTCACCGCCACCGGCCGCAGCGATATGCCCAACCAGCTCAACAATGTGCTGGTCTTCCCCGGTATCTTCCGGGGCGCACTGGATGTGCGGGCCCGGGACATCGACCACGCCATGAAGCTGGCCGCCGCCCACGCCCTGGCAGGGCTGGTGCGCGAGGACGAACTGAGCCCCGACTACATCATCCCCCACGCCTTCGACCCCCGGGTCCGGGCAGCAGTGTCCGTCGCGGTCGCCCAGGCCGCCCGGGATTCCGGCGTGGCACGGCTATAAGTTTACATAATTTCCCCGCTGCTTCCAGCAGCGGGGATTTTTTCTTGCCGGGAAATTACAAGGAAATTACAAAACCCGCAGAAAACTCTGTTATAATATTCTTATCGACCTTATCCGGGAGGTGCCGCTGTGAAAAACAGGATCCTGATCGTGGAGGACGACGAGGGCATTGCCAGCGCCCTGGCGCTGAACATGCAGTTCGTGGGCTATGACTACGCCCTGTTCGACGACGGGCGCAGGGCCGCGGAGGCCCTGGGAGAGGACCACGCCTATGACCTGGCCCTGCTGGACATCATGCTGCCGGGCATGGACGGCTTTGCGCTGTTCGGATATATGGAGAAATACTCCATTCCCGTCATCTATATGACCGCCAAGACAGATTCCGCCTCCGAGATCAGGGGGCTCCGGGACGGGGCGGAGGATTACATCGTCAAGCCCTTTGACATGCTCACTCTCATGGTCCGCATCGAGAAGGTCCTGCGCCGGACCGGGAAGCTCAACACCGTCTTCCGGGTCCGGGACGTGGAGGTCAACAGCGAGACCCGCACCGTGAAGAAGGCCGGGGAGCCGGTGGAGCTGCAGCCCATGGAGTTCGACGTGCTGCTGCTCCTGCTGCGGTACAAAAATCTCACGGTCTCCCGGGAACAGTTCCTGTCGGAGGTATGGGGCACCGACTTCATGGGAGAGACCCGGGCCATCGACGTGAAGATCGCCAGTCTCCGCAAAAAGCTGGACCTGGGCGACGCCATCCGCTCCATCCCCAAGCGGGGCTACCGATTGGAGGACCGATGAGATGAAGCTGTGGCAGAAGGCGTCCCTTGTATGCGGGGCCGTGCTCTTGACGGTGGTGGCGGCATGTTCCTCCATCTTGCTGGCATATGCCCGGAACAGCATCCTGGACCTGGCCGAGACCCAGACGGCGGAAAAACAGCGGGTGCTGTCCACCTCCTTCGCAGAGATGACGAACTACTATCTGCTGGACTCTGACCCGGCCCCGGTGCGGGACAGCCTGGTGCGGTACTGCTTTGAGCGCCTGGGGGACGCCACCTCTGTGCTCATGCGGGGGGACCGGGTCATCTCCACCCATCTGGACGTCTCCCCTGCAGAGTATCTCCCGGGCCAGGCCCTTGCCGACGGCCTTCAGGTCCTCCCTGTCCGGCACGGGGAGGACCGGCTTCTCATCGCGGCAAACCAGGTCCTCGCAGGCGGGGAGACATATGACATATACACGGTCCGGGATGTGTCCGGCGTATATCGGAGCGTTCGGACCATGACGGCTGCGTTCGTCCTCATCAGCCTGGCCGGCACGGTGCTGGGCGCGTTTCTCATCACCCTTCTCATGGGCCGGGGCGCCCGGCCCATGGGGGAGCTGGCCGCCGCGGCACGGCGCATCGCCGGCGGGGATTACGGCTTCCGGGCGGACGTGTCCGGCCGGGACGAGACCGGTGCGCTGGCTGCGGATTTCAACACCATGGCCGCCGCCGTCCAGACCAGGATAGACGAACTGGAGGCCACCGCCCGGCGGCAGGAGCTGTTCATCGGCGGGGTGACCCATGAGTTCAAGACGCCCCTGGCCTCCATGCTCCTGCACACCCAGCTCCTCCGCTCGGCCAATATGTCGGCGGAGGAAGCCGACCGGTCTCTGGCCCGCATCGAGGACCAGTGCCGGTGGCTGGAAAAGCTCACCCAGACCCTCCTGAAGCTGCTCACCCTCCGGCAGGACGTGTCCCTGCAGGAGATTCCCGCGGCAGAGCTCGTGGCCCAGGTCCAAAGCTCAGCGGGACCCCTTTTGCAGTCCCGCGGCGTGACGCTCCGCACCAACTGCGACGGGTCCGTCGTCCTCGCGGACCCGGTGCTGATGCGCTCGCTGCTGGTGAATCTGGTGGACAACGCCGCCAAGAGCTATGACCCGGGTACAGCGGAGCCCACTGTGTGGCTCACGGCCCGGGACGGGTCGTTCGAGGTGCTGGACCAGGGCCGGGGCATCCCCCCGGAGGCCCTGGACCACATCTTCGAGCCCTTTTACATGGCGGACAAGTCCCGCAGCAAAAAGCAGGGCGGCAGCGGCCTGGGGCTGGCCCTGGTAAGGGCCATCGCCGACGCCCATGGGGCGAAGCTGGAGGTGACCAGCGCGCCCGGACAAGGCACTGCCATACGGGTCCTTTTGAAATTACAAGATGATTACAACAAATTGATAGATTCTCCTCCTGACCCTGTGCCAGAATGAGGCATCACATAAAGGAGGGAAAATCCATGAAGAAAACCAGCTTTATCCTGATCATCCTGCTGGCCCTGATCCTGAACGCCGGCATGGGCCTGCGGGAGCCGGAGGAGACAGACGGCGAAGAGATCCTGGGCCCCGGCCCCAGGACCATCACCACGGGACCGGGCAACGACGCTTTGTATGAAAAGGCCGCCGCCTATACAGGCTCTGATAGCCTTTCCGCCCGGCTGGGGGACCCGGACCATGTGACCCGGACGTTTGCAAGCTCCGACGGCACCCTGACGGTGGATGTGGACGCGGACGTGGTCATCCCGGATGCGGACAGCGCGCCCCTCATCCGGGTCACCGGAGGCGCCGTCACCCAGGCGCAGGCAGACGCCCTCCGGGAGGCTCTGGTCCACTGCACGCTCTACGAGACAGACCTGCCCCAGACCAAGGCCCAGATCAAGGAATACATCGACCAGCTGGAGCAGTCCATCCAGGACCATGACCCGGCGGAGGACGAGGGCTTCACCTACTATGACCCCCAGGGCAACGAAATCACCTTTGAAGAGCGCACCCTCCTCACCATCGACCAGATGTGGCAGGAGTACGAGGCCGCCCCGGAGACGGCGGAGGCCGGGCCCATCAGCGGAAAATTCGAGCCGGATGAGGGCGGCATGTCTGTCACCGGTCAGGGGGAGAGCGACGAGTACGGCACGGAGTATTTCAGCGCCTATGTTGGCGATTCGGGCGCGGGCAATGTCCGGACATGCTACCGCCGGGACGGACTTGAGGTGAACAACACCCTGTGGGAGCTGGCTCAGAACGCCAGGGGCGCCCACTTCGTAAATGTGGACCCGGACAGCATCGAAGCGCCCGCCTGCACCGCGGAAGAGGCCCGGGCCCTGTGCGACCCCATCGTGGAGGCTCTGGATATCGAGGGCATGGCTTTCTGGTCCGCCCGGATGAAGTACAGCAACGCCGACGGCGGTCGCTGCTGCTGGGAGCTCCAGTACACCCGGGACCTGGGCGGCCTGCCCATCACCTATACCCGCACCGACGGGGACGTGATGACAGACGCGCCGGTCTATCAGCTCAACTGGGTGTATGAGAAGCTGACGTTCTATGTGGATGACAGTGGCATCGTGGGCCTCTGGTGGGAGGCCCCCTACGACCTGGGAGAGCACGTGACGGAGGACGCAGCCCTGCTGAGCATGGACGACGTCATGGCCGTGTTCGAGAAGATGTTCACGGTGGCCTATGACAACGACGACCTGCCCTTCGACATCTCCTTCCCCATCAGGACGGCCCGGTGGGACGGAAAGGACATCCACGTGGATGTGAACGAGGTCCGCCTGGGCTACACCCGCATCGCGGAGATGGACAAGGAGGAGGCCACGGGCCTTCTGGTCCCGGCCTGGGACTTCTTCGGGGTCATCACCGACGGGGACGGCAACGTCCTCTCCGACGACCCGGAGGCCAGCCTTCTCACCGTCAACGCCGTGGACGGCGATATCATCGACCGGGGCTTCGGATACTAGCACACACCAAAAAGCCTCCCCTTGCACAGGGGAGGTTTTTTTGTTTCTTCCGCTTATGGCTCCCTTGTGCAAAGGGGGCTGGCAGCGCGAAGCACTGACTGAGGGATTGTAACGTCAGACAACAGACGACCCCTCCGTCGCGGCTTCGCCGCGCCACCTCCCCTTGCACAGGGGAGGCATTCAATTTGGTAAGGTCACATGTCGAACAGCGTCATCTGGCTCTGCTCCGGCATATTCCCGAAGGCGCCCAGCTTTTTCAGCGTCTGGATATGGGCGGCGCTGAGCTTGGGACAAAGGGCGGCCACCTCCTCGATGGAGACGAAGGTACGGCCCCCCTCCCGGGCCTTGGCCAGGTCCTGGGCCGCCGCGTCGCCCAGGCCGGAGACCGCCACGAAGGGCACCCGCAGGCGCTTCTCATCCACCGGGTCGAACCGGAACGCGTCCGAGGCATACAGGTCCATGGGAGCAAAGTCGAAGCCCCGCATGTAGAACTCATAGACCATCTCCATGGTGACGGCCAGATCCTCCTCCCTGGCGGCGGCGTTGGGATTGGACCGTATCTCCTTGAGCTTGGCCCGGACCTGGCCGGCGCCGCCGGTCATGAGCTCCGCGTCGAAGGCGCCCTTCTGGCTGCGGCGGTAAAACAGGGCGGAATAAAAGGCCAGGGGCTCATGGACCTTGTACCAGGCGATACGGAAGGCCATCAGCACATAGGCCACCGCATGGGCCTTGGGGAACAGGTACTCGATCTTGTGGCAGGAGTCGATGTACCACTGGGGCACCCCGTGGCTGCGCATGGTCTCCACCTGCTCATCGGTGAGCTGTTTGTTCTTCTTGCGGACATTCTCCATGCTCTTGAAGGCGGTGTTGGCGTCGATGCCCTGCTGCATCAGATAGAGCATGATATCGTCCCGGCAGCCGATGGTCTGGGACACCTTGGCGGTGCCGGATCTGATCAGGTCCTGGGCGTTGCCCACCCACACGCCGGTGCCGTGGGAGTAGCCGGACAGGCGCACCAGCATGTCGAATTTGTCCGGCTTGGTGTCCACCAGCATCTGGCGGGTGAAGCTGGTGCCGAATTCCGGGATGCCGATGGAGCCGGTCTGGCCGATGATGGGGTCGTCCTCGGGCAGGCCCAGGGCCTTGGGCGAGGAGAACAGGCTCATGGTCGCCGCATCATCCAGCCGGATGGTCTTGGCGTCGGTGCCGGTGAGCTTTTCCAGCATATTGATCATGGTGGGGTTATCGTGGCCCAGCTCGTCCAGCTTGAGCAGATAGTCCTCCATGAAGTGATATTCCAGATGGGTGGTGACGATGTCCGTGTTGGGGTCGTCTGCCGGGTGCTGGACGGGACAGAAATCCGTCACGTCCATATTCTGGGGGATGATGACCAGGCCGCCGGGGTGCTGTCCGGTGGTGCGCTTCACGCCGGTGATGCCCTGGGCCAGCCGGTTCGTCTCCGCCTGGCTGAACGTCAGGCCCCGCTCCTCCGCGTACTTTTTCACATAGCCATAGGCGATCTTATCCTGGATGCCGCTCACGGTCCCGGCCTTGAACACATGGTCCTCGCCGAAGAGGGTCTTGGTATAGGCGTGGGCGTTGGCCTGGTATTCCCCGGAGAAGTTCAGGTCGATGTCCGGCACCTTGTCGCCGTTGATGCCCAGGAAGGTGGCAAAGGGGATGTCGAAGCCCTCCTTCTTCATCTCCGTGCCGCATACCGGACACATCTTGTCCGGCATGTCCGCGCCGCAGCCATAGCCCTTGCCGGAGGCGAAGTCCGTGTGATAGCACTTGGGACACAGGTAGTGGGCCGGGAGGCTGTTCACCTCCGTGATGCCGGCCAGATAGGCCACCAGACTGGAACCCACGCTGCCCCGGCTGCCCACCAGATACCCGTGGGCCAGTGAGTCCGCCACCAGCTTCTGGGCGGACATATAGATCACGTCGAAATGCCGGCCCAGGATGGTGTCCATCTCCATATCCACCCGGTCGGTGATGATCTTCTCCGGTTTCTCCCCGTACAGCTCGTGCAGCCTGCCGTACACCAGGTCCTCCAGCTGGCGGGCGGAGTTTTCGATGACCGGCGGATAGAGGTGATGCTCCGGCAGCAGGTCCACCTGGCCCTCGATCATATCCGCGATGCGGTTGGTGTTGGTCACCACCACCTCGAACGCCCGGTCCTCACCCAGATAGGAGAACTCCTCCAGCATCTCCTCCGTAGTCCGGAAATAGAGGGGCAGCTCCTTGTCCGCGTCGGAAAAGCCCCGGGCGTTCATCAGGACATGGCGGAAGATCTCATCCTCTGGGTCCAGAAAATGCACGTCTCCCGTGGCGCACACGGGCTTGCCCAGCTCATCCGCCACCGCCAGGACCCGCCGGTTCAGCTCCCGCAGGTCTTCCTCGGTCTTCACCATGCCGTTTTCCAGCATAAAGGCGTTGTTGGCGATGGGCATGATCTCAAAATAGTCATAGAACGCCCCGATGCGCCGGAGGGCCCGGCTGCCGTTGTGGCGCAGCACCGCCTGGAAGAACTCCCCCGCCTCGCAGGCGCTGCCCACCAGCAGCCCCTCCCGATGCTCCTGCAGAAGACTCTTGGGGATGACGGGCACCTTGTTGCGAAAGTGCTCCAGGTGGCTTTTGGAGATGAGTTCATACAGGTTCTTCAGCCCTGTCCGGTTCTTCACCAACAGGGAGATGTGCCGGGTCCTGGGGTGGCGGCCCGCCTTCTGCCGCAGGTCCCGGCACAGGCCGTTGACCTGGCTCAGGCGCTCCACGCCCTTTTCCGCCATCATGGAGATGAATTTCTCCAGGATGCGCCCGCACACCAGCGCGTCGTCCGAGGCCCGGTGGTGGTTGAAGCCCGGCAGTCCCAGCCGGTCCGACACCACGTCCAGCTTGTATTTCCGCAGATCCGGCAGCAGCGCCTGCGCAAGGGGCAGCGTGTCGATGTACAGCGGGTCGAACCCCCGCCCCATCCGCTCCGCCGCGTCGGTGATGAAGCCCACGTCAAAGTCCGCGTTGTGGGCGCACAGGGGCCGGTCCCCTGCGAAATCCAAAAACGCCCCCACTGCCTCGGCCTCGCCCGGCGCGTCGAACACGTCCCGGTCTGTGATGCCGGTCAGCTGCTGGATGTTCTCCGGAATGGGCATCTTCGGGTTTACATAAGTTTGAAACCGCTCCTCCGCCTTTCCGTCCTTGAACACCACCGCTCCGATCTCTGTGATCCGGTCATGCCGGTCATTCAGGCCAGTCGTCTCAATATCAAAGGCCACATACTCCCCGTCCACTGCCCCGTCTCCCGGGCCGTGAACGGCGGCGCTTTCATCTATATCGTTAACATAATACCCTTCCATGCCATAGATGACCTTGATGTTCTTGGCATGTTTGGAGGCGTCCGGGAATGCCTGGGCCACCCCGTGGTCGGTGACGGCGATGGCCGGCATGCCCCAGTAGGCCGCTCGCTTGATGGCGGCGCCCACGTCGGTCAGGGCGTCCATAACGGACATCTGGGTATGCAGGTGCAGCTCCACCCGCTTTTGGGGCGCGCGGTCCTGGCGGGGCTCCGGGGCCTGGGCAGTCTGGATATGCCGAGGCTCCAGCTCCACCTCCTTGCTGTAGCTGTTGAACTTCATCGCGCCGGACACGGTCAGATACATCCCCGGGGCGATCTTGCCGATGACGGACTGGTCCTCCTCCTTGGGGATGAACCTGCTCACCCGGACGCTGCCGGTCCCGTCGGTCAGGTCGAACTGGAGCACGGACGCGCCCAGCTTCTGGATGGTCCGGCTGTCCACGGCAAAGACTCGGCCAGAGACGATCACGGTCTTCTGCTCCGGACTGGCCGTGCTCACGGGAGAGGGCCGTCCCTTGATGGCCCGCCCCAGGAGGACCTTTCCGGTCCCGGGGGCGGCTTTCTTCTTCTGGGCCGGCTTGTCCGGCTCCGCCTGGGGCCAGGAGGGTTCGATCTTCACCTCCCGCAGACCGAACTCCGCCGCGATGGCCCACTCCATGGCCGATATTTCCGCCGGGGCGGGCATAGCGGAAAACAGGGCACGGATGGTCATGTCCATCCGCTCCCTGTTCACCGTGGCGTCCAGCACGAACGTCTCGCCCAGATTGCCGTAGCTTTTATCGACTCCCTGGCAGCAGGGAAACATCTCCAAAAACGCGATCTTATCCAACGGTATGTACTCCTTGACGCTGAACTGTATGTATGGAGTTTACCCCATGCGGTGTCCTATATTGCTCCCTTCTGGATGAGGTCCATGAGCTCCTCCAGCAGCCGGTCCTCCGGCACCTTGGTCTTCACCACCTGCCCCTTGACGAAGAGGCTGCCGAAGCCCTTTCCGCCGGCGATGCCGAAGTCCGCCTCCCGGGCCTCGCCGGGGCCGTTGACCTCGCAGCCCATCACCGCCACGGTGATGTCCCGGTCCAGGCCGCTGACCTGTTCCTCCACCCTCTTCGCCAGGGAGATGAGGTCTATCCGGGTCCGGCCGCAGGTGGGGCAGGACACGAACCGGACGCCCCGTTTCCGCAGGCCGCAGGCCCGCAGGATGGCCAGGCCCGCCCGGACCTCCTCCGCCGGGTCCGCCGTGAGGCTCACCCGGATGGTGTCCCCGATGCCCTCCATGAGGAGCGCGCCGATGCCCACAGCGGAGTTGACCAGCCCGCCGTAGCTGGTGCCGGCCTCGGTGACCCCCACATGCAGGGGACAGTCGAACCGCTCCGCCGCCAGCCGGTAGGCCGCCACGGTGAGGCCGACATCCGACGCCTTCACAGACAGCGCCGCGTCCTCGAAGCCCACCGCATACAGGGCCTCCAGCTCCCCGGCGGCGCTCTCCACCAGGGCCTCCGCCGTCGGGCCGCCGTATTTTTCCAGCAGCCGCTTTTCCAGCGAGCCGGTGTTCACGCCGATGCGGATGGGGATGCCCCGGGCCTTACAGGCGTCCGCCACCAGCTTCACCCGCTCCGCCGAGCCGATGTTGCCCGGGTTGATGCGCACCGCGTCCACCCCGGCCTCCGCCGCCAGAATGGCCAGCCGGTGGTCAAAGTGGATATCCGCCACCACCGGCATGGGGGCCTGGGCCATGATATCCCGCAGGGCCAGGGCTGCCGCCTCGTCCGGCACGGCCACCCGGATGATGTCGCATCCGGCGGCCCGCAGCCGCCGCATCTGGGCCAGGGTGGCCGACGCGTCCCGGGTGTCGGTATTGCACATGGACTGGACCGTCACGGGAGCGCCCCCGCCCACGGCCACGCCGCCCACCGTTATCTGTCTTGTCGTATCCCGTGTCATCTCACCAGTATCCTCGCGATATCGTTGTACATCACATACACCATGAGCCCCATCAGCAGCACCAGCCCCGCCGTGTTCACATAGCCCTCATACTTGGGGTCGATCTTCCGGCGGAAGATGTGCTCCAGGACCCAGGTCACCAGCAAAAAGAAGATGCGTCCGCCGTCCAGGGCCGGGAGAGGCAGCAGATTCATCACCGCCAGGTTCACCGCGATGAACGCCGCCAGGTACGCGATGTTCAAAAGCCCGTCATACACCGTGGGGGACGAGGTGCCCACCTCGGCCATCATGTCCACGATGCCCACCACGCCGGTCATCTGCTTCACGCCCACCGCCCCGGTGATCAGGTCTGTCAGGCCCAGCCGCACCATGCGCACAAAGTCCATGGCACAGTACCAGGAATATTTGAGCTGGGCCAGCACGCCGGTCTCCTTCACGCCGAAATACAGGCCGTATTTCATGGTCTGCTCCCCGGTGTCCGGGTCGGTGTACTCCCGCACGGTCATCTTATAGTGGTCCAGCCTGACCTTCTGTCCGTCCCGGACCAGGACGATGTCCGCGTAGTCGCTGCCGCCCCGGGCCAGATACGTGGCCACATCGCTGGAGAAGTAGATGCGTTCGCCGTTGATGCGGTAGAAGGTGTCACCCTCCATCAGGCCGTCCGCGCCCTCATAGGGGCAGCCCTCCATGAAGCCAGTGATGGTGGGGGTGGTGAACGCCTCCAGCTGGGAGAAGCACACGATCACCAGCACGAATCCAAGCAGGAAGTTCATGAAGGCCCCGGCCACCAGGATGATGAGCCGCTTCCAAACAGCCGCGTTGGAAAAGGCCGCCGGGTCATCCGAATCCCCCTCTTCCCCTTCCATGGCGCAAAAGCCGCCGATGGGCAGGGCCCGGAGACTGATCTGGGTCCCGCTCTTTGTCTCCCGGCTCCAGAGGGCCGGGCCCATGCCCAGGGAGAATTCCAGTACCCGCACGCCACACAGCCGGGCCGCCATGAAGTGGCCCAGCTCATGGATGGCGATGAGTACGCCGAATATCAGGATCGCAAGGAGAACGTAAAGGAGAGTACCCATATCATGCCTTTCTGATGCTCTTGCCGGAAACAGTCTATGTAAAACGCCGGGATATCATCCCACCAGGCGCCGGGCCTGCTGGTCGGCGGCCAAAATATCGTCCAGGGACGGGTCCTGCACCCAGGGGATGCGCTCCACCGCGTCTGCCACCCGGTCATAGATATCATTATACCCGATCCGCCCCTGCAAAAACAGAGCCACCGCCCGCTCGTTGGCGGCGCTCATGACCGCCGGCGCGGTGCCGCCCCGGCGGGCGCAGTCCATGGCCAGGGCCAGGCAGGGGGTCTTGGTAAGGTCCGGGGCCTCAAAGGTCATATCCCGCATCTGCCAAAAATCCAGCCGCTCATAGGGGGATGGCGCCCGCTCCGGCCAGGTCATGGCGTACTGGATGGGCAGGCCCATGTCCGGCACGGCCAGCTGGGCCAGCACAGTACCGTCGATGAGCTCCACCATGGAGTGGATGACGCTCTGGGGGTGGACCACCACCTGGATGTCGTCCGGCGTCACGCCGAACAGGTGCATGGCCTCGATGAACTCCAGGCCCTTGTTCATCATGGTGGCGCTGTCCACGGATATCTTCGCCCCCATGTTCCAGTTCGGGTGGCGCACCGCCTGCTCCGGGGTGACGGCGGCGGTCTCGGCCCGGGTCCAGCCCCGGAAGGGCCCGCCGGAACCGGTGAGCAGTATCCTGTGCAGCTGCTCCAGCCGGCCCTCCAGGCACTGGAAGATGGCAGAGTGTTCCGAGTCCACCGGTACGATCTGGGCCCCCTGCTCTTTCGCCGCGCCCATGACGATGGCGCCGGCACAGACCAGCGTCTCCTTGTTGGCCAGGCAGATGCGCTTTTTCAGGGCGATGGCATCCAGGGTAGGCTGCAGGCCCACCGCGCCGGACACCGCCGTCACCACTGCCTCAGCGTCCACCACAGCCGCCTGGCGCAGGCCCTCCAGGCCCTCGCCGATCTCGACGTCCATATCCGCCACGGCAGTACGGAGCGCTGCCGCGGCTTTTTTGTCGTATACGGCTGCGTAGGAGGGCTTGAACTTTCTGATCTGCTCCTCCAGAAGGCCGATGCTCTTCTGCGCCGTGAGGGCCTCCACCCGCAGGCCCAGCCGCTCTGCCGCCGCCAGGCTCTGCCGGCCGATGGAGCCCGTGGAGCCCAGGACCGAAACGGAATGTATCATATCTCTTTCCTCTTATCCGATGTCTCCGTACCGGCGCTGCCGGTGCTGATAGGCGGCGATGGCCTTGTCGAATTCCCGCTCGTCAAAGTCCGGCCAAAGCACGTCGGAGAAGTAAAACTCCGCATAGGCGCACTCCCACAGCAGGAAATTGGAGATGCGCATCTCCCCGCCGGGGCGGATGAGCAGGTCCGGGTCCGGGATGTTCCCGCCCCACATATAGCCGCCGAACACGTCCTCGTCAAGCTCCGGACAGCCGTCCGCCGCCCAGCGCTTCGCCGCCCGGACGATCTCGTCCCGGCCGCCGTAGTTGAGGCAGATGTTCACCTGGGCCCCGGTATAGATGCTGGACCGCTCCATGCACTCCCGGCACAGGCGCTGCAGCTCCGGTGCAAAGGGGGCCAGGTCCCCAAAGATGCAGATGCGGACCTTTTCCTTTTCCAGGTCCCGGAGGGCCTGCCGCAGATACTTCTCCAGCAGGGCCATGATGCCCGCCACCTCGTCGGCAGGGCGCTTCCAGTTCTCCGTGGAGAAGGCGTACACGGTCAGATACTCCACGCCCAGCTTCTGACAGTACCGGGCGGCCTTGCGGAAGCTGTCGGCCCCGGCGGAATGGCCCGCCGTCCGGGGCAGACCGCGCTTTTGGGCCCAGCGGCCGTTGCCGTCCATAATGACGGCGATATGGCGGGGGAGTCCTTCGGACCCTCCCGCCAGCACCTTCCTGGTCTTATCGCTCATATGGCAAACAGCTCTTTCTCCTTGGCCTCGGTGAGCTTGTCGATGTCCTTGATGTTGTTGTCGGTCAGCTTCTGCAGGTCCTTCTCCAGATCCTTCTGGTCGTCCTCGGTGATGTCGCCGGCCTTCTGCTGCTTTTTGATCTTGTCCATGGCGTCCCGGCGGATGTTGCGCACGGCCACCTTGGCCTCCTCGCCGTACTTGCGCACCTGCTTGGCCAGCTCCTTGCGCCGCTCCTCGGTCAGCTGGGGGAACACCAGCCGGATGACCCGACCGTCGTTCTGGGGATTGATGCCCAGTTCAGAGGTCTGGATAGCCTTTTCGATGCCCTTCAGCACGGAGCCGTCCCAGGGGGTGATGACCAGGGTCCGGGGGTCCGGCACAGAGATGGCCGCCACCTGGTTGATGGGCGTGGGAGAGCCGTAATAGTCAACGGTGATGCCGTTGAGGACCGCCGCGTTGGCGCGCCCGGCCCGCACGGCGTCGAACTGGCCGGAGAGGAACTCCTTGGCCTTCTTCATCTTCTCTTCAAACTCTTTCAGCTCAGACATGGGTCAGGTCCTCCTTTTGTGTGTCGTTATTTTCGATTAGCTCACGATGGTCCCGATCTTCTCGCCTATGACCACGCGGACGATATTCTCCGGCGGGTCCAGGGCAAAGATCATGGTGGGGATGGCGTTGTCCTTCAGCATGCAGGTGGCGGTGGAGTCGATGACCTTCAGGTCCTTGGCCAGAATGTCGGCATAGCTGACATGGTCCAGACGCACAGCCGACGGGTCCTTGGCCGGGTCGGCGGTATAGACGCCGTCAATGTTCTTGGCCATCAAAAGGGCATCCGCGCCGATCTCCGTAGCCTTCAGGGCCGCGGCGGAGTCGGTGGAGAAAAAGGGGTTGCCGCTGCCGGCGCCGAACAGTACCACCCGCCCCTTGGCAAAGTGGTGCATAGCCCGGCCGATGGAATAGGGCTCTGCGATGCGGGTCATGTCGATCATGGTCATGACCCGGGCAGGCACGCCCTCCTGCTCCAGCACCTCGCACAGGGCCAGGCTGTTCATGACCGTGGCCAGCATCCCCATCTGGTCGGCGTGGGACCGTTCCATCCGGCCGCCGCCGTCCTTGGCGCCGCGCCAATAGTTCCCGCCGCCGGTGACGACGCCGATCTGCACGCCCATCTCCGCGCAGCTCTTGATCGCCCGGCACACGGCATGCATCACGCCAAAGTCCAATCCGCGGCCGCTCTCTCCTCCCAGGGCCTCGCCGCTGATCTTCAAAAGAACACGGCGGTATACAGGTTTCTCCATATCCGCTGGCCTCCTGTCCTCGTTTTCTTCTATTGTATGGGGCAAAGGTAACAAATTCAACCACATCCGCGCACCTTTTCCCCCTTCTCAAAAATTTTATCACAACCGCCCGCCGATTTCAACCGGCTTCGCATCTTCCGGGAGCTATCATCGTATGTATGAAGACGGTGTATCTGGATGAGCTGGCCGTTCTGGACCTTCTCATCGACTACTTTTTGCTGCTCGGCACGGCAAAGCTGCTTGCTCTGCCCTACCGGCGGGGCCGGTTCCTGCTGGCCGCGGCGCTGGGTGCCGCCTGGAGCTGCGGGTCGCTGCTGCCGGCCCTGCACTGGCTGCGCGCGCCTCCCATGCTGCCGGTGCTGGCCGGGGCCATGACCCTGATCGCCTTTGGGGACCAGCGGCATTTGGGCCGGTGCTTCGCGGGTCTTCTGGGGGTGACGGCCCTGTTCGGAGGGGCGGTGTATGCCGCCGGGCTCCTCCAAAGCAGCGGTTGCCGGACCGGCCCCTTCTTCCGGCCGGACATGCGCGTTCTGGCCCTGGCCTTCGCCCTGTGCTGGGCGGCGGTGAGCCTGCTGTTCCGGGGCACCGCGAGGCATGCGGTCCGGCGGGTCCTGGACGTGACCGTGGAGCGGCAGGGCCGCCGGGTGTGCCTGCGCGCGCTGGAGGACACGGGCAACGGTCTGGTGGACCCCATCTCCGGCTGCGCCGCCTTCGTGGCGGAGGCCGCGGCGGTGGGCGGGCTGTTCGACCCGGCGGAGGCGTCCTTCCTGCGGGGCCCTCCCGCGGAGGCGGTGCTGCACATCCCCGGCACACGGCTCATCCCCTGCCGGGGCGTCACCGGCGGGCGGAGCCTGCTTCTGGCCTTCCGCCCCGACCGGGTCACCGTGGACGGGCAGGAGCGCCGGGACCTGGTGGCCGCTGTGACCGCCGCGCCCATCGGTACGGACGGCGCCTATGACGCCGTGATCTGACTACTGGAAAGGAGTCATCCCATGAATCTGCTCAAACTGCTCCTGCTGCAGCTGCAGCTCCGGCTTCAGCCCGCCGACCGCATCTTTTACATCGGCGGCAGCGACGTACTGCCTCCGCCCCTGGACAAGGACGAGGAAAACGCCGCCATCGCCGCCCTCATGCAGGGGGACCATGAGGCCCGCCAGGCTCTCATCGAGCACAACCTCCGGCTGGTGGTCTACATCGCCCGGCGGTTTGAAAACACCGGCGTGAACATCGAGGACCTGATCTCCATCGGCACCATCGGCCTGATCAAGTCCATCGGTACCTTCAACCCCGACAAGAAGATCAAGCTGGCCACCTATGCCTCCCGGTGCATCGAAAACGAGATCCTCATGTTCCTGCGCAAGAAGAGCTCTCACCGGGCGGAGATCTCCATCGACGAGCCGCTGAACACCGACTGGGACGGCAACGAGCTTCTGCTCTCGGACGTGCTGGGCACCGACGGCGAGGAGGTCATCAAGCCCATCGAGGAGGACGTGGAGCGGCAGCTTCTGATGGAGGCAGTAGACCGGCTGGACGAGCGGGAGCGTTCCATCATCCTCATGCGCTTCGGCCTGGAGGGCTACGAGGAGCTGACCCAAAAAGAGGTGGCCGACCTTCTTGGCATCTCCCAAAGCTACATCAGCCGTCTGGAAAAGCGCATCATCCTTCGGCTCCGGCGGGAACTCATCCGCCAGTTCTGACAGCCAGCACCGCCCGGGACACTTGGTCCCGGGCGTTTTTTCTTTTTTTGCAGGTATTTCTGCCGGTTTTCCAACATATGGTGGGACCAAAGTGGCCAAACCGCAAAAAAATTACTTGCACTTGGCAGGACAACGCACTATAATACAATAAAATGAGACATAATCCGACAAATCGACCGGCATGGGAAGGGGCGTCGGACATGCCCAAAACCACCGCCGTGTCCTGGCAGAAAAAATCGCTCGCCTTCGGGCTGGCCGCCGCCGTGTACGGCGTGCTGTGGCTCATCCGGTTCCCCTGCCTGTTCTTCACCGCAACGGGGGTCCCCTGTCCGGGCTGCGGTATGAGCCGCGCTTTGTGGGCACTGCTCCAGGGCCATATAGGCGAGGCGGTGCGATGGCATCCCATGGTCTTCTCCCTGCCGGTGATCGGACTTCTCATCTGGACAGACGGCGCGCTTTTCCGCCGCCCCTGGGCCGACCGCCTTCTCCTGATCGGGATAGGCGTCGGATTTCTTGCTTGTTACGTCATGCGTCTGTCCGGCGTATGGCTCACAAGAATAATTTAGGAGGATATGAGAAATATGTATTGCAAAAACTGCGGAAGCGAAATGAACGACAATGCCGCCGTTTGCATCAAGTGCGGCGCGGCAAAGGGTACCGGCGCGAGCTTTTGCCACAACTGCGGCAAGCCCATCAGCCCGGGGGCCGCTGTGTGCCTGGCCTGCGGCAGCGCTCTGACGGCCAGTGTGGATCCCTCCACGCAGAAGTCCAAGATGACTGCCGGCCTGCTGGGCATCTTCCTGGGCGGCTTTGGCGTCCACAACTTCTATCTGGGTTACACCGGCAAGGCCATCGCGCAGATCGTTCTGAGCCTGTGCTTCGGCATCGGCGCGATCTGGGGCCTGATCGAGGGCATCCTGATCCTCTGCGGCAAGATCAACACCGACGCCAAGGGCGTGCCCCTGAAGGACTGACCGGAAGGGCTTCTTTGGCAGCCGCCCCCGGGCGGTGCCGCACAGGCGTTTGCCCGGCATGGATCGAGGACAACATACAACGGGGACAGGCTGCCCATGCGGGCCCTGTCCCCGTTGTGCTGTGCCGCTCCCGGAAAAGCGCATCCGGCACTGCTGACCGCGGCGTCCGCCGTCAGTTGGAGCCGAACAGATAGCCGTAATAGTCCGTTTCCAGCACGCCGGAGCAGAAGCTGATCTTGTTGCTGGCCACGGCCTTCATATTCTCCACGTAGCCGTCCGGCAGGACCACATCCTCGCTGACGGGCGTGAAGGTGTCCTCCTCGTTGAAGTACTCCCCCAGATCGCTCTTCCAGTCGTAGCCGGTCGTAAAGATGAACGCCGGCGCGTCGGAAAACACGTCCCGTCCCGGGAACAGCCGGGAGTCGAAATCGATGCCAAACAGGTTGTACAGCGTGGGCAGGATATCCAGACTGGAGGTGGGGCCGTCGATGACGACAGGCTCCTCGTCCTCCAGCTCCCCGCACCAGAGGAGCCAGGCGTTGTGGTCCCGCTGGAAGCTGTTCTCCACCTCGTAGCCATACAGTTCCGACAGGTAGGGCATATTCCCCAGACCCGCGCCGTCGTCCAGGCCATAGGGGAAGTGGTCGCCGGTCAGACAGATGACCGTGTCGTCCGCGATGCCTTTTTCCTCCAGCACCCCGATCAGATAGGCCATGGCCTCCTCCAGCTCCTGGTTGGAGGCCAGATATCCCTTCACCTGGTCGCTGCAGGACAGGCCCTCCACTCTCTCCCTGTATCTGGCGGCGCAGTCGTTGTCGTCAAAGCCATAGGGGGCGTGGGCGCTGATGGTCATGTAGTAGCAGCAGAAGGGCTGGCGGTCGATGTAGGTGGGCACCGTCTTTTCAAACATCAGCTTGTCGCTGTCGGTCCACTCCACTCCCAGCACGTCCTCCAGGCCGTTGCCCAAGGCCAGGAAGCCGTCGGTATAGCCCAGATGGATATGGGTCTGATCCCGGTCATAGAAGAAGCACTCGCCGTTATGGTAGGCCGCCCCCTGATAGCCCTGGTCGGCCAGGGCATGGGCAATGGACATGTTGCGGACGTTTTCCGTCATCATCTGGAAGGAGTCCACGCCCTCCATGGGGAGCAGGCCGAACAGGTGCTGATACTCGCCGCCGATGGTGCCGGCTCCGGCGAACTGATAGTAGTCGGTAAAGTTGATGCCCTTGGTGGCCATCCGGTACAGGGTGGGGGTCAGCTCCGGGTCGATGACCTCCCGGCAGAACGCCTCCGCGGTGATGATGATGAGATTCTTCCCGGCGAACCTGCCGGTGAACTCGTTTTTCATGGATGGCTTCTGATTGGCCACATAGGCGTTCAGCTGTTTGATGTCGTCGGTGGCGTTGCCGAAGGGGTCGTCCAGGGGCAGGTTCAGCTGGTTGGGCTCATATACCACCGGCTCAGGGGTGATCTCCGGCGTCACCGCCGGCGTGGGCGTTGCCAGGGCCTCGACGATGTCCACATCCTGGAAGGTGTTCCGGCCAAAAAGCCGGTCACGCACGTCCAGCTGCACGCCGGTGAGGAAGCCGAACTGGTCCACTGCGGCGTTGAAGCTGTACTCGTCCCCATACAGCCGGGACAGGACCGGCGTCATCTGGATGACCATGACGCAGATGAGGTAATATGCCGCCGCCCGGGCCGCAGCCATGCCCCGCTCCCGGCCTCCGATCCGGACGGGGGCTCTTCCCAGGAGCAGATACAGCACGCCGGGCAGCAGAAACAGCGCGATGCACGCGATGCCCTGCAGGGAGAGGACCATCCGGAACGCCTCGCCGGAAAACTCGCTCGCCACGTCCCCGGCGCCGCCCAGGATGGCCTGGATGTTGAAAAATATCCGAAACTCCCGGTATACGAACGCCTCCACCCCGTAAGGGATGGCCGTGAGGAACAGCAGGACCGCGGTGATGAGGCGGTTCACCCGCCGGTTCCGGGAGAGGGTGGCCAGAAAATACCCCACGAACCCGTAGGCGCAGCAGAAGGGGATCATGAGCAGGCTCCTGACCCGGAAGACGCCCCCTATGGTGAAGAGGCGGAAGATGATCTCATAATAGAGCAGGGACAGGGGAAAAAGACATTTGAAAACCCGCGTGTTTTTCTTCGCTCTGATGTCCAATGCGCCGGCACTCCTTTTATACGCTTCACAGCTCGATGGGATTCTATTGTACTCAAACCGTCAACTTTCGTCAATCTGTAACCGTTTACAAAAGGGTAAAAATCCGTCTCCCGGCCCCCGCCGCTGCCCGGGCAGGAGAAAACAAGTTGACACTCCGGCCCGTTGAAGCTACAATGGCCGTGGTATTTTTTGCCGGGGAGGGGCCATGGATATCGGGAACGTGCACATACCGGGCAGAGCGGCGCTGGCCCCCATGGCGGGGGTGACGGACGCCGCCTTCCGGCATATCTGCCGGGAGCAGGGCGCGGCCCTCACCTGCACGGAGATGGTCTCCAGCCGGGGGCTCGTCTACAATGACCCCAAGACGAAGGAGCTCCTGTTCTGCCCCGGGGGCGACCGGCCCGCCGCCGCCCAGATCTTCGGCTCGGACCCGTCCGTCATGGCGGACGCCGCGGGCCTTGCCTTGGAGATATCCGGCGCGGACATCCTAGACATTAATATGGGCTGTCCCGTGGGAAAGGTCGTCAAGAGCGGGGACGGCTCCGCCCTCATGCGGGACCCGGACAAGGCCGGCCGCATCATCGAATCCTGCGTTTCCGCCGTGGACAGGCCCGTGACGGTGAAGTTCCGCAAGGGCTGGGACGGCGGGAACGTGAACGCGGTGGAATTCGCAAAGGTCTGCCAGCAGGCCGGGGCCGCTGCCATCACCGTCCATGGTCGGACCCGGGTGCAGATGTACGCCGGTGCGGCGGACTGGGACATCATCCGGGACGTGAAGGCGGCAGTATCCATCCCGGTCATCGCCAACGGGGACGTATTCTCCGGCCATGACGCGGTGCGCATCCTGAAGCGGACCGGGGCGGACATGTGCATGGTGGGCCGGGGCTGCTTCGGTGACCCATGGATATTCGCCCGCATCAACGCGGCCCTGGCGGGGCTCCCCGAGCCGGCGCTGCCGCCCCTGGCGGAGCGGATGGACACGGCCCTGGGACAGTTCGAGCTGGCCTGCGGGTGGAAGGACCCCCACATCGCCTGTCTGGAGGCCCGCAAACAGTTGGGCTGGTATCTGCGGGGGGTGCCCTGGTCGGGCCCCATCAAGCGGGAGATGGTGAAGGTGAGCTCTCTGGAGGACATCCGGGCCATCGTCCGCCGGGTCAAGCGGGAATTGAGGTGACTGTATGACACGAGAAGAGGAACGCGCGCTCATCGACCGGGTCCTGGCCGGTGAGACGGAACAGTTTGAAAAGCTGGTAAAGGCCAACGAAAAGGCCGTGTACAACCTGGCCCTGCGGATGCTGGGCAGCGAGCAGGACGCCCTGGACGCCTCCCAGGAGGCATTCTTCCGGGCCTACCGGGCCCTGGACCGGTTCCGGGGCGGCAGCAAGTTCTCCGTGTGGCTGTACCGGGTCACCGGCAACATCTGTCTGGACATGCTCCGCAAGGCCGGCCGCCGGCGGGAGAGCTCTCTCACCGACGGGGAAAACGAGGACCTGGACCTGCCGGATGAGCGCTTCGACCCCCAGCGGGAGCTGGAAAAAAAGGAGCAGCGGCAGGCCGTGCGCAGGGGCCTGGCCAAGCTGGGACCGGACTTCCGACAGGTGCTCATCCTGCGGGACATCAACGGCCTCTCCTACGAGGAGATCGGCCGGGTATTGGACCTGGAGGCCGGCACAGTCAAAAGCCGCATCTTCCGGGCCCGGCGGAAGCTGGCGGCCCTGCTGACCGGGGACGGGAACTTTTTCACCGCCTCCGCGTCTGAATCTACAGCCAGGAGAGGAGGCGGTCCGGATGCATGAATGTGAATACTATCAGGAGCTGATGAGCCGCCTGCTGGACGAGGACCTGACGGCGGAGGAGCAGGCGTCATTGCGGGAGCATGTGAGCTCCTGCCGGAGATGCCGGCAGATGTTCGCCGCCTTCACGGGCATGACGCAGGTCCTGCGGGAGGACCAGGCGGAGCCGCCCCGGGATCTGGCCAAGGGCGTCATGGAGCGCATCGCTGACGAGAAGGCGGAGCCCGGCCGGTCCGGACGCCGGAGCCCGGCCTCTCCCCGCAGAGCCGCCCGGCCCCTCAGTCCCTGGATACGCGTGGGCGCGGCGGCGTGCCTGGTGCTGCTGGCGGCTGGCGCCGCCACCGCCGTCATCCGGGGCGGACGCGCGGGATCTGCCGCAGGGGAGAGCGCCGAGGCCCGCTCGATGGACACCATGGACATGGCGGAGGCCGCCGTTCCGGAGGCTGTCCCAGCGGAGGCAGAGGAGCAGGCCGCCGACGAGCCCATGATGGTCTCTGCCCAGGACGCGGTCGAAGCCCCCGCGGAAGACGCCGGCACCCAGGACGCGGCTGTCCTCACGCCTACGCCGGCCCCGGAGCCCCTGCCGGTCTACGATGCGGCCCGAAACCGCATCGGCGTCATCCCGCCGGAGAATACCGCCGCCTTCGCCCAGCTCATCATCGACGCGGGCTGGGACAAGGGTGGGCCGCCGGACGTGCAGTGGGAATACCTTCTCAAGGTGGAATATCAGCACAGGACCTATGCCTTTGCCACCGACCCGGACAGCGGCGCGCTAGTCTGGTGGGAGGAGCCCTCCACAGACGTGATCCGCTCCCCGGGCACCCTGGCGGACCTGCACGGTCTCATCACCACCGACGCCCCGGCGCTGCCGGAATAACGTCAGAAAAGCCTTGAAGATTCGTGGCTCCTGTAAACAGGATCCACCTCATCGGTCAAGGCTTTTCTTCCTTCTCCCCAAAAGGCTGGCGAGCCTTTTGGGGACCCCATGATACACCCTTGAAGATTCGTGGTTCCTGTAAACAGGATCCACCCCACCGGTCAAGGCTTTTCTTCCTTCTCCCCAAAAGGCTGGCAAGCCTTTTGGAGACCCCATGGTACAGCCTTGAAGATTCATGGCTCCTGTAAACAGGATCCACTTCATCGGTCAAGGCTTTTCTTCCTCATAGCAAAATTCCGCCGCGGACATGTCCGCGGCGGATAAATTATGTAAACTAATTACAGCAGATCGTCTTCCTCGATGACGTGGGCCTTCAGGAGGTTGGTGTGGCCCGTGGCGCCCAGGGGGACCCCGGCGGTGATGACCACCGTATCGCCCACCTGGACCAGCCGCTCCTTCAAAGCCACCTCACAGGCCATGGCCATGATCCGGTCGGTGCTGGTGACCTGGCCGGTAAGCACCGGGATGGTGCCCCAGCACAGGGCCAGCTGCCGGCGGACCCGCTCGTGCATGGTCAGAGCCACGATGGGGCAGGCAGGCCGGAACCGGGCGATCATCCGGGCTGTGCCGCCGGAGGCGGTGGCCGTCAGGATGGCCGCGGCCCCCAAGTCCTTGGCGGTGAGGGCGCTGGTATGGGTGATGGCGTCGCTGATGCTGGGGGCGGCCACCTTCTCGAATTCCGCAAATTCCCGCCAATACCCCGCGGCGGCCTCCGCTTCCACCACGATGTCGTTCATGGCGGTGAGGGCCTCAATGGGATATTTTCCGCTGGCGGTCTCTCCGGAGAGCATGACGCAGCTGGTGCCGTCGAACACGGCGTTGGCCACGTCGGAGACTTCCGCCCGGGTGGGCCGGGGGTTGCGGATCATGGAGTCCAGCATCTGCGTGGCGGTGATGACGGGTTTGCTCTCCAGCAGGCACTTGTCGATCATCTTCTTCTGGATGATGGGCACCCGGGCGGCGGGGATCTCCACGCCCAGGTCGCCCCGTGCCACCATGACGCCGTCGGCGGCCATGATGATCTCCTCCATGTTGTCCACGCCCTCCTGGTTCTCGATCTTGGCAATGATGCGCACGCCGTCGCCGCCGCACTCATGCAGCACCTGGCGGATGGCCTGGACGTCGCTGGCCTTGCGGACGAAGGAGGCGGCGATGAAGTCGAAATCGTTCTCCACCCCGAAGCGGATGTCCTCGATGTCCTTGTCCGTGACGGCGGGCAGGTGGATGTTGGCGCCGGGGATGTTGATGGACTTGTGGTTGGACAGCTCCCCTCCGTTTTCCACCCGGCAGACGATCTCCCGTCCCTCGATCTTCTCCACCCGGATGGCCACCAGGCCGTCATCGATGAGGATCTCCTGGCCGGGAGACACCTCCTCGTGCAAATTCTCATAGGTGACCGCCACCCGGTGCTCATCCCCCGTCACGTCCTCCGTGGTCAGGGTAAACAGCTCCCCCTCCGCCAGGGTCACCGGGGACTGGGCGAAGGTGCGGATGCGGATCTCCGGCCCCTTGGTATCCAGCACCGTGGCCACGGGACGGCTGATGCTGTCCCGGACGGAGTTGAGAAGGTGCAGCCGCTTCAGATGTTCCTCATGGGTACCGTGGGAAAAGTTGAACCGGGCCGCGTCCATCCCGGCGCGGATGAGTCCCCGGATCATGGGCTCGCTGTCTACGGCGGGCCCCAGCGTGCAGATGATCTTTGTTCTCCTCATATCCATATCCTCCATGATGATCGCGGTTTTTCCCATTATAGCGCATCTGTCCGCCATTTTCCATAGCCCGGCGCTTTTTTCCAGGCGCCCGCCGGGGCCCGAGGCTTGCAAAAGGCCGCGCCGCCGGTTTATAATGGATGCAATATGATTTCTTGAGGGGAGGCGTCTTCATGCCTTTACAGATCATCCGGGAGGACATCACGAAATTCCCCTGCGATGCCATCGTGAACGCGGCGAAAAACTCCCTGCTGGGAGGCGGCGGCGTGGACGGGGCCATCCACAAGGCCGCGGGACCGGGGCTGCTGGAGGAATGCCGGACCCTGGGCGGCTGCGAGACGGGCCAGGCCAAGATCACCAAGGGTTATGACCTGCCCTGTCAGTACGTCATCCACACCGTGGGACCGGTGTGGCGGGGCGGCCTGCACGGAGAGCGCCGGCTGCTCACCAGCTGCTACCGCCAGTCCCTGGCCCTGGCCAAGGCTCACGGCTGTCATACCGTGGCCTTTCCCCTCATCTCCGCGGGGGTGTACGGCTACCCCAAGGACAAAGCCCTGCGGACGGCGGTGGACGCCATCAGCGCCTTCCTGCTGGACAATGACGACGACATGACTGTGTACCTGCTGGTGTTCAGCCCCGGCAGCTACCTGCTCAGCAAAAAGCTGTTTTCCGACGTGCGGGCCTACATCGACGACCACTATGTGGACACCCACTACGACGCCTGCTCGGAGCGGATGCGCATGCAGCGGATGCAGCAGCAGTGGGACGACTATTTCAGCACCCCCACCGGCGGCTTCGAGAGCGAGAACTATCTCTCTGGCAGCACTGCCCGCTTCGCGGCGTCTCCCGCGCCCCAGGCCGCCATGGCCATGGGCGTCCAGGCCCCCAAGGCGGCGAAAGATGAGACCCACTCCCTGGAGGACATGCTGGCCCACATCGACGAGAGCTTCTCCCAGATGCTCCTGCGGAAGATCGACGAGAAGGGCATGACCGACGCCCAGTGCTATAAAAAGGCCAACATCGACAGGAAGCTGTTCTCCAAGATCCGCGGCGACGTGAACTACAAGCCCAGCAAGCCCACGGCCATCGCCTTTGCCATCGCCCTGGAACTGCCCCTGGCGGAGACCCGGGAGATGCTCACGAAGGCGGGCTACGCCCTCTCCCCCGCCAGCAAGTTCGACGTGATCATCGAGTACTTCATCCGCAAGGGCAATTACAACATCTTCGAGATCAACGAGACCCTCTTCGCCTTCGACCAGAGCCTCCTGGGCGCCTGATAATCCCTCAACCGGGTCCCCAAAAGGCACGCTTGCCTTTTGGGGAGAGGAGGAGCGCGGGAGCGGGCGGATGCTGCCGGCTTGCCGGCGGCGAAGCTGAGCGGACGCCGCTCCGACGATTTGTCGCTTCCCAAGCGACCACGACTGTCCGAAAACCTCCTATACTGTGACCATCAAAAACACAGTACAGGAGGTTTTCATCATGAAAAACGACATCACGGAAATGGTATTCATTCTGGACCGGAGCGGCTCCATGGCGGGACTGGAGGCAGACACCATCGGGGGGTTCAACGCCTTGATCGAGAAGCAGCGCAAGGAGCCCGGCCGGGCCTATGTGTCCACGGTGCTGTTCGACAATGACTGCCGGGTGCTCCACGACCGGGTAAAGCTGGAGGATGTGAAGCCCATGACCGACAAGGACTATTATGTGGGCGGCTGCACCGCCCTCATGGACGCCATCGGCGGGGCCATCCATCACATCGTGAACATCCACCGGTACGCCCGTCCCGAGGACGTGCCCGAGCACACGGTGTTCGTCATCACCACCGACGGCATGGAGAACGCCAGCCACATCTATTCCAGCGACAAGGTAAAGGCCATGATCGCCCATGAGAAGGAGAAGTACGGCTGGGAATTCCTGTTTTTGGCCGCCAACATCGACGCGGTCAGCACCGCCGCCCGCTTCGGCATCGGCGCGGACCGGGCCGTCGATTACACCGCCGACAGCCAGGGCACCGGCGTGCTGTACGACACCGTCTCCAACGCCGTGGGCAACATCCGCTCCCACGCGCCTCTGGCCGCCAATTGGGCCGACGCCATCAAAAAGGACAACCGGCGGTCCCGGAAGTAATGGCCGTGCCTTGTGCCCGCCTCCCCGCCGTGGTATAATCTCTGACAAGAACGAGCGGGGAGGCGCGGAACATGGTCGAGCGGGTATGTGCCGTCTGGTTCAGTCCCTGCGGCAATGTGGAAAAGATCGTCCGGACCGTCGCGGAGGCCGCGGCGGACGCCCTGGGCGTGCCCGCCGGGCCGACCGTCGACCTGACGCCGCCGGCGGCCCGGACGAGGGAATATGTCTTCGGTCCCGGGGATCTGGCGGTGGTGGGCACGCCGGTCTACGCCGGGCGGGTGCCCAACAAGCTGGCGCCGGACCTGGCCCGCATCCTCCGGGGAAACGGCGCGGCGGCCATCGCCGCGGTCAGCTTCGGCAACCGGAGTTTTGGCGACGCCCTGACGGAGCTGGCCGGCATCCTCCGGGCAAACGGCTTCGCCGTCCCGGCGGCTGCGGCGGTGGTCTCCCAGCACAGCTTCGCCCAGGCTCTGGCCGCCGGAAGACCGGATGCAGCCGACCTGGAGGAGCTCCGGGCCTTCGCCCGCCGGGCGGCGGAGAAGGTCCGTTCCGGCTGCCTGGCCGGCCCTGCCATCCCGGGCAGCGACCCGCCGGGGCCCTATTACACGCCCCTGGGCACAGACGGACAGCCGGCCCGGTTCCTGAAAGCCCTGCCGGAGACGGACGCCGCCCTGTGTACCCGCTGCGGCATCTGCGCGGCGGCCTGTCCCATGGGCTCCATCCCGCCGGAGGCGCCCAGCGAGACCCGGGGCATCTGCATCAAGTGTCAGGCATGCATCCGGAAATGCCCCGCGGGCGCCCGCCGGTTCACCGATCCGGCCTTCCTCTCCCACCGGGAGATGCTGCTGCGGACCTGTTCGGGGCCGGTCCCGTCGGCGTTCTGTCTGTGAGCGCACAGACAGCCATTTTTATGACGAAATCCGTCTTATGGAAAATACGATATTTATTAAAAATGCTTCTTGATTTCCCTACCTGAACACAGTATAATGCGGATTTGTGCGAGAGCATAGATCATTCGGAAATCAGGTAATCGCATGGACACCCTTCTCTCTGTTTCGATCGCAATCCTGGCGGGACTGATGATGACCCGCCTGTCCCGGCTGGCAAAGCTGCCCGCCGTGACCGCGTATCTTGTCTCCGGCGTACTGATCGGCCCGTACTTTCTGGGCGCGCTGGGCCTGGACCATGTGGGCTTCCACAGCTTTGACGAGGTGGAAGCACTGGAGCTCGCCTCGGACATCGCCCTGGGCTTCATCGCCTTTTCCATCGGCAGCGAGTTCCGGGTCAAGGACCTGAAGGCCATTGGCCGGCAGGCCACCGTGGTGGGCATCTTCCAGGCGCTGGTAGCCACGGCATTCGTGGACGCGGCGCTGTTTGTGTTCCACCTGCTGCGGCCCGACGTGCTGTCCGTGGCCCAGGCCCTCACCCTGGGCGCCATCGCCACCGCCACCGCTCCCGCCGCCACCCTGATGGTGGTCCGAGAGTTCAAGGCCAAGGGCCCCCTCACCAGTCTGCTGCTGCCCATCGTGGCGCTGGACGACGCGGTGGGCCTGGTGGTCTTTGCCGTCAGCTTCGGCATCGCCAAGACCCTGGTGCTCGGCAACCTGGACATGGTCTCCATCCTGGTCAACCCCCTGGTAGAGATCATAGCCTCCCTGGCCCTGGGCACGCTCATGGGCTGGGTCCTGACCCAGCTCGAAAAGCTCTTCAACTCCAACACCAACCGGCTGAACATGACCATCGCCTTCGTGTTCCTGACCGTGGCCCTGTCCATGGCGGAGTTCAGGATCGGCCCCGTCACCGTGGGCTTCTCCTCCCTGCTGGTCTGCATGATGCTGGGCACGGTGTTCTGCAACTGCTGCCCCCTGTCCGGCGACCTGATGTATCTGGCGGACAAGTGGTCGTCCCCCCTGCTGGCCCTGTTTTTCGTGCTGTGCGGCGCGGAGCTGGACCTGGGCGTGTTCTCCTCCGGCATCATCGTACTGATCGGCGTGGTCTATATCCTGTTCCGGTCTGCGGGCAAGTACATCGGCGCCCGCATCTCCGCCAAGGCCACCCACTGCTCCCCGGAGATCTGCAAATATCTGGGCATCACGCTCCTGCCCCAGGCCGGCGTGGCCCTGGGCATGTGCACCACCGCCATGCAGCTGGGGGAAGAGGGCGCCCTCATCCGCAACATCACCCTCTTTGCAGTGCTCATCTATGAGCTGGTGGGTCCGCTGATGACCAAGATGGCCCTGCAGGCCGCCGGCGATATCCAGCCCATGCACGAGGACGTGGTCAACCGCCGCAAGCGCAAGCTGGAGGCCGTGGAACAGGAAAGGAGCGAGCCGGGGACCAGAAAACCGCCCCGTACCTTTCGGATGAACGCGGTAAAGCAGGTCCGTGCCTCCCGGCAGAAGGCCGCCCATCAAAACAATTGACGGCGCCTTCCTCCACTTCCAAAAAAATCACTGTCCCCTGCCCAACGGGCAGGGGACAGTTTTTATGCTATTCTCTTTTACCGCACAGGATGGGAGGTGTCGGTCGGGCTCTCCAGCAACTCCGGATGGGCCAGCAGATCCCGCAGCCGGGCAAAGGCCAGGGCGAAGTAGTGGCCGGAGCAGATGCGCTCGTCCATCACGACCCCCAGGGGGATGCACCGGACGACCTCCGGCTGGCCGCCCTTGCCCCGCCGCACGGTATCCCGCATATTCCCCATGGCGATGGAGATGGAGGTGGTACCAAAGTCATAGACGTGGTGGTAGACGTGGTTGGTGCGGATACTGGCCAGGTTGGTGAACAGGGCGCTGGCGTGGAAGGGGCTCACGTCCAGCAGCGACTGGGGCAGCAGACCGTGCTTGTCGCCCCAGCGCAGAAACCAGCCCACCACGTTCATCAGCCCGCCGAGCCCCACGAAAACGCGCATGATCCTGTCGATGGCCATCTCGTTTTCCTCTGCGCCGGCGGCGTTCTCCTTCACATACTTGTCGATCTTATCCTGGATGTCGAAGATGGTGTCCGCAGGAGAGAGGTCCAGCTTGGACATGGTGTCGTCGTTGGCGCTGCCGCCGGAGCGGAGCACCACCAGGGACACCTTCAGGTCCTTGTGCTCGTAGATCCTCCGGTTGATCACGAACCGGTTCAGCGTGGGGAATTCTCCCACCAGATGGGCATAGGCCGTCAGGATCAGGGCCATGTGGCTGATGTGCTTGCCCTCTTTCCGTTTGGCGTTCATGTATTGCCGCAGAGGCTCCGCGGGAATGTCCACCGTGATCATGTTCATGGAGTCATGGCGTTCCGTCATGAACTGGGGGATCAGGTAATAGATCGGGACTTCGTCCCGGACACGGATGCCGTCAGGTCTTCCCATGGTTCAGCGCTCCTTCCCTCGTCTTTGAAAACTTAAATTAATTGAAGTATATTCCAGTGTAACCGCAACTGCGGATTTTGTCAATTCACTTTTTCGCCCTATAATGATCACCTGATGGCGAAACGCCATAGGCGTTGCGCCGAGTCGCTTCGCGGCTCAACAAAACAGCTGTGCTGTTTTACCAGACACTCATTGCAATGAACATCGCGCAAATGATCCTCAGATCATTTGCTGCCAAACGTGTCGTTTGGCGGCGAAAACCTTCGTTTTCGCCTTGCGATAATCATTATCACACCGTGACGCCGAAGCTCGTCAGCAGCCAGCAGACGAGGATGGGCAGAAACAGGGCCGGGAGGTAATCCGCCGTCTTGATCTTTTTCAGGCCGATGAGGTTGACGGCGATGGTCAGGATGATCATGGAGCCCACGCAGTTGACTGCGGGCATGGCCCCGGTCCGCTCCAAAAAGGGCTGGAGCACGGACGCCAGGGCCACCAGTGCCCCCTGGAGCACCAGCACGAACGCCGCCGAGGCCATCACCGACACGCCGTAAGTGACCGACAGGCAAGTGGAGGACACGAAGTCCAGCAGAGATTTGATGAGTAGCATGGTGTGGCACTCCAGCGCAAGATGGTCCGCCGGGTTCGCAGCGCTCTCAAAGGAGCCCAGCACGGTCATGGAGCCGATGCAGAACAGCAGACACGCCGTCACGAACCCCTCCGCCGGATTGCTGACGCCCTCCGCGGCGCCGCCGATCTTCTCCAGCAGCGCGTCTCCCATCCGGTTCAGCCTGTCGTCCAGCCGAAGCACCCAGCCGATGAGAAGGCCGCCCGCCATGGACCCCACGCAGATCAGCGCCTGCACGCCGCTGGTCACCTCCAGCAGACCGGAGGCCGCCGCGAACACGCTGCAAAAGCCCAGACACACCATCATCGTGTCCGGCAGGTTCTCCCGGGGCGGGTATTTCCCCGCTGCCGCCGCCTCCGCCGGGCTTTTCTTTCCGGCCCGCCGCTTCAGCAGCAGCCCCAGGCTGCTTCCCAAAACCACCGTGATCACATTACAAATGACGCCAAAATACTTCCACACGATCTCTGTCCCCGCCTGTATGTAGAATAGTTCAAAAACTTGAACCAGATACATGCGTAGTATAACACGTTTTTATCCGTTTGCATAGTAGAATCCCCGGCATGTCTGCCGGGGATCTTTGCGCATTTTTACCGATTTACTGATGATAGCGCTCCAGAAAATCTCCGATATCCAAAATGGCCCGGTAGATCTGCTCCGGCTCCGGCAGGAGCACCAGCCGGAAGTGGTCCGGCGTCGGCCAGTCGAAGCCGCTGCCGGGCACCAGCAGGATGTGCTTTTCCTCCAGCAGGTCCAGGGCAAACCGGCGGTCATCGGTGATGGGGACCCGGTCCGCGATCTTCGGGAAGATGTAAAAGGACGCGTGGGTCTTCACATAGGAGATGCAGTCCAGCTGATCCAGGGCCCGGAGCGCGGCGGCCCGCTGCTCATAGATGCGCCCGCCGGGGACCAGCATCGCCCGGGTGCTGTCCGGGTCGGCCATGGCCGCCGGGAGCACCAGCTGGGTCAGCACGTTGCCGCACAGCCGCAGCGCGGAAAGGCTCATAAGGCACTGGCGCAGCTGCTCTGTGAGCTTCCGGGGACCGCTGACCGCCGCCCAGCCGCACCGGAAACCGCAGACGATGTGGCTCTTGGAAAGGCCGTTCAGGGTCACCACCGGCATATCCGGCGCCAGGGCCCCCACAGACCGGAATGGCATATCGTCCAGAATGAGCCGGTCATAGATCTCGTCCGCGATGAGCAGCAGGCCGTGTCTCCGGGCCAGCCCGATGACCTGCTCCACCAGCGCCGGGGCATACACCTGGCCGGTGGGATTGTTGGGGTTGATGAGCAGGATGGCCTTTGTCCGGGGCGTGATCTTCCTGGCCATATCCTCCACATCCGGGTACCAGTCCGCCTTCTCGTCGCAGGTGTAAAACACCGGCTTCGCCCCAGCCAGATACGCCCCATTGGACCAGAGACTGTAGCTGGGCATGGGCATCAGAAGCTCATCTCCCGCGCTGAGCACGCTCATGCAGACCATCTGGGCCATCTCGCTGACGCCGTTGCCGATGAAGATGTCCTCCGCCGTGATATCCTCCAGGCCCTGGGCCGCGTGATAGGCCCGCAGGGCCTCCCGGGCCTCCGGCATGCCGCCGGGGTCACAGTAGGCCACCGCCCGGTCCAGGTTTTCCAGCAGGGCTGCCCGGACGCTTGCGGGCATGCCGAAACCGAAATTGCCGGGGTTTCCGGTGTTGAGCTTCAGTACCTCGATCCCCTGCCGCTCCATCTCCAGGGCCCTCTGGTATATGGGCCCCCGGATGTCGCTGTGGACCATCTTCATCTTGTCGGATCTCTCCACGGGTCGCATGTAAATTTCCTCCTGTTATCAATGGGTCTTGCATATCAAAACACCCCCGGCCTGTTCCAGGCCGGGGGTGCAAATGCTCTCTTTGCGTCCGGCCTCTTGCTTCGGCCAGACGATTTTTTCGTTCTGGCCTACTTCTTTGCAGCAGCAGCCAGACGTGCGGCACGCTTCGCGTCCAGACGGGACATGTACAGCGCGCAGGTGGAGTCGCCCACGATGTTCAGCGTGGTACGGCCCATATCGAACAGCTTGTCGACGCCGGCGATCAGGGCGATGCCTTCCACAGGCAGGCCCACGCTCTCCAGCACCATGGCCAGCATGATCATGCCGGCGCCGGAGACGCCCGCGGTGCCGATGGAAGCCAGGGTGGCGGTCAGGACGATCATGGCCATCTGGCCCAGGGTCAGGCTGATGCCATAGCAGGTGGCGATGAAGATGGATGTGACGCCCATGTAGATGGCGGTGCCGTCCATGTTGATGGTGGCGCCCAGGGGCAGCACAAAGGAGCTGACCTCGGGGTCAGAGCCCATCTTGTTGGAGCAGTCGATGGTCACAGGCAGGGTGGCGGCGGAGGAAGTGGTGGTGAAGGCCACTACCATGGCCGGCCAGATGCCCTTGACGAACTTGACAAAGCCCACCTTGCCCAGCGTGGTGGCGGACACGCCGTAGCACACCACGAAGTGGACGATGTAGGCCACATAGGCCACGCCGATGACGATCATCAGCGAGCCCACGATCTTGGGGCCGTTCACGGCCACCACGTCGGCCATCAGGCAGAACACGCCGATGGGGGTCAGCTTGATGATGAAGCCCATGATCTTCATGACCACGGCGTAGGCGCTCTCCATCACCTCGCTGAACTTCTTGCCCGCGTCGCCCGCCAGCAGGATGCCGGCGCCCAGGAACAGGGCCACCACGATGACCTGCAGCATGTTGGCGTCGGAGAAGCTCTGCCACATATTGGAGGGGAAGATGCCCTTGATCACGTCCATGACGTTGGAGGAATTGGCCTCATACTCCAGACCGGAGGTCTCCAGAACCGGGAACAGCCCCACGGCATTGGCGACGTTGGCGAAGACCAGGCCGATCACGATGGCGATGGCGGTGGTGGCCAGATAGTAGACGATGGTCTTCCAGCCGATGGAGCCCACGCGCTTGATGTCGCCCAGGCTCACCACGCCGCTGACGATGCTGGTGAGCACCACAGGGACCACCAGGAACTTCAACAGGTTGATGTAGATGTCGCCAAAGGGTTTCAGGTTCGCCGTGGTGAACGCGCCGCCGTCGGCCATGCCGTACATGCAGCCGAGGCCGGCCAGGATGCCCAGGATCATGCCGATGAAGATCCAGCCGGGCAGCTTGATTTTTTTCAGTGCAGACATAGCGATACTCCTTCTTTTCATTCTTTGATAAACAGATTATAACAGAATCTTATAATATTGTAAAGCAAAATTTCAAACGTGCCTTCTTCCGTCGGCCCGGCGTATTTTTCACGGAGCCGCAGCCGCATCGGCCGCAAAAGATCCGGACCGGCGTCAGCTTTCACGCCGGTCCGGGTCCTCTCTTTTTCGATTCACTCCGGCTGTTCGTCGAAGCGCCTTTCCCCGAAGTAGTATTCCCCGTCCCGCTCATTGATCTGGCGGTACACCTTGCACGGACTGCCAAAGGCGATGACGTTGGGCGGGATATCCCTGGTGACGACGGAGCCCGCGCCGATGACGGAATTTTCCCCGATGGTCACCCCGGGCATGACGATCACGTTGGCTCCCAGCCAGACCCCGTCCCCGATCGTGATGGGGAAGGAGTACATCCCGTCCATCCGATGGTCCGGGTGGATGGGATGCCCCGTGGTGCACAGGGTCACATTGGGACCGATCAGGACCCGTTTCCCGATGGTGATCTTCCAGTCGTCGATCAGGGTCAGATTCATGTTGACGTATGTGCCCTCTCCCACGGACACATATTTGCCCACCGCCACCGTGATGGGCGGCACGATCCAGACATGCTCCCCCACCTGGCCGAATATGTCGTGCAGGAGGGCCTCCCGCCCGGCCATATCCTCCGGCGGCATGGTATTGAACCGGCGGACCAGCTCCTTGGTGTGGGCCTGCAGGGCCATATTCTCCTCGTCGTCCTGCCAGAGAAATCCCTGCTTCATCTTTTCCTGCTCTGTCATGCCTGTCCTCCCAGCAAAATACATATTATGTCAACTTATCCCGCTCATCCGGGTCATTCCGCGCCCTACCATTCCCGACGCAGCTCTTCTTCCGAAAAGCCGTATTCGGTCAAAAACTGCCGAAGGTCTCCGTCGTTCCGAATCAGCATGACCTCTACGAATTTTCCCGTCGCGGTGTCCCGATAGCCGGCCACCTTCTCGCCTGTACAGATGCTGGCCCGGAGGACCGGCTCCTTTCCGGTCCTGTCAAAGACCGGCGCGGCATTTTTCTTCCTCCCGAACACGCTCTCACCCACCTTCTTTCAAGCCTCGTCCCACCTGTCTCCGTCGGTCCCGCCCCGGTCTGCGGCCAGCGGCGCTCCCGCCGTTTCTTCCGGCGACATTGTACCGCAGATCTCCGCCGCTGGCAAGGGGTGTCCGGCGCCGGCATCCCCGCGGCAGAACGCGTCTCTTATCCTGTCCAGCAGCCGCTCCGCGATGGGCGAAAAGACTTGATACTTTTTCCACACCAGGTATATCCGGGTCTCCAGCCGGGGCGACAGGGGCCGGAACACCAGGCCGCTGTTAGGGCTCGTGTCGATAAGATGGTCGAAGGTCAAAAGAAGCCCCAGCCCCTCCTTGACAAAGAGCGAGCCGTTATAGGAAAGCCGGAAGGACCCCTCCAGATGCAATTCATCCATACGATTGCCGCACCACTTGGGGATGTCGTTGGCCCACCCCTGTTCCGAGCAGAACAGGGGCAGTCCCGCCAGATCGTCCACGGTGACGGCCTCTTTCCAGGCCAGATCATGGCTGTCCGGCATAACTATCCCCCACACGTCCGACTCGGGAAAGGGCAGATCGTTGTACTTGGCGGTGTTGGGTTCGTCCGCCAACACCGCGAAGTCCAGCAGGCCCTTGTCCAGCTTCTCTGTGACCTGTTCCGTGTCGCCGCTGGTGATATGGTAGCGCAGGCCGGGATAGGTCTGCTTGAACTTCTTGATCTGTCGGGCCAGGCTGCGTATCTGATACGACTCCGCCAGCCCCAGATACACATCCCCGCCGGTCACATCGTCCAGCGCGGCGAATTCCCCCGTGATCTTGTCCGCCATGGATACCAAGTCCTCCGCCCGCTTCCGCAGGAGCATCCCCTCCTCGGTCAGTTCGATGCTGAAGCTGTGCCGGACAAACAGCTTCTTTCCCAGTTCATCCTCCAGTGCCTGTATCTGTTTGGACAGCGTGGGCTGTGTGACGTGCAGCTGTTCCGCCGCCCAGGTCATGTTCTCCTCCCTGGCCACCGCGAGGAAATAACGCATCGTCCGCAGTTCCATGATACCCCTCCATGATATTCATAATTTTTATATCATGATATAAATTATAACTATTTGTTGCCGAATAATCAAGAGTGGTATGCTTGTTCTTGACAGGGGGTGCAGACCAATGGATGAGCTTACGCAAAGCATGAAAGACGCCGGTTGCGACAAAGAGACGATCGGCACTGTCTGCCGGCTGTATGACGGCGGACAGGTAGAGGACGCGGTGAAGGTGCTGCGCCGTCACCGCTGCGCGTTGATGGATGAGGTCCATGAGAGCCAAAGCAAGGTGGACTGCCTCGATTTTCTGTTGAGAAACATCCATAAGAAAGTTCTGAAACAAAAAATTTGAAATTTGAAAGGATGAGAAAAATGGCTGAAACGATGAAATTGGAATTGACGAATGACTGGGACAAGACCTTCCCGCAGAGCGAAAAGGTGGAGCATCGGAAGGTGACATTCCCCAACCGCTACGGCATCACCCTGGCGGCAGATGTGTATACGCCCAAGGGCGCGGCCGGACCCCTGGCGGCCATCGCGGTGTGCGGCCCCTTCGGCGCGGTGAAAGAGCAGGCGGCGGGGCTGTACGCCCAGACCATGGCGGAGCGGGGCTTCCTCACCCTGGCCTTCGACCCCTCTTTTACCGGCGAGAGCGGCGGCCAGCCCCGGTACATGGCCTCCCCGGACATCAACACCGAGGACTTCCAGGCGGCGGTGGACTTCCT
>CANRNU010000017.1 GCA_947632005.1 uncultured Oscillospiraceae bacterium | reverse complement strand
TCGTCGTTGTTGGCGATGACCAGCTCGATCATGTTGCCGTTGGCCTCGCTGTACTCAGCCAGGTTGGTGCTCATGAACTCGTTGGCGGCAGCGGAAGACCACGCGCCGTTGGGGTCGAGCTGATACTTATCGGTGTTGCTCTCGTTGAAGTACACCAGCTCGGGCTTGTCGTTCTCGGCCAGGACGGCGTTGGCGTCCTCCACACCGTACTGGGTGCGGTAGATGGCCTCCACGTTGGCGGCGTCGCCCATGAACATGGCATAGGAGATCGCGCCGTCACCGTTCAGGTCCACATCGTCATAGTTCTCCACCAGGAACTCGCCGATCATCTTGCCCTGCATGTGGCCGGCCTCGGGGGCGTCGGTGCCGATGAAAGCGATGTTCTCATGGGCGTCCAGAACGGTGTGCTCCTCTCCGTCGCCTTCCACGGCGCGGTTGAAGAAGATGATGGGCAGGTCGCCGGCGGCCTGGATGATCTGCTCGGCGGCGTCAGCGGAGCCGGAGGTGACCAGGTTGACCACCAGGACATTGAAGCCGTTGGTGACAGCGGTCTGGACCTGCTCCAGCTGGGTGGCCTGGGTATTGTTGGCGTCGAAGTCCTGATACTCGATGCCGGCATCCTCCAGCTGCTCATTCAGGGAAGCGCGGACCGTGGACAGAAAGGCGTCGCTGAACGCATACCAGAACACGCCTACCTTCAGGCCGCTCACATCCACCTCGTCATCCGCGAACGCCACAGCGCCCAGGGAAAAGACCATGGCCAGAGCCAAGAGAAGAGCAAGGATTTTCTTCATCGTTTTTTTCCTCCATTTTTAAATTTGGTACACAAAATACCTTTATGCAATTTTAACAAAAAACGGGAGAAAAAAGCAAGTGGAATTATCACTAAAACGAGAGGTGATTTTTGTAACAATCCGATATTCTGGTATGATCTGGCGGCGTTATGTTATGTAGTTTACACAAGTTTCAGGAAAGCGTGCCGGGAGGCCGGCGTGCTTGTATTCCGGCGGAAAATCTGGTATCCTGTACCTGTGCCGAAGGGCGCGGAAGGAGAGCGTATCATGAGAAAACTGCTTTTGGTCATTGACATGCAGAAGGATTTCATCGACGGGGCCCTGGGCACGCCGGAGGCCGTCGCCATCGTGGACCGGGTGGCGGAGGAGATCAAAAAATACCCGGCGGCGGACGTGTTTGCCACCCGGGACACCCATCCGGCAGATTATCTGAACACCCAGGAGGGGCGGAACCTGCCGGTGGTCCACTGTGTGAAGGGCACGCCGGGCTGGGAGCTGGACGAGAAGATCGCTGCCGCCCTGGGAGACGCCCAGATCATCGACAAGCCCACCTTTGGGTCCGTGGCGCTGGCCGAGAAGCTGGCGGCCATGGCGGAGAAGGAGGAGCTGGATATCACCCTGGTGGGACTGTGCACGGACATCTGCGTGGTGTCCAACGCCCTGCTGGTGAAGGCGTTCCTGCCGGAGACCCCGGTGCATGTGATCGCGGAGGCCTGCGCGGGGGTGACCCCGGCCAGCCACGCCGCCGCCCTGGAGACCATGAAGATGTGCCAGATCGCGGTGAAGTGACCGCATGCGTCATGACTGCCGGTAAACTGGCGGCAGACAGGCCCCGTACAGGGGCTATCACCAGAGCAAACGGCCTGTGTCCCACGGGACACAGGCCGTTTCCGCCTGTCGGCAGACGGCAGCGGGACTTACGGACTCAGCCGCATTTTTGGCGTCTTGCGCTCCCGTCCGGCGGACTTGACTTTGCCGGGCGAAGGGGATAAAATACAGAAATTCCCAATGAAATCATATCCCATTGATCCCAGGAGGTAGGAAGATGTTTCTTTTCGGGTCCAGAAAAAAGAAGAAGCAGCAGGCGGAGCAGGCCGAGCCCGTCCGGCGCCCGGCGGAGGAGCCCATCGACCGGGAGGACCCGGTCCCGGAGGAGCTTGATCTCGATCTCGATCTGGATATAGAGTCCGAGCCGGAGGAGGGCGAGGAGCCGGAGGACGAGGAAGAGGAAGAAGAACAGGACGGGCGGTCAGAGGACGAGGAAGAGGAGGAGCTGGACGAGTCGGTGGTCCTGGGCCACATCATGCCCCACTATGTTCTCGGCCTCATCGGCCAGTCCCAGCAGGGAAAGACGACCCTGGCGGCGGCCATATTGCAGGTCATGGCCTGCTGGAAGGGACCCCACGGCTCCACCTCCCGGTACGACCTGGACAGCCTGCCGGAGGAGCGGGAGCGGGGCATCACCATAGCCGGGAATATAGCGGAGGCGGTCTGCGACTGGCGGCACTACGTCCTGCTGGACTGCCCGGGGGACCCGTTTTACGTGAAAAACGCCATCGCCATGATGCCCATGATGGACGTGGCCGTGCTGGTCGTCTCTGCCCGGGAGGGGATCATGGAGCAGACCAGGGAGCATGTGCTCCTGGCCCGGCAGATGGGCGTGCCCTATGTGGTGGGATTTTTGAACGCATCGCCGGACGCGGACACGGAGCAGCTGAAAGGGGACGTGGCCCGGCTGCTGGAGAAAAACGGCTATGAAGACATGCCCATCGTGGTGGGCGACTGCCGGCGGGCTGCCGATGACCCCAACGAATACGGGGGGCCCATCACAGAGCTGGTGGACGCGATCCAGGAGTATCTGCCGGATTACGACAGACCGGGGGATCAGCCCTTTCTCATGGGGGTGCACCAGGTCTTCCGGCGGGAGGACGTCACCGTGGTCACCGGGTGCGTGGAGCAGGGCGCTCTGCGGCCGGGCAGCAGTGTGGAGCTGACGGGTCTGGGCAGCACCCAGACGTGCAATGTCCAGGATATACAAATTTTCCATAAGAGCGCGGATATAGCCAATGTGGCGGACGTGATCGGCGTGGCCCTTCAGTGCCCGGAGCCGGACCTCATCCGGAGAGGGCAGGTGCTGGCCGAGCCTGGCAGCGCCGCCTGCACCCAGACGTTCCGGGCCCGGGTGCGGCTGCTGCGGGCCGAGGACGGAGGCCGCCGCAGCGGGATCAGCAGCGGCTACCGCCCCATCTTCTATTTCCGCACGGCGGCGGTGGAGGGCCAGATCGTCCTGGACGGGGGCGCCGAGTACCTGATGCCCGGCGACCAGTGTCGGCTCACCGTGAAGCTGGCAAAGCCCGTCTATCTTGAGGAGGAGCAGACCTTCCCCATCCGGGACGGGGAGCGGACGGTGGGCTTCGGCCAGGTGCTGGAGATATTGGAGTGAGCCCCGTTCCCTGAGAGAGCGGCAAACGTGGATCGATCTGACAGACTGAAACGGCCTGTGTCCCACGGGACACAGGCCGTTTTTCGTATGTGTTCTCAGGTCTGCCGCTGGGGCAGTCTTTTCCCCGCGTGGCGCTTTTTGCGCTGGGAGCGGACCACCACATAGACCATCATCACGATGGTGATGATGTAGGGGATGGTGTTGGTCAGGTCGGAGCTGATGTAATCCTGCAGCCGCAGTCCGATGGCGTCGAAGAAGCCGAACATCAGCGCTGCGCCGTATGCCACGGCGGGATTGGCCTTGCTGAAGATGACGCAGGCGAAGGCAATGTAGCCCCGGGAGTTGGCCATGTCCTCGGCGAAGGTGCCCTGCAGCTGCCCCAGGGACAGATGGGCCCCGGCCAGGCCGCAGAGAAGTCCGCACAGGATGCTGGCCAGCCACTTCATCTTCTCCGGGGCGATGCCCGCGGTGCGCAGGGTCTCGGGCTTTTCGCCGGAAGCCCGCAGCCAGAAGCCGTAGGGGGTCTTGTACACGAACAGCCACATGATGAGCACCAGAAACCACGTCACGTAGATGAACAGGGAGTTGTCGTTCAGGACCCGGCCCAGGAAGGGGATGGCGTCCAGACCGGGGATGTGGACCGTGGGCAGGGCGGGATTGCCCTTGGTGCCGGCGGTGCCGAAGATGGAGCGGGACAGGAAGCTGGTCAGGCCCAGGGCGAAGGTGTTCAGGGCCGTGCCGATGATGAATTCGTCGGACTTGAATTTCACCACGAACAGGGCGAAGAACAGCCCTACCACCACGCCCATGGCCAGCACCAGGGCCACCCCTGCCGCGGCGGAGCCGAAGAGGAAGCTGCCCAGCACGCCGAAGAACGCGCCCATCAGGATCATGCCGTCCATGCCGATGTTCATGATGCCGGCGTGCTCGGTCATGGCGCCCCCCAGGGCCGCCAGGGCCACCGGTGTGGCGGAGCGGAGCATCTGGTTGAAGGTGCCGGCGGAGAAGACGCTTTTCAGGATGTCCTCAAGCATGGTCTTCCGCCCCCTTTCTGCGGATGTCTGCCTGGGCCTTCCGGCGCTGGGAGCCGGCCCGGAGGGAGGAGAAGATGCCGCTCTCCGCCGCCATGAAGAAGATGATGACTGTCTGGATGATGAGATAGATCTGGTTGGGCACCCCGGCGGACAGCTCCATGCCCTGGGCGCCGATCTTCAATATGGCGAAAAAGAAGCTGAGGAAGATGACCGTCACGGGATTGTACTGGGCGATCATGGCCACGGTCAGGCCCTCGAAGTAGTATTGGTTGCTGATGCTGCTGCGGTACAGGTGCTCCACCCCGTAGACCCGGAACATGCCCACCAAGCCGCACATGGCCCCGGAGATGAGCATGCAGACGATGACGATGCGGTCCGTCTTGATGCCGGAGAAGAAGGCGAAGCGGGGATTCTGGCCGGTGAGCTTCATCTCATAGCCGGTGGAGGTCTTCTCCATGACATACCAGGTCAGGAAGGTGATGACCACGGCGGCGATGATGGCGGTGGACAGGTTGGAATTGGGGATGAGCTTTGAAAACCAGTACCGGCCGTCCAGCTGGGCGGTGGCGGCCACCATGTTCTTGTTGGGGTTTTTCCAGGGCCCCTTGGCCAGATACTGGCAGAGGCTGGCGGCGATGGTGTTGAGCATGATGGTGGTGATGACCTCGTTGACCTTCACCTTCACCTTGAGCCAGCCGGGGATGAGAGCGTACAGCGCCCCGGTGGCCATGGCCCCCAGGGCCGCGGCGGGGAGCACGATCCAGGGGGAATATCCGTTCAGCCACACCCCTACCTGGCAGCCCACCACGGCGCCCAGCAGCAGCTGGCCCTCGCCGCCCACGTTGAAGATGCCCACCCGGGAGCCCAGCACGCAGGCCAGGCCCGTCAGGCACAGCACCATGGCGTATTCCAGAAAGTCGCCCACATGCCGGGCGTTGGAGAAGGCGCCGCTGATCATGGCGGCGTAGGCCTCCAGGGGGTCGAAGCCGGCGATGAGGAGGATGACCGCGCCGATGGCGAAGGCCAGCAGCACGCTGATGCAGAGGCTGCCCAGGTACCCCCAGTTGAATCTCTTTTTCACGATACTGCCTCCTTCTCCCGGCAACCGCCGGTCATGCCCAGGCCGATCTCGTCCTTGGAGAACTCCCCGGCATATTCCCCGGTGATCCGCCCCTCATATAGGGTGACGATCCGGTCGCTGAGCCGGAACACCTCGTCCAGGTCCGCTGAGCAGAGCAATATGGCGCAGCCGGCGTTGCGCCGGTCGATGATGTGGCGGTGGATGAACTCGATGGCCCCCACGTCCACGCCCCGGGTGGGCTGGGCGATGATGAGCACCGGGCAGTCGAAGGAGAACTCCCGGGCGATGACCACCTTCTGCATGTTGCCGCCGGACATGGACCCCACGGTCACGTCCGTGCCCGCGCCCCGGATGTCGAACTTCTCATAGAGCTCCCTGGCGTAGCGCTCGATGGTGCTGGTGCGCTGATGGAAGCCGAAGCGATTGAAGCGCTTTTCCCGCTGCTTGCCGGTGAGCAGGTTGTCGGTGACGGTGGCGTCCCGGCTCACGCCGGTGGCCAGCCGGTCCTCCGGCACATGGGCCAGGCCCAGGGCCCGGATGGCGCCGGGGTCCAGGCCCGTGGCGTCATGGCCGCAGATGGTCACAGAGCCGGATTCGGCCTTCCGCATGCCGGTGATGGCCTCCAGAAGCTCGCTCTGGCCGTTGCCCTCCACGGCGGCGATGCCCAGCACCTCGCCTGCCCGGACCGAGAGGCTCAGCCCATCCACGGCGGTCAGCCCCCGGTTGTCCCGGACGGTCAGGTCCCGCACGTCGATCATCACATCTCCCGGCGTGCCGGTCTTTTCCAGGTGGTCATAGAGCACCGGCCGGCCCACCATCATGGAGGCCAGGGTCTGTTCATCCACGTCGGCGGTGCTGCGCACCCCTACCAGCCGGCCCTTGCGCATCACGCCCACCCGGTCGGAGATGGCCAGTACCTCATACAGCTTGTGGGTGATGATGATGACGGTCATGCCCTTTTCCCGGACCACCCGGCGGATGACGGCGAACAGCTCGTCGGTCTCCTGGGGGGTCAGCACGGCGGTGGGCTCGTCCAGAATGAGGATCTCTGCCCCCCGGTAGAGGGTCTTCAGTATCTCCACCCGCTGCTGCAGGCCCACCCCCAGCTCCTCCACGGGGACGGCGGGGTCCACCTCCAAGCCGTATTCCTCCACCAGCGCCCGGGTCTTTTTCTCCGCGGCAGCATTGTCGAAGAAGACGCGCCCCTTCCGGGGCTCCCGGCTCAGGACGATGTTCTGGGCCACGGTGAAGGAGGGCACCAGCATGAAATGCTGGTGGACCATGCCCACGCCCATGGAGATGGCCGTCTTCGGGTCGAAGACCGTCACCTCCCGGCCATTAATGAAGACCTTCCCGTCCGTGGGGGCGTGGATGCCGTACAGCACGTTCATGAGGGTGCTCTTGCCCGCGCCGTTTTCCCCCACCAGGGCAAATACCTCGCCCCGGCGGATGTCCAGGGACACGTCGTCATTGGCCAGCACCCCGGGAAAGGCCATGCTGACGTGCTGGAACCGCACAGCGATCTCGTCCATATAAACTCCTCTCGCTCAAGTCATTCTCTAAAGGTCAAAAAGGGGCGCGTCGAGAAACGCGCCCCTGCATTTTGCGGACTGTCAGCTGCGGGTGGTGTCCACCACGATCTCGCCGGAGATGATGGCCTCGGCGATGTCGGCCACCTCTTCCTTCAGCTCGTCGGAGATCTGCTGCTCAGAACCCTCCTCGCCGTAGCCGATGCCGATGTAGCCGGTGGACATGTCGGCCACCCAGGTGGTGCCCCAGCGGGAGTCGTCGCCGTCTATGAGCTCGGAGATGGCGGCGTAGATGGAGTCGCCCACTTCCTTCTTCATGGAGCAGATGATGACCTCCGGGTCGATGTACTTCTGGTCGGAGTCCACGCCGATGGCGTAAAAGCCCTTCTCCTTGGCGGCCTCAAACACGCCGTCACCGGTGGCGGAGGCGATCTGGAAGATCACGTCGGCCCCCTCATCGTTCAGGGCGATGGCGCACTCCTTGCCCACGGCGGGGTCGGTGTAGGTGTTGGCGTAGTTGTGGACCACCTCGATGTCCTCGCTGAAGTACTTGGCGCCCTGCTCATAGCCCACGATGAAGTCGTTGATGGTGTCGGCGTCCTCGCCGCCCACGGCGCCCACCACGCCGTTCTCGCTCATGGCCGCGGCGATGTAGCCGGCCAGGAAGGAGCCCTCATTCTGGGCGTAGGTGATGTTCAGCACGTTCTCTACCGGGGCGGAGGTGGCGTTGTCGATCCAGATGAACTTCACGTCGGGATACTCGGGGGCCACGGTCTCCACATCGTAGAACTCCCAGCCCACGCAGACCACCACGTCCGCCACGTCGGCGGCGTTGCGGATCTGGGCGGTGTGGTTCTCGCCGCCGCACTCGATGGTTTTCGGCTCCACGCCGAAGTCCTCCACCAGCTTGTCCAGACCCTCCTTGGAGGAGTCGTAGAAGGAGCGGTCGCCGAACTTGTCCGCCACCACCAGGGCCACCGTCAGGGGGTCTTCAGCGGCGTAGGCGGCCACGCTCACCATGCCGGCCATCATGACCAGCGCCATCAAAAGGGCCAATACGCGTTTTTTCATGGTATGTACCTCACAATTCATTTGATTTGCAAAAGGTCATGGGGCCGTTTCGCCCCTGTGTGGTCAATTATAACAATTTCTGTCCGGTGAATCAAGATATTTCTGTGTGCCGGCGGGGACTTGTCAGGGACGGCGGCAGAGGGTATAATTCGGGAAAAGACACGAACAGGCAGGGAGGAGATACATATGCGCAATGTGCTGCTGGTGGACTGCTGCGTGCGGGGTGAGGCGTCCCGGACGGCCCGGCTGGCCCGGGCGTTCCTGGGGGCGCTGGACCCGGCGGCATTTCACGTGACGGTGGTGGACCCCGCCGCGGAGGGGCTGACGCCCCTGACGGCGGAGCGGCTCGCGGCTCGGGACGGGCTCCTGGCCCGGGGGGAGCTGGGGGACGCCTCGCTGCGCTTTGCCCGGCAGTTCGCCGCCGCGGACGAGGTGGCGGTGGCCGCGCCCTTCTGGGATCTGAGCTTTCCCGCCATTTTGAAGGTGTACATCGAGAACATCAGCGTCTCCGGCATCACCTTTGAGACGCTGGAGGACGGCCTGCGGGGCATGTGCCGGGGAAAGCATCTCGTCTTCCTCACCACCCGGGGCGGACAGTATGACGGCGTGCCCTGGGCCCGCCTGGAGCAGGGCAGCCGGTATATGGAGGCCATGAGCGAATTTTTTGGCTTTGAGAAGTATGTGTGCATCGCCGCGGAGGGGCTGGACATGGTCCCGGACCCGGAGGAGCTTTTGCTGGCGGCGGAGGCGAAAGCCCGGGCCCTGGCGGCGGAGCTTGCAAAATGAATCGCCCGCCCGGCGTCCGGGCGCGTTGGTGCGGGCGGAGAAAATTCCCGGATGCGGATGCAAAATCGCCGGGAGTGTGCTATACTCTAAAGCACATCCCATGAAACAAGAGGAAGTGCCGTGGGCCAGCTGGATGAAAAACTGAAAAACGCCGTGTCGGCCTGCGGCGTGTTCCTGAAATGGCTGGTCCTGGCCAGCCTCACGGGCATGGCCGTGGGAGCGGCTGCCACTGCCTTTCACTGGTGCATCGGCACGGTGACGGCCCTGCGCACCCTGGAACCCCGGCTGATCTGGCTGCTGCCGGCGGGCGGCGCGGTGACGGCCCTTCTCTATAAGCTCACCCGCATGACCGAGGACAAGGGCACCAACCAGGTCATCCTCTCCGCCCGGGACGGCTCTCCCGTAAAGCTGCGCATGGCCCCGCTGATCTTCGTCTCCACGGTGATCACCCACCTGGTGGGCGGCTCTGCCGGCCGGGAGGGCGCGGCGCTGCAGCTGGGCGGGTCCATGGCCTCCTTTGCCGGGCAAAAGCTGGGTCTGGATGAGAAGGACCGGGGCGTGATGGTGCTGTGCGGCATGGCGGGAGCCTTCTCGGCGCTGTTCGGCACCCCCATCACCGCGGCGGTATTCCCCATGGAGGTGGTCAGCGTGGGCGTGATGCACTACGCGGCCATCGTGCCCTGTCTGGTGTCCTCGGAGGCGGCGTTCCTCCTGGCCCGGGCCCTGGGCCTGCACGGTCTGGTGGGCTACGCGGCGGGCGCCCCCGCGGTCCTGAGCGCTGCGTCCATGGCCCAGACCCTGGTGCTGGGGATGCTGTGCGCGGCGGTGTCGGTGCTCTTTTGCGAGTGCATGCACCTGTCCAAAAAGCTATATGCCAAATACATAAAAGACCCGATCCTCCGGGCCGCCGCGGGCGGATGCATCGTGCTGGCCCTGACGCTGCTTCTCGGCACCCAGCTCTACGGCGGCGCGGGAGACGAGCTCATCCGAAAGCTCCTGGGGGGCCAGACCATCTGGTATGCGTTCCTCGTGAAGATACTCCTGACGGCCCTGACCATGGGGGCGGGCATGCGGGGCGGCGAGATCGTGCCGGCCCTGTGCGTGGGCTGCGCCTTCGGCACCTGGATGGGGCCGCTGCTGGGGCTGCCCCACGGGTTCTCCGGGGCCCTGGGCATGACGGCGGTGTTCTGCGGCTCCACCAACTGCCCGGTCACATCCCTGCTGCTGAGTTTTGAGCTGTTCGGCGGGGAGGGGATGGTGCTGTATGCCCTGTGCAGCGCGGTCAGCTATATGCTCTCCGGCTATTCCAGCCTCTACAGCGAGCAGAAGATCGTGTATTCCAAGTTCCGCACGGAGTGGATCGACAAAAAAGCGAACTGACCTTTCCGGCTTCAAAATATCAAAATCAAAAAAGGAGTTTTCACCATGACAGCATTCAACCATTTTAACTTCAACGTTCTGGACCTGGAAAAGAGCCTGGCCTTTTATCGGGAGACCCTGGGCCTGACCCCCGCCAAGGAGGAGAACGCAGAGGACGGTTCCTTCCGCATCGTGTTTTTGAAGGATAAGGAGAACAGCCCCTTCCTTCTGGAGCTGACCTGCATGACCGGACGGACCGAGCCCTATGACCTGGGGGAGCAGGAGTTCCATCTGGCCTTCCTGACGGACGAGTACGACGCGCTGCACGCCAAGCATGAGGCCATGGGCTGCATCTGCTATGAAAACCCGGCCATGGGCATCTACTTCCTGGAGGACCCGGACGGCTACTGGATCGAGATCGTCCCCGTCCGGGAGTAAGGGGAGGCGAGGGGCATGAATTTTGTGTTTATCTCCCCCAATTTCCCCCGTACCTATTGGAATTTCTGCGACAGGCTCCATAGAAACGGCGTGAACGTACTGGGGGTGGGGGACTGCCCCTATGACCAGCTGGACTGGGAATTGCAGGATGCTCTGACCGAGTACTACCGGGTGGACACCCTGGAGGATTACGACCAGGTGTTCCGGGCGGTGGCCTATTTTTCCTTCCGGTACGGCAAGATCGACTGGCTGGAGTCGAACAACGAGTACTGGCTGGAGCAGGACGCCCGGCTGCGGACGGATTTCCATATCACCACCGGCGTGGATACCCAGGCCGTGGCGGCCTTCAAGAGCAAGTCCGGTATGAAGGCGTACTATGCCCAGGCCCAGGTGCCCACCGCCCGCTGCCACAAGGTCACGGACCGGGCCGCGGCGGAGGCGTTCATCGCCCAGGTGGGCTGGCCCGTCATCGTCAAGCCGGACGTGGGCGTGGGGGCCTCCCACACCTGGAAGCTGGAGAGCAATGAGGACCTGGAGCGGTTTTTCGCCGAAAAGCCCGACGAGCCCTATGTAATGGAGGAATTCATCTTCGGCAACATCCGCTCCTATGACGCCATCATGGACTCCCGCTGCGAGCCGCTGATGGAGTCCTCGGCCCTGTTCCCGCCCTCCATCGCGGATATCGTCAACGAGCAGGGGGACCTGGCCTACTATGTGGTGGACAAGGTACCGGAGAAGCTGGCGGCCATGGGCCGCCGGACGGCCAAGGCCTTCGGCGCGGCCAGCCGGTTCGTGCACCTGGAGTTCTTCCAGCTCACCCGGGCAAAGCCCGGCCTGGGGGACGTGGGGGACTTCGTGGGCCTGGAGGTCAATATGCGCCCTGCGGGGGGCTATACCCCGGACATGATCAACTTTGCCCACTGTATCGATGTGTATCAGATCTGGGCGGACATGGCGGCCTTTGACGAACGGCGGACACAGCCCGGTGGGGAGGACCACTTCTGCGCCTATGCCAGCCGCCGGGACAGCGCCCGCTATGTCCACAGCCATGAGGAGGTCCTGGCCCGCTACGGCAGCCAGATGGCCATGTGCGAGCGGATGCCGGACGCCCTCTCGGACGCCATGGGCAACCAGATGTATACCATCCACGCCCCCTCGGAGGAGGCGGCAAAGGAATTCATCCGCTTCGCCCTGGAGCGGGTCCAATAGAAGGAGTGAAGTTATGAACACGCGCTATTTCAAGGAATACAGCCACATCCTGGACCGGGACATGGAGTTCAAGCTCTACGGCGACGGGGGCAAGCCCTGCTTTGCCTTCCCGCCCCAGAACGGCCGGTTCTTCGATTTTGAGAACTACGGCATGGTGGACACCATCGCTCCCTGGGTGGAGGAGGGCCGCGTGATGGTGGTTGGCGTGGATGCCATCGACGGGGAGACCTGGTCCAACACCGATGCCGACCCCCGCCAGCGGCTGGAGCTGCAGGAGCGGTGGTTCGCCTATGTGACGGACGAGCTGCTGCCCCGGGTGTACGAGCTGGGTGCCACGCCGGTGAAGGCCATGACCACCGGCTGCAGCATGGGCGGCCTGCACGCGGCCAACTTCTTCTTCCGCCGGCCGGACCTGTTCGATACGGTGGTGTCCCTGAGCGGGCTTTTTGACGCCAATTTCTTCTTCGGCAACTACCACGACGACCTGACCTATGCCAACTCCCCTCTGCAGTTTTTGCCCAACATGCCCGCCGACCATCCCTGGCTGGACCTGTACCGGCAGTCGAACATCGTCATCTGCTCCGGCCAGGGCGCCTGGGATGAGGAGATGATGGCCCATGAGCGGCGGCTGGAGTCCATCCTGCATGTGAAGGGAGTGCCTGTCTGGGCGGATTACTGGGGCCTGGATGTGTGCCATGACTGGCCCTGGTGGCGCAAGCAGCTGCCGTACTTCTTCTCCAACCTGCCGCTATGAGGGCATACCAGCGGCTTTTGCGGTATGTGAAGGTGCACACGGCCTCGGACCCCCAGTCGGGCGTCACGCCCTCCACGGCCTGCCAGTGGGACCTGGCAAAAATGCTGGCGGAGGAGCTGCAGGAGCTGGGGCTGGAAAGGCCGGCGGTGGATGAAAACTGCATCGTCACGGCCTGGCTCCCGGCCTCGCCGGGCCATGAGGGCGACCCGGCCATCGGCTTTCTGGCCCACATGGACACGGCCCCGGACTTTCCCGGAAAGGACGTGCGGCCGGTGCTGCACCCGGACTATGACGGGGGCGACGTGGCCCTGCCCCGGGAGGGGCGGGTCATCCGGACGGCGGATTTCCCGTTTTTGAAAAGCCTTGCCGGAAAGACCCTGATCACCGCCGACGGCTCCACTCTGCTGGGGGCGGATGACAAGGCCGGTGTGGCGGAGATCGTGACGCTGTGCGAGCGGCTGCTGACGGAGGATATCCCCCACGGGAGGGTCTGCGTGGCCTTCACCCCCGATGAGGAGATCGGCGAGGGCCCGGACCATTTCGACGTGTCCGCCTTCGGGGCGGAGTACGCCTACACGGTGGACGGAGGCGCCGCCGGGTCGGTGGAGTATGAGAATTTCAACGCCGCCAGTGCGGTGGTGCGCATCACCGGCGTGTCCGTCCATCCCGGCTCGGCCAAGGGCGTCATGGAAAACGCCCTGCTCATCGCCGGGGAGATCAACGCTGCCCTCCCGCCGGAGGAGATCCCTGCCAAAACGGAGGGGTATCAGGGCTTTTTCCATCTGGACGGGCTGAGCGGCACCGCCGCGGCTGCCCGGATGGGATATATCATCCGGGACCACGACCGGGAGAGATTCGAGGCCCGAAAGACCATGCTGCGGGACATATGCGGCCGGGCGGCTACGGCCCATCCCACCGCAGAGGTGACGCTGGACATGCAGGATACCTACTACAACATGCGGGAGAAGCTGTCCGGCTGCATGCATCTGGTGGACAACGCCAGGAAGGCGGCGGAGCTGGCGGGCGTCGAACCCACGGTGGAACCCATCCGGGGCGGCACCGACGGGGCCCGGCTCAGCTTCATGGGCCTGCCCTGTCCCAACCTGGGCACCGGCGGGTATAATTTCCACGGGCCCATGGAGTGTATCGCCGCGGAGGACATGGACGCAGTGGTGGAGATACTCCTGAACATCGTGAAGCTCTACAGCAAGTAAAACAACAAAAGACCGTCCCCCGGACCAAATGTCCGGGGGACGGTCTTTTTTGTCATCAGTAGCGCTCGATCCAGTGCTGGTCGTCGGGCTCGAAGACCACCTTTTCGTAGGCGGGCACGTCCATCATCACGCCGGTCCAGTCGGAGTGGATGTCTCCGTTCTGCTTGATGATGACGTCGTAGAGGATGTCATATGTGACGCCGTCGGGGCCGGTCTCGGTGATGGTGCTGTAGGGCAGGGTCTTGTGGTAGGTGATCTCCACCCCGTCGTACTCGAAGTGATAGCCGTTGCGCATCCGGCAGCCGTCCAGGCCCCGGTAGGTGAAGTATCGCTTCAGGTCGTGGAGGATCTTGTCGTCCTCCTCCCGGTACAGGTTCTCCGGGGTGGTGTCGGTGTAGTCGTAGCGGAACTGGATGGACACGCCCCGGCCCTTCCAGCGCTCCACGAAGGCGGGCAGGTCCTGGCCGGGATAGTTCTTCCACAGCACACAGTTCACCCGGGCGGGGACGGGGAGCTTCCCGATGAGCTCGTCCGGGGACTCCTCCACATACTTCTGCATATGGCGGGAGATGTTGACGCAGGTGACCTTGTCCCGGTTGCGGGCAAAAAAGGCCAGGATGTCCTCCTGGGTCTGGTTCTCGAACACGGGCAGGGTGGTGTTGATGAACACCCGGTGGGTGGTGGGGATGCAGTCCAGCATGATCTGGAGGCTGTCCAGGTTGGCCATGGGCTCGCCGCCGGTGAACACGAAATCGCACCGGGGGGTGATGGCGTCCATGCGCCGGATGCTGGCGCAGATCTTCTCCAGGCTGAAGCCGGTCATGTCTGCATATTCCTGTTTGTTGATGCAGAACGGGCAGTGATTCTGGCAGTCGTAGGGGACGAAAACGGTGACGGTGGCGCCGCCTTCTCTTGTCTTGTAGGGGTTGGGCATAAGTCCGGTCCTCTGAGCTTTCTAACATTATCGGCACGATATTTTATCATATCCCCGGGAAAAAAGAAAGGGGATGAGAGGATTTTTCCCGGCTTTCTGCCATAAAAATTGCACCGACAGCGGCATGAATCAAAATTCCCACAGTTGGCAACACTATCTTAGCCTGACGAGATGAGACGAGAGGGGATAGTCCGTTGCAATGCAAAGTGGAGATCTGCGGCGTGAACACAGCCAGGCTGAAGGTGCTGAAAAGTGAGGAGACGAGAGAGCTTCTCATCCGGGCCAAGGCAGGGGACATGCAGGCGCGGGAGGAGCTCATCAGCGGGAATCTCCGGCTGGTCCTGAGCGTGATCCAGAAATTCTCCGGCCGGGGCGAGAACGTGGACGACCTGTTCCAGGTGGGGTGCATCGGCCTGATCAAGGCCATCGACAACTTTGACGTGACCCAGGACGTGAAATTTTCCACCTACGGTGTGCCCATGATATCCGGGGAGATACGCCGGTATCTGCGGGACAACAGCGCCCTGCGGGTGAGCCGGTCCCTGCGGGACACCGCCTACCGGGTCATCCAGGCCAAGGAGGCATACCTGAACGAGCACCAGCGGGAGCCCTCGGTGGAGGACATCGCCAAGGCGCTGGACCTGGAGGTCAGCGAGGTGGTCATGGCCATGGACGCCATTTCCGACCCGGTGAGCTTGTTCGACCCGGTGTATTCCGATGGGGGCGAGAGCATGTCCGTCATGGACCAGATCGGCGACAGCAAGAACACCGACGCTGCCTGGCTGGAACGCATCGCCCTTTCCGAGGCGGTGGACAAGCTGGGCGAGCGGGAGAAACGTATCCTGTCCATGCGCTTTTTTGATGGCCGCACCCAGATGGAGGTGGCCGCCGCCATCGGCATCAGCCAGGCCCAGGTGTCCCGTCTGGAGAAAAACGCCGTGGGACAGATCAAAAAGGCACTGTTTCAACCGTAAGGAGAGGCCGCACCGCGGCCTCTCCTTTTAGGGAGTTTTTTTCGCCGGAGGGGATTGCGGTCCCTGTGAAACTTTGGTACAATCATTTATCATCCATCCTGATCGTAGAGGAAAACGCCACGACCGGCGACCGGGAAGTCCCCGGCGGGAAAACAGAAACTGCATATCAATGGGAGGGACAGGATTTGAAAAAACTGGGATTTGGTCTGATGCGTCTGCCGCTGCTGGACCCCAATGACGCGGGCAGCATCGACCTGGAGACCACCAAGAAGATGGTGGATGTCTTTTTGGAGCGGGGATTTACATACTTTGACACGGCCTGGATGTACTGCGGGTTCAAGAGCGAGGAGGCCACGAAGGTGTGCCTGGTGGACCGGCATCCCCGGGACAGCTTTACCCTGGCCAGCAAGCTCCACTCGGAATTTTTCCATACCCTGGAGGACCGGGACAAGGTTTTTCAGGAACAGCTCAGAAAGACTGGCGCCGGGTACTTTGATTACTACCTGCTCCATGGCATCGAGAGCGGCAGCTATCCAAAATATGAGGAGCTGGACTGCTTCTCCTGGCTGCTGGAGAAAAAGGCCCAGGGACTTGTGCGCCACGCGGGCTTTTCGTTCCACAGCAGCCCGGAGCTGCTGGACGAGATATTGACAAAGCACCCGGAGATGGAGTTCGTGCAGCTGCAGATCAACTATCTGGACTGGGAGAGCGACAGCGTCCAGTCCCGGGCGTGCTATGAGACGGCAGTCCGCCATGGAAAGAAGGTCGTGGTCATGGAGCCGGTGAAGGGCGGCACCCTGGCCAAGCTCCCGCCGGCGGCGGAGGCGCTTTTGAAGGCACATGCGCCGGAAGCGTCCCTGTCCTCCTGGGCTGTGCGGTTTGCCGCATCCCTGCCGGAGGTGATGGTGGTGCTCTCCGGCATGAGCAGCATGGAGCAGATGCTGGACAACACCTCCTATATGGCGGACCCTGCCCCCTTCACGGCGGAGGAACGCGCGCTGGTAGAGCGGGCGGCAGAGCTCATCCGGGAGAAGGTCGCCATCGACTGCACGGGCTGCTCCTACTGCACGGAGGGCTGCCCCATGCACATCGCCATCCCCAAGTATTTTGCCCTGTATAACGAGCAGATGCGGGAGGCGGAGGACAAGGGCTGGTCCAGCAACTTCACCGCCTATGATCTGCTTACCCGGGAGTTCGGCAAACCGGCAGACTGCATCCAGTGCGGCCAGTGCGAGGGCGTGTGCCCCCAGCATCTGCCCATCATCGAAAACCTCCGGAAGGTGACGAAGTGCTTTTCAAACGAGCCTGACTGAGGGAGAACATATAAAAAAGCGGCGCGGCAGTTCTGCCGCGCCGCTCCTCTTTACAGAGGAGTTACTTCATGCCGTTCTCGTAGGCCTCGATCATCTTTTTGACCATCTGGCCGCCGACGGAACCGGCCTGACGGCTGGTCAGGTCGCCGTTGTAACCCTGCTTCAGGTTGACGCCCACCTCGGAGGCGGCTTCCATCTTGAAGCGGTTCATCGCGTCGCGGGCATTGGGGTTCACGAGCTGGTTGGAATTCTTCGCCATTGTTGTAGCACTCCTTTCCGTAGCATTGGACAAAGGAGGATCGGCTGGGCAAGACGGCACGATGCCGTTTTGCAATGCCGCCCTATTGATTTGTCCGGCATTATGGTCTGCATTTTTCCGCCCGATATGAAATCCAAATTTTGTCGCCGCCGGAGAAGGCGGCAATATAATAAGAATGGATATCCGGTGAGCGCGGCGGCAGAGAACCTCTCTGCCGCCGCGTTTTTTATCGTCCAAGATCGGTCGGACAGGTCGGCAGTATGACAAGTTGTTAAAATAGCACAATTTTCCTTGTAATAGTCTCGAATGGTATGGTATAATGGTGAAAAATGTGAATGCGCTGACAGGAAGCCGCCTTGTTCCCGGCTGGCGGCGCGATACGGAGAGGGGCTTGTTATGAAAAAGAACATGGTCATCATACATGGCGGCGGACCCACGGCGGTTTTGAACTGTTCCCTGTACGGGGCGGTGAAGGAGGCGCTGACCAGCGGCGAGGTGGGCCATGTTTACGGCGCTGTGGGCGGGACCGGCGGCCTCATGAAGGGGCGGCTCCTGGACTTCGGCGCCCTGCCGGCGGAGGAGCTGGAGAAGCTGCCCCACACCCCGGCCACGGCCATCGGTACCTCCCGGGATCCCCTGGAAGCGGAGGATTACGCCCGCATGGCGGACATTCTGGCAGAGCGGGACATCGCCTATGTGCTCATGAACGGCGGCAACGGGACCATGGACGCCTGCGGCAAGCTGGCAGCGGCCTGTGCCGGGAAGGGCGTGGCGGTGATGGGCATCCCCAAGACCATGGACAACGATATCGCCGTCACGGACCACTGCCCCGGCTTTGGCAGCGTGGCCCGGTATATGGCCGGGACCCTGCGGGAGCTGGCAGTGGACGTGCGCAGCCTGCCCATCCATGTGGTGGTGCTGGAGTCTTTGGGACGGAACGCGGGGTGGACCACCGCTTCCGCGGCCCTGGCTCGGGAGCGGGCGGGGGACGCGCCCCATCTCATCATGCCCCCGGAGGTGCCTTTCCGGGAGGAGGAGTTCCTGGACCGGGTGAAGACGCTCTATGACCGGCTGGGGGGCGTGATCGTGGTGGCCAGCGAGGGGATCCGCTTTGCCGATGGGACGCCCATCGTGCCGCCCATCTTTCAGACCGGCCGGTCCACCTATTTCGGAGACGTGTCCTCCCATCTGGCCCAGATGATCGTCCGGCGGCTGGGGATCAAGGCCCGCAGTGAGAAGCCGGGCATCCTGGCCCGGGCTTCCATTGCCTGGCAGTCCCCGGTGGACGCCGCGGAGGCAGAGGAGGCGGGCCGGGTGGCCTGCCGGGCGGCCCTGGCGGGGGAGACGGGACAGATGGTCGCCTTCCGCCGCCTGTCCGCCGCGCCCTACCGGTGCGAGACCTTCCTGGTCCCGGTGGAGCAGGTCATGCTGGGAGAGCGGACCATGCCCATGGAATACCTGGACGTGCCCCAGGGGGACGTGACCGACGCCTTCGTCCGCTGGTGCGAGCCCCTGCTGGGGGGACCGCTGCCGGCCATGGCCCGGCTGGACGGGGCGGGGGTATGAAAAAAGTTCATACTTTTCATACAAAATCAATGTGCTAAAATAGTAACATACTGGGAGAATTAAACAAGCAAAGGAGGCGCATACATTTGAAACTTAAAAAATCCGCTGTATGGAGCAAGATCCCCAAATGGGTCTGGATGCTGATCTCCCTGGCGGCTGCCGTCGCCCTGTGGCTGGCCGCTTCTCATGCATGGCCCGCTATCTTTGCAAGCCCCGTGAAGGTGTACAGGGCGTTCATCGCCAAGGGCATCGAGGACCACATCCTCTGGGAGCACATCGGCGCGAGCCTGATGCGTGTGCTGACCGGCTTTGGCATCGCCTTTGCCGTGTCCATCCCCATCGCCTTTCTGATGGCCTGGTATGAGCCCTTCCAGCACATCGTGGAGCCCTGGATCCAGTTCGTGCGGAACATCCCGCCCCTGGCCTATGTGTTCCTGATCGTGGCGGCTCTGGGCATCGGCACCGTGCCGAAGGTGACGGTCATCTTCATCGCCGCCTTCCTGGTGATGGTCATCACCATCTATCAGGGCGTCAAGGGCGTGGACGTGACCCTCATCAAGGCGGCCCGGGTCCTGGGCGCCAAGCAGAGCGACATTTTCTTCAAGGTCACCATCCCCGCCACCACCCCCTTCATCCTGGTGGCAGCCCGGCTGGGCCTGTCCACCTCCCTGACCACCCTGATGGCCTCGGAGATCGTGGGCGGCGACCGGGGCCTGGGCATGATGATCCAGAAGGCCAGCGGCTATTACCAGATGGACGTGGTGCTGCTGGGCATCATCCTTCTGGGCGTGATCGGCATTTGCTTTGAGAAGATCGTGCGGTTTTTGGAAAGGAGGTTCACAGGATGGCAGGAAACGATCCAGCAGTAAAGGTCCATATCGACAACGTGGTCAAAAAGTTCCAGGGACGCAACGGCGAGGTAGTTGCCCTGAACGGCGTGACCATGGATATCTACGAGAACGAATTCGTCTGCGTGGTAGGCCCCTCCGGCTGCGGCAAGAGCACCCTGCTCAATAACATCGGCGGCCTGGACACCCCCACCTCCGGCCATATCCTGGTGGACGGCAAGGAAGTGGACGGCCCCAGCCCCGAGCGGGGCATCGTGTTCCAGCAGTATGCCCTGTTCCCCTGGCTCACCGTGGAGAAGAACGTCCAGTTCGGTCTGAAGCTCCAGGGAAAAAGCAAAGATGAGTGCGAGGAGATCGCCCACAAGTATCTGAAGATGGTGGAACTGGAGCAGTTCGCCAAGAGCTACCCCAAGGAGCTGTCCGGCGGCATGAAGCAGCGGGTGGCCATCGCCCGGGCCTACGCGGTGAACCCGAAGGTCCTTCTGATGGACGAGCCCTTCGGCGCCCTGGACGCCCAGACCCGTACCCAGCTGCAGACCGAGCTTCTGGAGACATGGGAGAAGGAGCAGAAGACCTGCTTCTTCATCACCCACGACGTGGACGAGGCCATCATCCTGGCCCAGCGTGTGGTCATCATGTGCGCCCGCCCCGGCCGGGTCAAAGAGATCGTGGACATCGACATCCCCTATCCCCGGGACCAGGAGACCAAGATGAGCCCCCGGTTCCTGGAGCTGAAAAACTACATCTGGAGCCAGGTCTATCAGGAATATCTGGCCGTCCGCAAGTAAGACCGTACCTGAACCGGCAGCGCCGGATGAACCAAGGTAAAATAAATTTATTAGGAGGATCACTATGAAAAAGCTTCTTTCCCTGCTCCTGGCTGTGGCCATGGTCCTGAGCCTGGGCACCTTCGCCCTGGCCGACGACGAGCTGACCACCGTCCGCGTGGCGTACATGCCCAACCTGGGCTCCGCAGGCTCCCTGTTCGTGGGCATCGACCAGGGCTACTTCGAGGAAGTGGGCCTGGATGTGCAGGTCTATGAGTTCCAGGGCGGCCCCGCCGAGATCGCGGCCATGGCCTCCGGGGACATCGACATCTCCCAGATCGGCCACGGCGCCCACGCCCTGTGCATCGAGGGCCAGGCCGTCATCTTCGCCATGGACCACACCACCTCCCTGTCCGATGAGGTCATCGGCAACAAGTCCCACGGCATCGAGACCATTGAGGATCTGAAGGGCAAGACCGTTGCGGTCTCCTCCGGCACCTCCTCTGAGGTCATCCTGCACTCCGCGCTGGCCGCCGCCGGCATGACCGTGGACGACATCAAGACCGTGGAGATGACCGTGGACACCATGACCACCGCTATGGTCTCCGGTCAGGTGGACGCCTGCGCCTCCTGGTCCCCCAACACCGTGGTGCTGAAGGAGCAGCTGGGCGACGACTATATCTGCCTGGGCAAGAACGCCGACTTCCTGGACACCGCCATCTTCCCCTCCAGCTACATCACCACCGCTGAGTATGCCGAGGAGAACCACGACGTGCTGGTGAAGTTCGGGCAGGCCCTGAACAAGGCCCATGACTACCGCCTGGCCAACCAGGAGGATATGGCCAAGAGCCTGGCCACCCACGTGGACGCCGACCTGGATACCCAGATCGCCGCCCTGGGCGAGGCCGACTGGGAGACCATCACCGAGGTCTGCGGCGATATGGACGCGCTGAAGACCGTCTATGAGACCCAGCAGAACGTGTTCGTCAACACGGGCCGCCTCACCGAGGACCAGCTGGTCCCCGTGGAGGACTACGTCCTGTTCGACGTGATGCAGGAGGCCTATGACGCCTACGCCGAGGCGAAGGGCGAGTAAGACCGACCCGCGCAAAACACCGGACCATTTTACCGCCGGGGCTCCGCTGAGGCGGGCCCCGGCGGTCTGCTTTCCGTTGAATCAGGAAGGAGGGGAGCGAGGTGCTGCTCATCGTCATCTTCCTCTGCCTGGCGCTGTCGGTCTTCGTGGCCCTGCACCGGAAGGACGTCTTTTCCCTGCACCTGCTGGGCATGAGCGTGTCCAACCTGCTCATGCTCTCCGGCGTCGTGGTCTACATCGCCAAGATGGGCGGTGTGGCCGCGAAGGAACCGGTCTTTCTGTTTTTATCCGTGCGGATCCAGCGCTGGCTCCAGTTCGCGCCCATCCCCATGGAGCCCCTGGGCTATGTGGTGGCGGTGGGCCGGACGCTGTTCCCTTTGAGCGTGCTGCTGCTGTCCCTGGAGGTGACCATGATCCCGGCTGTCCGGCGGCGGCTGAAGCTGCTCAGGACGCTGGCCCTCGTGCTGCCGGCGCTGTTTCTGGTCTACTTCTGGCCGGACGTTTTCCATGCGCTGGTCCGGGACCGGTTCTGGCTGCTGCGGGCCATGCTGCCGGTATCCATGGGGTGGATACTGATCTATCTGGGCATCGCCGCCGTGCTGCTGGTACTGGAATACCGGGCCATCACCATCCCGTACTTCAAGCGCAATTTCCGCTACCTGCTGCTGTCGGTGGCCAGCATCTCCGCGCTGTATCTGCTCTATGCCACCAAGGACCCGGCACAGATCTACAACATGTTCATCGGCGAATACATCCGCCTGGGCATCACCAGCTATATCAGTCCCCACCTGTCCGGGGTGGGCTGGCTGATCCTGGGGTCCTGTACGGTGTTTTTCGTCGTTCTGGGCGGCTACGGCATGATCCGCTATACCCAGATCGACTTTGCCCAGAGCAAGGACGACATGATCCTGGAGCGGCGGTTCGACGCCGCCGGCGAGGGTGTGTCCGTGTTCGTCCACGGCATCAAAAATCAGCTTCTGTCCAGCCGGGTGGCCCACAAGAAGCTGTCCCGGGCCCTGGAGAAGGAGTCCCCCGATCTGGAACAGGTCCGGGCCTGCGCCGACCTGCTCCGGGACCTGAACGAGGGCATGCTGACCCGGATGGAGGAGCTTTACCGGACCTTCAAGACCCAGGCCCTGAGCCTGCGGCCCGTCCCGGCGGGCCAGGTGGCTGACTCGGCGGTGAAGCGCTTCCGGGGCAAGTACCCGGAGGGGGAGGTCACCGTCACCCGGCAGACCGACCGGCTGGTGCTGGCCGACCTGGGGGCCCTCAGCGAGGCGGTATACAACCTTCTCATCAACGGCTATGAGGCCGCGGTCCAGAACGGCCGGGAGCCGGAGGTGGAGCTGGTCATCCGCAGCGAACGGCTCTGGACCGTGCTGGAGGTCCGGGACAACGGGGGCGGCATCTCCAAGGAGGCCATGGGCCATATCTATGACCCCTTCTTCACCAGCAAGAACACGGCCTATAACTGGGGCATGGGCCTTTACTATGTGCGCAGGATCGTCAAGAGCCACTGGGGCATCCTCCGCCTGGAGACGAAGCCGGGGGAGGGGAGCTGCTTTTATATCCTGCTGCCGCTGTTCGAGGGGGATACGGAACCATGAGCGAGGGGACGGAAAAGATCCGGGTCATGGCGGCGGACGACATGCCGCTGCTGCTGGAGGACATGTGCGACATCATCTCCTCCCAGCCGGATATGGAGCTGGCAGGCGCCGCCGGGAGCGGCCGGCAGATCTGTGAGCTGGCGCTGGAGCGGGACTGCGACGTGATCCTCATGGACATCGAGATGGAGACCATGCAGAGCGGCATCGAGGCCGCGGAGACCATCCACCGCACCAAGCCCCAGGTGAAGATCATTTTCCTCACCGCCCACGAGACGGAGGATATGATCGTGAGCGCCATGGCCAGCGGCGCGGTGGATTATGTGGTCAAGGGCTGCGACGACCAGGTGCTCCTGGACCACATCCGCAGCGCCTATCAGGACCGGACCGTCATGGACCCCCGGGTCCGGCAGGTGGTGCTGCGGGAGTACAGCCGTCTGCGTCAGAATGAGCGGTCGCTGCTGTTTTTTATCAACAACGTGTCCCGCCTTACCCCGGCGGAGCGGACCTTGGTCAAGTATCTTCTGGAGGGCCATAAGGTGCCGGAGATCGCCCGTCTGCGCTGCGTGGAGGTGGTCACGGTCAAGACCCAGATCAAGGGCCTTTTGAATAAGTTCGGATGCTCCCGCACCAAGGAGATCGTACAGATGATCCACCGGCTGGGGCTGGAGGATCTGTTCCAATAAACCGAGGAGGTCGATTCATGTCAATGGAGTATTATCACATCCCCCCCGAGCATCTGGGGGAGAACGCCCGGCTGCCCATCGTGAGATTCCCCAGCTCCGAGGCGGTCTTTGAGGCCCTGGCGGAGGAGATGTGCGCCGTCATCGGGGAGAACAACGCCGCGGGACGCCGTACGGTGCTCATCTGCCCGGTGGGGCCGGTGGGGCAGTACCCGTACTTCGTCCGGATGGTGAACGAGCGGCGGCTGGACCTGAAAAACTGCTGGATCATCAACATGGACGAGTACCTGACCGATGAGGGGGAGTATATCCCCCAGGACAGCCCCCTGTCCTTCCGGGGTTTTATGGACCGGGAGGTCTACGGAAAGCTGGACCCGGCGCTGGTCATGCCCCCGGAGCAGCGGATATTCCCCGACCCGGCAGACCCGGATAAGGTCCCAGCGCTCATCGAAAAGCTGGGGGGTGTGGACGCCTGCTTCGGCGGCGTGGGCATCACGGGCCACCTGGCCTTCAACGAGCCGCAGCCGGACCTGACACCGGCACAGTTCGCCGCCCTCACCACCCGGGTATTGGACATCGCCCCGGAGACCCGGGCCACCAACTGCGTGGGGGACCTGGGAGGAGCCCTGGAGGCCATGCCCAAAAAGTGTGTCACCGTGGGCATGAAGGAGATCCTGGGGGCGAAAAAGCTGCGCCTGGCCGTCTTCCGGGACTGGCACAGGGCCGTGTGCCGCCGGGCGGCCTATGGGGAGATCACCAGCGCCTTTCCCGTGACCTTGGCCCAGGAGCACCCGGATGCGGTGATTTATGTAAACCACATCGCCGCGGAGCAGCCCTTCTGATGGGCGGGCTGCATCTGCGGGGAGGCCGGGTGCTGACCCCGGAGGGGCTCCGGGACACCGGCCTGACCGTCCGGGACGGGAAGATCGCCGCCCTGGAGGACGCGCCTGCGGAGGGGCTGGATGTGACCGGGTGCCTGGTGCTGCCGGGCTTCATCGACCTGCATACCCACGGGGGCGGCGGGGTGGACGTGAACGCTGCCGACGCGGACGGCCTTCGGACCATCGGGCGGTTCTTCGCCAGCCAGGGCGTGACCGGCTGGCAGTGCAGCGTGCTCACTGATACGCCGGAGCAGACCCTCTGGTGCATCGGCCAGGCGCGGCAGGTGATCGAGAGCCGGCCGGACGGGGCGGCCCTGCTGGGCATCCACCTGGAGGGGCCCTGTCTGTCCCCGGAATACAAAGGGGCCATGCCGGAACGGCTTTTGATGAAAAAGGCGGACCCGGCGCTGTTTGCCCGGTACCAGCAGGCGGCAGGGGGCCACATCACCTATGTGACGCTCTCCCCGGAGGTGGAGGGGGCGGCGGCCCTGATCCCGGCTCTGCGGGAGATGGGCATCACCGTGGCCATCGGCCACAGCGGCGCGACGTATGACCAGGCCATGGCCTGTATCCGGGCCGGTGCCTCTGCCGCTACCCACACCGCCAACGCCATGCGGCTTTTCCATCAGCACGAACCCGCCATCTTCGGGGCGGCGCTGGAGACGGACGTGTGGTGCGAGGCCATCTGCGACGGGCTGCATCTGCATCCCGGGTCGGTGCGCCTCATCCTGAAGGCCAAGGGCTGGGACAGAGTGGTGGCCATCACGGACAGCATCATGGCCGCAGGTCTGCCGGATGGCCGGTACAAGCTGGGGGTCAACGATGTGGAGGTGGTGGACGGGGACGCCAAGCTGGCCGGGGGCGGCGCCCGGGCCGGGAGCACCCTCACCATGGTCCGGGCCCTGCGCAATCTGGCAGAATTCACTGGCCGGCCTCCCTGGGAGGTCTGCCGTCTCATGACGGCCAACCCCGCCGCCCTGATGGGCTGGAAGAGCAAAGGGGTCATCTCCCCCGGCATGGACGGGGATCTGACCGTGCTGGACGGGGACCTGCAGGTGCGCTGTACCATCGTGGGCGGCCGGATCGTCTACGCCGCCTGAGAGAACAGATGTTTTGATAGAAAGGAGATCCTGTCATGTCACTGATCCCGCTGCGTCCCGTGCTGGACGCTGCCCAGGCCCACGGCTATGCCCAGGGCGCCTTCAACGTGAATGCCGTGGCCCAGGCCGAGGCGGTCATCGCCGTCCATGAGATGTTTCGCTCCCCCGCCATTTTGCAGGGGGCGGACCTGGCCAACGCCTTCATGGGAGGCCGGACGGACTTTGCCAACGGCACATTGGAGGATAAAAAACGCGGGGCGAAGAACATCGCCGACGCGGTGAAGCGCTTTGCCCAGGACAGCCCCATCCCGGTGGTGCTCCATCTGGACCACGGCCGGGACTTCGACGCCTGCGCGGCTGCCATCCAGGGGGGTTATACCTCGGTGATGATCGACGGGTCCAGCCTGCCCTTCGACCAGAACGTGGAGCTGACCCGGGAGGTGGTGCGCTACGCCCACGAGCGGGGCGTTTCCGTGGAGGGAGAGCTCGGCATCCTGGCCGGGGTGGAGGACCATGTGTTTGCCGCCAACTCGACCTATACCAACCCCCTGTCGGCGGTGGAATTCTTCCAAAAGACCGGCGTGGACGCCCTGGCCATCAGCTACGGCACCATGCACGGCGCCAGCAAGGGCAAGGATGTGAAGCTCCGCCGGGAGATCCCCATCGCCATCCGGGAGTGCATGGACCACGCTGGCATCAAAGGCGCGCTGGTGTCCCACGGTTCCTCCACCGTGCCCCGGTACATCGTGGACGAGATCAACGCCCTGGGGGGCGATGTGCAAAACGCCCACGGCATCTCCAAGGAGGAGCTGCGGGCGGCCATCCCCTGCGGCATCCGGAAGATCAACGTGGATACGGACATCCGCCTGGCGGTGACCCGCAATCTCCGGGAGCTGTTCCGGGACAGGCCAGAGCTGAAGACCGACAGCCGCATCGGACCGGTGTGGGAGCTGCTGGATGCCCGCCGGGAGGCCTTTGATCCCCGGGTGTTTCTGCCGCCCATCATGGACACGGTCATGTACGGCACCGGGGACGAGGGCACGGTGGCGCTGGTGACCGACGCCATGCGCCGGGGCGTGAAGGAGGCCGTAGGAACCCTGATCGTGGAGTTCGGCAGCGTGGGCCGGGCGCCTCTGGTGGAGCAGGTCTCCCTGGAGGAGATGGCCCGGCGCTATAAGGCCGGGGAGGTGTGACCGTGGAAGGAAAGATCACCCTGACCCTGACGGACCGGAAGGGCGTCATTGCCCCCGGGGCCCTGGAGGCGCGGATGGCCCAGGCCGCGCCGCTGCTGGAAAAGGCTGTGGCGGGGGACCCGGTCTACCGGGACTTTCTGGGCTGGCGGACGGTGGATGAGTCCGCCGGACCGGAGCGGGTGGCGTTTTTGCAGCAGCAGGCCGCCCGGGTCCGGGCCGATGCCGACGCCTTCGTGGTCATCGGCATCGGGGGCTCCAACCAGTCCTCCCGGGCGGCCATCAAGGCCCTGCGGCCTGCGGGCGGCCCCGCTATCCTCTGGGCGGGCAACACCATCTCCGCGGCGGAGATGGCCCGGACGCTGAAGGAGCTGGACGGATATGCATCCGTCTATATCGACTGCATCGCCAAGAATTTCGAGACCCTGGAGCCGGGCATCGCTTTCCGGGTGCTGCGGCAGTATCTGGAGCGGCGCTATGGGGAAAAGGACGCGGCCAGGCGGATCTTTGCCACCGGCACGCCGGGCTCCACCCTGGAGGCCCTCTGCCGGGACAACGGCTATACCTTCCTGACCTTCCCCGAGCGGGTGGGAGGCCGGTTCTCCGTGATCTCCGACGTGGGGCTGTTCCCCATGGCCGTGGCGGGGGTGGACATCGCCGCCCTGACGGGGGGCATGCGGGCCATGCGGGATGAGCTGTTCGCCGCGCCGGCTGGGGAGAATATGGCCCTTCGCTATGCCTGTATCCGCAAGCTGCTGCTGGAGGCGGGCTACGATCTGGAGATGCTGGCGTTTTTCGAGCCCAGGCTGGACTACTTCGCCAAGTGGTGGGTCCAGACCTTCGCCGAGAGCGAGGGGAAGGAGGATACGGCCCTCTATCCGGTGGTGGCCAGCAACTCCGAGGATCTGCATGCCACCGGTCAGTTCGTCCAGCAGGGGAGTCCCATCCTCTTTGAGACCTTCCTGACTGTGGCGGCCCGGGACGCCTCCGTGGTGCTGCCGGCGGAGACGAAAAAGGACTATTTCGACTACCTCACCGGCATGGACTTCTGGGACATGAACGACGTGGCCCGCCGGGCTACCATCGCCGCCCACAGCGAGCGGGGCATCCCCTGTCTGGAGTTCACCGTTCCTGCCATCGACGAGGATACCTTGGGGCGGCTGTATTATTTCTTCCTGTTCGCCTGTTATCTGTCCTGCATGCTGCTGGGGGTCAACCCCTTCGACCAGCCGGGCGTGGAGGGCTACAAGGGTTATATGTTCAAAAATCTTGGAAAGCCGGGGGCATGAGACCATGAAATATCTCTTTTTGAATCTGAAGCGCTTTGATATCCCGCCGGAGCTGGGGGGCGTGAACCGCCTGGCCCCGCTGGGGGAGTGGGGCGGACGCATCGTGGCCGGGACCCAGGAGGGGCTCCGGGCCTATGAGGGGGAGGCGGTGTTTGCCGACTTTTTCCCGGAGGCCCATCTGCTCTCCGCCGGGGCGGCCCGGACGTCGGACAGCCCCGTGCAGATCGGCTGCCAGGGGGTGTTCCGGGAGGACACGGCCGTGGGCGGCAATTTCGGCGCCTTCACCACCAACCGGCCCGCCCACGCGGCGGCGGCTCTGGGCTGCGGCTGGACCATCGTGGGCCACTGCGAGGAGCGAAACGACAAGGCGGGCATCCTGGCCGAGGCGGGCGTCACGGACCCGGCGGCGGTGTGCAGGCTCCTGAACCGGGAGATGCGCTGCGCCCAGGCTGCGGGGCTGAAGGTCCTCTACTGCATCGGGGAGAAGAGCGAGGAGCAGGACCGGTGGCAGCAGGTCCTGGGCCAGCAGCTGGACATCGGCCTGGAGGGTCTGGATCCGGCGGGAGTGGTCATCGGCTACGAGCCGGTGTGGTCCATCGGCCCGGGCAAGACCCCGGCGGACAAGCCCTATATCACCAAGATCGCCCGGTTCGTGAAGGAGCGGACCGGCGGCCTGAGCGTGGTCTACGGCGGGGGGCTCAAGACCGACAACGCCGCCATGCTGGCCTCCATCCCGGAGATCGACGGCGGGCTCATCGCCCTGACCCGATTCACGGGCGAGATCGGCTTCTATCCGGAGGAATATCTGGAGATCATCCGGCTCTATCTGGGCCATTGACAGGAGGTTTGCATCTATGAAACTGGACTTTGAATACGGTCACGGCACCATGCGCGCGGAGCTGCCGGACTATACCGACGTCTTCATCCCCGGCGAGACCGTGCCCGATCCGCCCTGCCTGCCCCAGGACTGGGACAGCCTGTATGCCGCCACCCTGGAGAGCATCCGCCATCCCATCGGCATGCCGCCCCTGCGGGAGCTTGCCGGGCCCGGCAAGACGGCGGTGTTCGTCATCCCCGACATCGTCAAGGGCGGCAACCAGCCCACCAGCCACCGGAAGGTGGCCATCCGGGCCTGCCTGGACGAGCTGTACGCCGCGGGCGTGGAGAAAAAGGACATTTTGCTGCTGTTCTCCAACGGCCTGCATCCCCGGGCCACCGTGCCGGAGATGCGGACCATCCTGGGAGAGGAGCTGTTCCATGAGTTCTATCCCTCCGGACAGATCACCAGCCATGACAGCGAGGACTATGACCACCTGGTGGACCTGGGCTATACCCCCCAGGGGGACCACGTGATCATGAACAAATACGTCTTCGACGCGGACCTGCCCATCCTCATCGGCCACACCCAGGGCAACCCCTACGGGGGCTATTCCGGCGGCTACAAGCACTGCGCCACCGGCATCAGCCACTGGCGGAGCATCGCCGCCCACCATGTGCCCAAGGTCATGCACCAGCCGGATTTCGTGCCCGTGTCCACCTCCAGCGTCATGCGCAGCAAGTTCGACCAGCAGGGCATGTGGATGGAAGAGAAGATGGGCAAGAAATTCTTCTGCTGCGACGCGGTGCTGGACACCAAGAGCCGCCAGATCGAGATCAACTCCGGCTGGGCCAAAGAGATGCAGCCCATCGCCTGGAAGACGGCGGACAAGCGGACATACGTCCACTGGGCGGAGAAGAAGTACGACGTGGTGGTCTTCGGCATGCCTACTGACTTCCACTACGGCCCGGGCATGGGCACCAACCCCATCCAGATGATGCAGGCCCTCTCTGCCCAGGTCATCCGCCACAAGCGGGTGATGAGCGACCGATGCGTGTTCATCGTGAGCAGCATCTGCGACGGCTGGTTCCACGACGAGCGCTGGCCCTATCTGCGGGAGCTGTACGAGATGTTCCAGCACGACAGCATGAATACCCTTGCGGACATGGACCGGTACGGGGAGTATTTTGCGACCCGGGAGGACTATATCCGCAAATACCGCTTCGCCAACGCCTTCCATCCCTTCCACGGTTTCTCCATGATGAGCTGCGGCCATATCGCGGAGATGAACACCAGCGCCATCTATATCGTAGGCGCCCGGGAGCCCGGCATCGCCCGCAGCATGGGTCTCAAGACCCGGGCCACCTTTGAGGAGGCCCTGGCCGACGCCATGAAGAAATATGTGGGCCCGGAGCCCAATATCCTGGCCTTGCCCAGGACCTTCACCACCGCGGCGGTCCATCTGTGCATGAAGGACCCCGCCCGGGACGCCGCCCCCATCACCGGCCACCCCTGCGGCGGCTGAACGGGCCGCCTGGCCCGGCCCTATCTGCCCTGAAAGAGAGGACACCACATGACGATCATCCAATCGCTGCTGTTTTTCGCGGTCAGCTTTTTCGCCTCCATCGTGGGGGCCATCTGCGGCATCGGCGGCGGCGTCATCATCAAACCGGTGCTGGACCTGTTCGGCTGGGCCAGTGTGTCCACCATCAGCTTTCTCTCCGGCTGCACGGTGCTGGCCATGAGCTTTTACTCGGTGGGCCGGTCCATGGCGGCGGGGGAGAAGACGGTGGACCTGCGTACCGGCACGCCGCTGGCCGTGGGCGCCGCCGTGGGCGGCGTGGTGGGAAAGCAGCTGTTCACGGCGGTGCGGGCCGCCTCCCCGGACCCGGATATGGTGGGCGGCGTCCAGGCGGTCTGCCTGGCGCTCATCACGCTCATGACCCTGCTGTACACCCTGAAAAAGGCCGGCATCCGGACGAAGAAGATCGACAGCACGGCCCTGTGCCTGGTCATCGGCCTGGTCCTGGGCGTCATGAGCAGCTTCCTGGGCATCGGCGGCGGCCCCATCAATCTGGTGGTGCTGTTCTACTTTTTCAGCATGGATACCAAGACGGCGGCGGCCAACAGCCTGTACATCATCCTCTTCAGCCAGATCACCAGCCTATTGGCCACCCTCATCACCCATACCGTGCCGGACTTCACGGTCCACACCCTGGTGCTGATGGTACTGGGAGGCATCGGCGGCGGCATGGCAGGCCGGAAGATCAACAAGCGGCTGGACAACCGGGCGGTGGACAAGCTCTTCACCGTCCTGATGGCGGTCATCATCGCCATCAGCGTCTATAACGCCTGGCACTATCTCGGCGCGTGACGACCCTGGTAGCCAGGACGTTTTATCTGTGACATGTACTGCGATTTTAACAAATTATAAGAGGAAAAATCATACAAGTTTTCGGAGAACAAACAACAAACAGACAACTTTATGTTTTTTCTGCAAAAAGTTATTGAATTGCGGGAAGAGCGAATGGTATAGTTGCATCAAGAAGCATACGACACCAAATGATGACGTAAAATCTATTTTTTAAGAAGGAGAGACTACGATGAAAAAACACACGTTCCGCCGTATCTGCCTGCTGTTGGCGCTGGTCATGGTCATGAGCTGCGCCTTCGGCACCACTGCCCTGGCCGCTGAGACCTGGACCGTCACCTGCCCCTGGGCGCCCGACGGCGTGGCCAGCCTGGTGAGCCAGAAGGCCGCCTCCCTGAGCACCGAGTATTCCGAGGACATCACCCTGGTGGCCGAGGCCATCAAGGGCGACGCCGCCACCGTCAACACCTGGGTCCTGGACAATGAGGCCGGCGACCCCGGTCTGGTGTTCGTGGGCGAGGGCCTGCTGTCCATCACCGCCACCATGGACCCGGCCAAGATGCAGTTCGACTATGAGGACTTCGCGTTCGTGGAGAACCTGTATTCCTCCGTGTTCGTGCTGTCCGCCGACGCCAAGCTGGAGATCAACAACATCGAGGACCTGCAGGCCTATGTGGCCGACGCCGATGAGATCACCGTGGCCACCAACGGCGCCACCGGCTCCGAGGCCTTCCTGGCCGCAGCCCTGTTCGGCTCCATGGAGGCCGGCGACGCGCTGAAACTGGTCCCCTATCAGTCCGCTGCCGAGGCTGCCCAGGCCGTCTCCCGGGGCGAGACCGACTTCGCCGTCAGCCACCAGTCCCAGATCCTGGAGACCTACAACCAGGGCGGCGTCACGGTCGTGTGCGCCTTTGATGAGGGCGCCATCGAGAACGGCCCCTTCGCCGGCGTCGAGGGCGTGGGCCAGTATGGCTATCCCTACTTCCGCAACCGCTGCTTCATCATGGCTCCCGCCGGCACCGACGAGGAGAAGGTGGCCGAGCTGAAGGCCCTGTATGACGACATCCTGGCCGACGAGGAAGTGGTGGAGTGGCTGCACGACACCATGCTCCTGGAAGTGGACACCATGGATGTGGAGGCCGTTGAGGAGCACGTTGCCAACGTGAAGGGCATCGTGGAGGAGTACATCGACATCGTTCAGCCCGAATAACGGACGGAACGGTCGCAGAAGACTTCGCTCCCATTCAATTTTAACTGTCTCGGGGGAATGGGCAACGTGAGCCCATTCCCCCTTGTCTTTCCTGAAAGGGAGGTCGTACCGTGAAAGACAAATTGGATAGACTTGGCGCCAAGCTCCAGCAAAAGGAGATACGCATCCCGGTAGACCTGACGGTGGGCATACTGTTTTTCCTGTTCGGAGGGGTGATCCTGCTCATCATGCCCCAGCAGGTGGCCATATCGGAAAGAGACGTGGTCAACGGCCGGGCCTTCCCCACGCTGCTGATGGTGCTCATGATGTTCTGCTGCGCGCTGCTGGTGGGCAAGGAGATTTATAAGATCGCCAAAAAACAGCCCCTGGAATACAAGACCGTGAACCTGCTGGTGGAGGTCAAGGCCCTCATCATCCTGGCCATCCTCGTCATCAGCTACCTGCTGGCCAAGTGGACGGATCTGTTCGTGATAGGGGCGGTGTTCTGCGCGCTGGCGTTCCTGATCTACTTCCGGTGCAGAAAACCCAGCTATTACGCCATCACCGTGGGGATGGCCGTGGGCATCTGGGCCGTGTTCCGCTTCTTGCTGAACGTGCGCTTTTAAGGAGGGAGGAACCATATGCTGCAACATATTATCCCGGCCAGCGGTCTGCTGTTCACGCTGCAGAACATCCTCTGGATCAACATCGGCGTGTTCATCGGCGCGGTGTTTGCCGCCATTCCTGGCCTGACGGTCATTTTATGCGTCATCCTGTTCCTGCCGGTCACATACTCCATGTCGGCCATCCCCGGCATGATGTTCCTGCTGGGCATCTATTGCGCCGGCGGCTATGGAGGCAGCGTGTCAGCCATTCTGATCAACACTCCGGGCACCCCTCACGCCGCCGCAACCATGCTGGACGGCCATCCCCTGTCCAAGCAGGGACGCACCAAGGCGGCGCTGAAGATCGCCCTGTACGCATCCACCTTCGGCGGCATCTTCTCCGCCCTGGCCTTGCTGTTTCTGGGGCCCCAGGTGGCAAAATTCGCCGCCCAGCTGGGTACGCCGGAGTGCTTCATGGTCTGCGTGTTCGGCCTGACCATCATCGCGGGCGTGTCCGGCAAAAGCATGATCCGCGGCATCATCGCCGCCTGCCTGGGCCTGCTCATCGCCTGCATCGGCTCCGACCCCATGACCAGCTATGACCGGTTCACCTTCGGCATCAACCGGCTGTATCTGGGCCTGGACCTGGCGGTGTGCCTCATCGGCCTGTTCGCCCTGGTGGAGATCGTGAGCCGGGCGGAGAAAAAGCCCGAGGAGCTGCACATGGACACCGCCAAGATGCACGACAACGGCGTCATCACCAAGGATGAGTACAAACGCATGGCGCGGCCCACGATCCTGGGCTCGCTCATCGGCGTGATCGTGGGCATCATCCCCGGCACAGGCGCCTCCGAGGCATCCTGGTTCAGCTACAGCCAGGCCAGGAACATGTCCAAGAAGCCGGAGGAATTCGGCCACGGCTCCGTGGAGGGCATCGCCGCGGCGGAATCGGCCAACAACGCCGTCACCGGCGCCACCCTGATCCCCCTGCTGACCCTGGGCATCCCCGGCGACGGCACGGTGGCCATCATGCTCTCCGCGCTGATGATCAACGGCCTGAACCCGGGCCTGAGCCTGTTCACCACCCAGGGCGACATCATGTACGCCATCATGTTGGGCCTCATCCTGGTGAACCTTTTCATGCTCATCCAGGGCAAGGTTCTGACGCCGCTCTTCGCCAAGGTGGTGTCCATCCCCCAGGAGATCCTGACCCCCATCATCGTTATCTTCTGTTTCGCCGGGGCCTACTCGGTGAATAAGAACTACTTCGACGTGGCCGTGGCGCTGGTGTTCTGCATGCTGGCGTGGCTGCTCAGGAAGCTGGATATGCCGCCGGTGCCGATCCTGCTGGGTCTGGTGCTGGGCAAGATGACAGAGACCAACTTCCGCCGGGCCCTGCTCATCTCCAACGGCAGCCCGAAGATCTTCATCAGCAGCGTGTACTGCTGGGTCTTCATCGCCCTGATCGCGGTGGCGGTCTTCACCATCCTCCGCGGCAAGTTCAAGGAGAAAAAGCCCCAGGCCGCGCCTGCTCCCAAGGAGGAATGACATGCCTTACAATATCATCTTCTACTTTACCGACCAGCAGCGCTGGGATACCTGCGGCTGCTTTGGCCAGCCCCTGGATATCACGCCAAACCTGGATAAGCTGGCGGCAGAGGGCGTAAAGTTCCCCAACGCCTTCTCACCCCAGCCGGTGTGCGGCCCCTGCCGGGCCCTGTTCCAGACAGGCCGGTATCCCACGGAGACCGGCTGCTTCCGCAACAACATCATGCTGCCCCCCGATGTCAAGACCCTGGGCCAGTACATAGAGGAGGCGGGCTATGAGACCGCCTACATCGGCAAGTGGCACCTGGCCAGCGACGGGGAGCTGGAAAAGCCCCCGGTCATCGACCATACCGTTACCGCCATCCCCAGACAGCTGCGGGGCGGCTACACCGGCTACTGGCGGACCGCCGACGTGCTGGAGTTCACCTCTCACGGCTACGACGGCTTTGTCTTCGACGAGAACGACAACCGCATCGACTTCAAGGGCTACCGGGCCGACTGCATCAACGACATGGCCCTGGAGTTCTTCGACACCTATGACCGGAAAAAGCCCTTCTTCATGACCATCTCCCAGATCGAGCCCCACCACCAGAACGACCATAAGCACTACGAGGGGCCGGAGGGGTCCAAGGAGCGGTTCAAAAACTTCGTGCTGCCCCACGACCTGGAGGTGCTGAAGGGCAACGCGGCGGAGGAGTACCCGGACTATCTGGGGCAGTGCGCCGCGCTGGACGAGAACCTGGGCCGGCTCATAGAGCGGCTGAAGAAGGAGGGGCTGTACGATGATACGGTCATCATCTTCGCCTCCGACCACGGCAGCCACTTCATGACCCGCAACCGGGACGAACATCTGAACGGCTATGACGACTATAAGCGTTCCTGCCACGACGGGTGCCTGCATGTGCCCCTGGTCATCGCCGGCGGGCCCTACAAGGGCGGCAAGGCGGTGCAGGAGCTGGTGAGCACCGAGAGCCTGCCCAAGACCATCCTGGCCATCGCCGGGGTGGACGTGGGGGACGCCATGATCGGCGAAAACCTGCTGGATGTGGTGGAGCACCGGGACCCGGACCGGCCCAACGAGGTGTTTGCCCAGATCTCCGAGAGCCGGGTAGGCCGGTGCGTGCGCACGGCCGATTGGCTCTACTCCGTCTATGCCCCCGGCGTCAACGGCGGCGAGGCGGCAGCGGCGGATGTGTATGCCGACGACTTCCTGTATGACCTGCAGGCGGACCCCTGGCAGCTGAACAACCTGGTCGCCGACCCGGCCTATGCCGGGGCCAAGGCCATGCTGCGGGAAAAGCTGCTGGCCTGGATCGAACGGGCGGAGGGCGTCCGGCCCGCGATCACCGATTGAACGGCCGTGGCCTCCGAGAAGAAAACGGAGCAGGTCTATCGCTGGCTGCTGGCCTACATCGACGAGAACAAATTCGCCGGCAGTCAGAAGCTGCCCTCGGAAAACGCCCTGCGGCGCCGTCTCTCGGTCAGCCGGGAGACGGTGCGGGCGGCCTTTGACCGCCTGGTGCAGGACGGGGTCGTGTATAAGATCAGGGGTAGCGGTACCTACTTCAACAAGGAACTGGCCCTGTCCCGGGAAATGAGCGCCGGCAGCGCGCCCAGGCACATCGGACTCATCCTCCAGGGACAGGACGCCGACGCCAATTCCGCCCTCATCGAGGGCGTCAAAAGCGTGCTGGCGGAGAGCCAGGCCGACCTGAGCGTGTTTCTCACGGACAACAAATTCGCCAATGAGCGCCGGTGTCTGCAGACCGTGGTCCATCAGAACTTCAGCGGCTTTATCGTGGACGGCGTGAAGGCGAGCCTTCTCAACCCCAATCTGGACTGCTACCAGGAGCTATACCGGCGGCATATCCCGGTGGTGTTCTACAACAACTATTACAAGGACCTCCGTTATCCCCGGGTCATCGTCAACGACCGGCAGTGTGCCGGCGAGCTCATAGACCTGCTGGTGGCCGCGGGGCACCGCCACATTGCGGGCATCTTCGTCTATGACAACTATCAGAGCATCGAAAAATTCCAGGGCATGACCGCGGCCCTCCAGCGCCATGGGGTGGAGTATCAGGACGATTACATCAAGTGGTGCATCTCCAACGAGGCTCATGACGAGAGCTTTGTGCGCACCATCGAGCGGTTTTTGAAGGGCATCCCCCGGTGCACGGCGGTGGTGTGCTGCAACGCCATCATCTACCGGCTGGTCCGGAAGGCCCTGGACCGGATGGACCGGCGGGTGCCGGAGGACTGCTCCCTGGTCTGCTTCGACTACTCCGGCGGCGATTGGGAGGCTGCCGGCATCACCTGCTCGGTCTATCAGGGCTATGAGATGGGCCGGCAGGTTGCCACAAGGCTCCTTCGGATGATCGACCGACGGGACTGCGAGGACAGGGGTTATTCCCATGTGATGAAGCCGAAGATATACGTTGGCAACTCGATACAGACGCTGTGACGGGCGACAAAACCGCCTCTCCGTGGGGAGAGGCGGTTTTTGCCTGAAAAATCAGCCAAACAGGCTTCGGGCCGCGGCCCGGAGCCGGGGCAGGACATAGGGGAAAAAGGCCAGCAGGGAGGGGCAGTAATAGTTCGACCGGCCTGCCGGGCCCTCGGTAAAGTCCCGGCGGCAGCCGCCCCGGCACAGGAGGGCGTAAGGGCACCCACCGCAGGCCGCAGGCCGCTGGGCCCCCTCGGCCAGAAATCGTTCCATCACGGCTGAGTTCAGGGCCTCAGACACGGTCATCTCCCGGATGGAGCCGATGCGCCACCGGTCCAGAACGTAAAAATCACAGGGATAGAGGCTGCCGTCCGCCTCCACCGCCAGATACCCGCCGCAGCGGCCAGAGGCGGCGCAGGAGCCGGGAGCCATGCCCGCCATGAGCCGCAGAAGGTCATCAAAGAAGCGGACGCTGACGTATGTGCCGCGGGACAGCTCCTGGAACCAGCAGTCGAAAAGGCCCTTCAAAAACCCGCCGTATGCCTCCGGCGTCAGAGACCAGGGCATACTGCCCCGGGGCGTCTCCAGGGGGTCCAGGCAGGGGATGAACTGCAGGGGGTGATCGCCCAGCTTTCGCAGGGACTGCCAGACTTGCCGGGGCGCCTTGGCGGCGTCGCCGGTGACCACGCACAGGAGGTTCGTCTCCACGCCTTCGTCTGTCAGCAGTTCCAGGGCCTGGACGGTCCGGGCCCAGGTCCCGTCTCCGGCGGCGTCCCGGCGGAAGCGGTCGTGGAGCGTTCGGGTCCCGTCCAGGGACAGACCCACCAGAAAGCCGTTTTCCCGGAACGATCGGGCCCAGTCCCTGTCCAGGGATTGGCCGTTGGTCTGGATGGCAAAGGACACATCCGTTCCGGCAGGACAGGCCGCCCGGGCAGCGCTGAGGAAGTCCCGGTAAAAGGCGAGGCCCGCCAGGGTGGGCTCGCCGCCCTGAAACAGGAAGTGGACGCTGCCGCCGGGGCCTGCGTAGGAAAAACCTGCGCGGATAAGGGCCTCCGCCGTGTCTGTGCGCATCAGGCCCAGGCTCTTGACCTGCCGGTTGTCGGACACGTCCTCATAAAAGCAGTACCGGCATCGCATGTCGCACAGGCCGGACGCGGGTTTGACCAAAAACGTGACGTTTCCCATCGGGGCCTCCTGTTCGGTCCCTCTGCTTTTGCCGGGGGACAGAGGTCAGTCCGTCTCTGTCGCGGTGTAGTACTGTACGCCGGGCACAGGCGGATTGCCGGTCTTTGCCTGTACGAGCTGGCTGACCGTGACGAGCTGATATCCCTTGTCCACCAGGAACGGCACGATGCGCTCCACAGCCTGCACGGTGGATTCATAGACGTTGTGCATCAGGATGATGTCACCGTCCGAGACGTTGTTCATGACTACGTCACATACGGCGTCGGCGTCCCGGGATTTCCAGTCCTCCGTGTCGATGCTCCAGTAGAAGATCGGCATATTTTCGGACACGCAGACCTCCCGGATCAGGTCTGTGGTCATGCCGCCCGGCGAGCGGAACGCGCTGGGCCTCTGGCCGCACGCCTGCTCGATCAGGTCGTCGGCCTTGAGGATGTCTTCCGCCGTGACGTCCGTACCGTAATGGGAGTGGTCATAGGTGTGGCAGGCGATCTGGTGCCCCTCGTTCACGATGCGGGTGATCTTTTCGGGAAGGTCCGCCGCGCTCGCTCCCTCCTGGAAGAACGAGGCATGTCCGCCATACTCCTTCAGAATATCGAGGATCCGCTCGGTATAGTCGACATAATCCGGACCGTCGTCGAAGGTGAGGGCGACCATGGGCTTTGTGATATCGACCCCGGTCATGTCCGCTGTGTGTATCGACAGGAGCGGCTCGGCAGAGCGCCACTCGGAATAGATGCGGGACTCGCCGTCCTGTACAAAGCCGCGGATCTGGAACGTGTACTGGGTGCCCTCCTGCAGGTCGGGAATGTTGAGTCCTTCGGCATCGGTCGTTTGCGCCTCCACTGTTTTCGTCTCGCCGGACACGTCGATGTATTGCACTTCATAGCCGCTGGCGCTGCTGTTCTCCCAGCTGAGAAGCGCGCCTGTGCCGGAATTCGTCGCGGTCAGGCCGTTCACGGCCTCCGGCAGGGTATACGCGGAGCACTCGACGGCCTTGCCGGAATGCTTTCCGAGAAAGTTCCTCACGGCGGCGATGGTGTAGGTGTACCGCGTGCCGCCCTGCAGGCCGGTCACGACGTACTGGGTGCCGGCGTCCGCACCGATCTCCGCGAGAAGCGTTCCGTCGCCGGTATAGATGTCGTAGCCGTCCGCGCGCCGATTTGCCTCCCAGGAGAGCATCTGCTGATCCGGGGTGAGGGAGGCTACCTGGAAGCCCTCAACGCCGGAAACCACCACGTTGAACGCGATGAAACCCGCGCTGAGGAGAACGGCCAGGACGAGAAAGATCGTGATCTTCCTGCGCCGCCTTTTTCTGCTGACCGGGCGGCGGCCTGACTGCGGGGGCGGCGCTGCGGTGATCCGCTCCGGCGGGGAATGCCGCCGTTCCGCGCTGTGGGCCTGGGTCGCATGGCGACCGGCCGTCTGGCGCTGCCGGGTATGGGAAGCCGCATCCCCCCGCTGAGGGCGGACCTCCCTGTCCGCGTTTCGGGACTGGCGCGCCTCGGCGTCGGCACGGCGCTCCAGAGCCTCCCAAACCGCTGAAAAATCGCTGTATTCCGAGATGTCGCTGTCAGAATAGTTTTCCCCGTCCGGTGTCATGCTGCAACCTCTTTTCTGTAGACGACCCGATTCTTTAAAATTATACCTGATTATGGGTTGTTTTGTCAAACTTTGCGGCCCCTGACAGACAGAAATTCCGAAAAATTTTTGCGGTGTCTCGGCCCCAGGGGAGGTCTTTGCGCCGGGGGCAAAAAACGACAGGGGCCGGGACCGGCTCCTGTCGTCTGCTGCGCTCTTTCCGAGCGCAGATAAGGTTTACATAAAATTTATCCCTGCCGGGCGTCTGCCGGGCTCGGGACGACTTCCGGATGGTTTGGAAGGTGCGGGGATATGGCGGCGGTCAGGCCCGTTTTGCCTGGGCTTTTTGGAAAAACCGCTCGTTTTGCACGATGAACCGCTCATGGGTCCCCTCGCCGATCAGCCCCGTCTCATCGAATACCTGGGCCCGGAAGACCAGCCGCCGGCGGTCAGCCTGGATGAGCTCGGTCTCACAGCGGACCTTCATGCCCACCGGCGTGGCCGCGGTGTGGGTGACGTCCAGTTTTGTGCCCACGGTCCCCTCGCCCGGGGCCAGGGCCGGGGCCACGCTCCGCCAGGCTGTCTGCTCGATCAGCGCGAGCATGGCCGGGGTGGCAAACACCTCCAGCTCGCCGCTGCCCATGGCCTTCGCGGTGTCGGCCTCCGTGACGGTCGATTCCAGATGTCCCTTTATCCCTGCTACCTGCATATGGATCTTGTTCCTTTCCAAACAGTTTTGTGCCGCCGGGTGTGTGGACGGCTCACAGCTTCTGCTGGGCGGAGGCCAGCATGAGCTTGATGCGGTTGAGCTGGTTGACCTCGCTGGCGCCGGGGTCATAGTCCACGGCGATGATGTTGGCGTCCGGATAGCTGGCCCGCAGCTGCTTGATGACGCCCTTTCCCACGATGTGGTTGGGCAGGCAGGCAAAGGGCTGGGTACAGATGATGTTGGTGGTGCCGCTGTGGATGAGCTCCAGCATCTCCCCGGTGAGGAACCATCCCTCGCCGGTCTGATTGCCCAGGGATACATAGTCCCGGGCGTAGCCCGCCAGCTCGCCGATGGTGGACAGATGGCTGAAGTGGCGGCTTTGCTCCAAAGCGCGCCGGGCGTGGCGCCGGAAGTGCTCGCAGGCGTCGATGCCCAGGTTGAACAGCCGTGCCGTCCGGGCTTTGCCGCCCAAGTGTTCGGCCTTGAAGTTGGTGTTGTAAAAGCAGTACAGCAGAAAGTCCATCAGATCGGGCACGACTGCCTCTGCGCCCTCGCTCTCCAGCAGCTCTACCAGGTGGTTGTTGGCCTCCGGGTCGAACTTTACCAGGATCTCGCCCACGACGCCCACCCGGGGCTTTGTGCGGTCCTCCCGGATGGGAAGCGCGTCGAATTCCCGGACGATGCCCTCCACGTTTTTGTTGAACCGGCCCATGGAGAGGGGGGCCTTCAGCGCCTCGATGCACGTCTGCTCCCACTTCTGGTGTAGGGCGTCGGCGGAGCCGGGGGTGAGCTCATAGGGGCGCATGCGATACAGCACCCGCATGAACAGGTCCCCGTAGACGATGGCCTGCAGGGCCTTGATGAGCATGGCGGGGGTGATGTGAAAGCCCCCGTTGGATTCCAGCCCCTGGACGCTGACGGAGATGACGGGAACCTGGCCCATGCCGGCTTTTTCCAGGGCCCGGCGGATGAAGCCGATGTAGTTGGTGGCCCGGCAGCCGCCGCCGGTCTGGGTGATGAACACGGCGGTCCGGTGGGGGTCGTACCGGCCGGACAGTAGCGCCTCCATCACCTGGCCCACCACCAGCATGGAGGGATAGCAGGCGTCGTTGTTGACGTATTTCAGGCCCACATCCACGGCGCTCTGGCGGGGGCTGTCCAGCAGCTCGATGTTGTAGCCGAAGGAGCCGATGGCGGCCTTGATCATGGTGAAGTGGATGGGGGACATCTGGGGACACAGGATGGTATAGCCCTCCTGCTTCATCTGTTGGGTGAACTCGGCCCGGTGGTAGCCGGAGGAGACCACATGCCGGGGCACGGGGCTCTTCTCCCGCAGGCGCAGGGCGGCGATCAGCGAGCGGATGCGGATGCGGGCTGCCCCCAGGTTGTTCATCTCGTCGATCTTCAGCACGGTATAGAGCTTGCCGGAGCGGGTCAGGATATCGCTGACCTGGTCGGTGGTGATGGCGTCCAGGCCGCAGCCGAAGGAGTTGAGCTGTACCAGGTCCAGGTCGTTTCGGCTCTTCACCAGCTCCGCCGCCCGGTACAGGCGGGAGTGGTACATCCACTGGTCCACCGCGATCAGGGGCCGGTCCGGTTCCGCCAGATGGGACACGGAGTCCTCCGTCAGCACACACAGGCCGTAAGAGGCGATCATTTCCGGGATGCCGTGGTTGATCTCCGGGTCGATGTGGTAGGGCCGGCCCGCCAGTACGATGCCCCGGCGGCCGGTCAGGTCCATATAGCGCAGGGTCTCCTCGCCCTGATGCTGGATGTCCCGGCGGGCGCGTTCCAGCTCGGCCCATGCCTTGTGGGTGGCCTCGATGATGTCGTCCACCGGAATGGAGAGAGGGCCGCTCAGCTCCCGGATGAGCTGCCGGGCCAGGACGTTGCCGTCGTCGAAGGGCAAAAATGGGTGCAGGAACAGGATGGAGGGGTCCGCCAGCTCCTCCACGTTGTTTTTGATGTTCTCCGGATAGGAGGTGACGATGGGGCAGTTGTAGTGGTTGTTGGCGTCCGGGGTCTCGTTGCGCTCATAGGGCAGGCAGGGGTAGAAGATGAACTTCACCCCCTGCTGCAGCAGCCACTGCACATGACCGTGGGCCAGCTTTGCCGGATAGCACTCCGACTCGCTGGGGATGGACTCAATGCCCAGTTCGTAGATCTGCCGGCTGGACTGGGGAGAGAGCAGCACCCGGTAGCCCAGCTCCCGGAAGAAGGTGGCCCAGAACGGGTAATTCTCATACATGTTGAGCACCCGGGGGATGCCCACCGTGCCCCGGGGCGCCTTTTCCGGAGGCAGGGGCCGATAGTCGAACACCCGCCGGAGCTTATAGGCGAACAGGTTCGGGATGGCGTCGCCGGGCTTTCTATCTCCGCCCAGACCACGCTCGCACCGGTTGCCGGATATGTAGCGGCGGCGGCCGCCGTCGAAGATGTTGACGGTGAGCATGCAGTGGTTCACGCAGCCCTGGCAGCGGGTCATGCGGGTGTCGTAGTGCAGGGCCGCGATGTCGTCCAGACTCATCATGGAGGTCTTCTTCCACTGCCAGCGGTCCCGGGCGATCAGGGCCGCCCCAAAGGCGCCCATGATGCCGGCGATGTCCGGCCGCACCGCCTCGCAGCCGCTGATGCGCTCAAAGCTGCGCAGCACCGCGTCGTTGTAGAACGTGCCCCCCTGGACCACCGTGTGGGCGCCCAGGTCCTCCGGCCCCGCGATCTTCATGACCTTGTAAAGGGCGTTCTTGATGACGGAATAGGCCAGCCCCGCGGAGATGTCGGATACGGGCGCGCCTTCTTTCTGGGCCTGCTTCACGTTGGAGTTCATGAACACGGTGCAGCGGGTGCCCAGATCGATGGGGTTTTCGGCGAACAGCGCCTCTTGGGCAAATTCCGGGGCGGTATAGCCCATCGATACGGCAAAGGTCTCGATGAACGAGCCGCAGCCGGAGGAGCAGGCCTCGTTCAGCTGGACGCTGTCCACCGCCCGGTCCCGGATGCGGATGCATTTCATGTCCTGCCCGCCGATGTCCAGGATACAGTCCACCTCCGGGTCAAAAAAGCTGGCGGCGGTGTAGTGGGCGATGGTCTCCACCTCGCCCTCATCCAGCATGAAGGCGGCCTTGATGAGTGCTTCACCGTAGCCGGTGGCGCAGGAGTAGACGATGCGGGCCGTGGCAGGCAGCTGTTCCCGGATCTCCCCCAGGGCCCGGATGGCCGTGGCCAGGGGGCTGCCGTTGTTGTTGCTGTAGAAGGAGTACAGGAGGCTCCCGTCGTCCCCCACCAGGGCCGCCTTGGTGGTGGTGGACCCGGCGTCGATGCCCAGGAAGCAGTTTCCCCGGTAGGAGGTCAGCTTTCCCGTGCGGACCTTGTGACGGCTGTGCCGGGCCCGGAAGGCCTCGTACTCCTCCCGGGAGGTGAACAGCGGCTCCATGCGCTTAATCTCAAAGCGCACCCGCTTTTCCGCCTCCAGCGTGCTCCGCAGGACGGAGAGGGGACGGGCGTGGGCATCTGCGCCCGCCGTCATGGCCGCGCCGACGGCGGCGAACAGGTGGGCGTTTTCCGGGGCGATGGTCTGCTCCGCCGTCAGGTGCAGGGTGCGGACGAAGGCGTTTTTCAGCTCCGGCAAAAAGTGCAGCGGTCCGCCCAGAAAGGCGACGTTGCCCCGGATGGGCTTGCCGCAGGCCAGACCGCTGATGGTCTGATTGACCACCGCCTGGAAGATGGACGCCGCCAGGTCCTCCCGGGTGGCGCCATCGTTGATGAGGGGCTGGATGTCGCTCTTGGCGAACACGCCGCACCGGGCGGCGATGGGGTAGATGGCCTTGTAATGGGCGGCATAGGCGTTCAGCCCCGCAGCGTCTGTCTGCAGCAGGGCGGCCATCTGGTCGATGAAGGAACCGGTGCCGCCGGCGCAGATGCCATTCATCCGCTGGTCGATGCCGCCGGTGAAATAGATGATCTTGGCGTCCTCGCCGCCCAGCTCGATGGCCACATCCGTCTGGGGCGCATAGGCCCGCAGACTCGTTGCGACGGCCACCACTTCCTGGGTGAAGGGGATGTCCAGGAGCCCTGCCAGCGTCAGACCGCCGGAGCCGGTAATGACGGGCGCGAGCTCTATGTCGCCCAGCGCGCGCTCCGCCTTCCGCAGGAGCCCGGACAGCGTCTGCTGGATGTTGGCGTGGTGGCGCTCATAATCGGAAAAGACCATATCGCGGTCTTCCGGCCGCAATATGGCGATCTTGACAGTGGTGGAACCGATGTCGATTCCCAGGGTATAAGGATTTGCTGCTTGGGGCATGGGATCTCCCTCTCGTGATGTGCTTTGCTTGTGAACTCCGACAGGATAAGACAGAAAACGACGGCTCATTACCCCATACTATAACGGATTTTAAGCAATTTTTCAACAGCAAAATGCCTCCGGCCCCCGGTCCCGGGGCGGGAGGAAAAATTTTTTCAAAAAAATTATAAAGGTACCTTGACAAACAAAAACGGGTGTGGTATAAAATGCTCAAGGTACCTAACGAAATGTGAAAGACTAACTATTAGATGTCAAGCCTGAATTAAGGGAAATGGGCGAAAGGAAGAGAATCCGCAAGAAGGTAAA
>CANRNU010000016.1 GCA_947632005.1 uncultured Oscillospiraceae bacterium | reverse complement strand
GTGGAGGTGTCGCCGTTGGAGGCGATGACACGGGACTCGATGTCCTCGGACAGGACTTCCTCGATGTCGATCTCCACATCAGGATGCTCCGCCTGGTACATCTCCTTGGCCTTCTCCATCGCGGCGATATTGAAGGTCTGGTCCCAGCACCAGATGGTCAGCTTGCCGTCGGCCTGATCGCCGTCGGCAAACGCGACCGCGCCAAGGGACAGGACCATGACCAGAGCAAGCAGCATGGCAATGAGCTTTTTCATATGTATCCTCCTTAAAATATGTTATCGGAGGCACTTCGCGCCGTCCGATATGTGGTATCACAATATTACCACAGCACAGCTTTTCAGAACGCTCACCAACGCTCCTGTTATGCGCAAATTCGATTCTCTTTCAGCCGTATTCAACAGCAATGGCAAAAAAACGTCTCCATTTTAGGGCAATTTTCCTATATTACCAATTAGAAATATTATACAAAGCTTTTGCCGCCCTCCCGGGCGGCAAAAGCTCCCGGGCGCGGCAGACGCCGCGCCCGGGACAAGTTCAGATATGCGCGCTCTTGCGCCACTGGGCGGGGGAATCGCCCACATAGCGGCGGAAGTTGCGGTTGAAGGTGGCCACGGAGGAAAAACCGGTCTGCACCGCGACCTGCAGCACGGTGTCGTTGCCGGACCGGAGCAGGTTGAGGGAGCGGTTGATGCGGTAGCGGTTGACGTACTCCATGGGGGCCATGCCCATGGTGCGCTCGAACACCTTGCGGAAGTAGCTCACGCTCATGGCGCAGCTGGCGGCCAGCTCCTCCACCCGCAGTTCCCGCATGTAGTTCTCCGACACATACCGGAGCGCCGGCTCCACCGGGCGGCGGGAGGGGGTGTCCGGGGCGGTGCCGGCCATGGCGGAGTTCAAAGACCGGGCCATGACGCAGCTCAGCAGAAAGACCATGGCCTCCAGCTCCATCCGGGCGATCTCCCCCCGGCGCTCATAGGTATCAAACAGGGACTGGAACACGAAGCGGAGCTCTTCGCTCTCCTCTCCCGGGGCGAAGTACAGGCCCACCTGCCGTGTGGCGTCGAACAGACGCCGCAGGGACGGCCGGTGCCGGTCGGGGGCCTCCCGCAGGAGAACGTCCTCGTCGATGAGCACATACCGCCAGTGGGTCACAGGCCAGCCGGTGTTTGCCTGCCGGTGGTGGAAGCCCCTGCCGGCGGCCACGATGGCGCCGGGACCGAAGTCCCAGACCCGGCGGCCCAGTTCTATCCTGCCGTTGCCCGCGACGCACAGGCCCAGCTCCAGGCAGTTGTGGTAGTGGCTCCTGTCTTCCACATAGGGGGGATACCACTTGTTGTCGATCAGCCCCACCAGCGGGGATTCCCCGTCCAGCACATAGTCCCGCTGTTCCCGGTTGGGGTCGACGTTGCTGGCGGCGTCCGAGACATAAATACCCCCCCGTCTCCCCGGTTCCGTCCCGGCAGCGCTCATTGTTTCTCGTAGCCGGCGACCCGGTCCGGCGCGATCCTGGCGATGCAGTCCCGCATCTCCGGGCTGGGCTGGAAGATCACCTTCAAAGGCCGGCCCTGTTCCGGGCCCACGCCGGTCAGGTACATGACAGAGCAGATATTGTCCGGGTCATGGGCGGAGATGTCGTAGGTGATGCGCTTGGACCCGGCGTTCAGGGACGCCTTCTCCGCCTCGTCCAGGGCCGCCGACCCCTCCGGGGCCATGGCGATCAGCTTCGTCATGTCGAACTCGCCGAAGCGCACGACCTTCCGTCTGGACTTCAGGCCGCTGACCCGCTCCACGGTGAACTGCGCCCCCTCCAGCCGGTATTCATATGTCACCCGGGCCGTGCCCATGTAATACCAGGACCCGAACAGGGTCCCCAGGGCGGGGAACAGCCACAAAAATCCTCCCATGGCCCCGGCCACGGTAAAGACTGCCACCGCCCCATACAGCATCCATTGGATCACCCGCACATGGCCGGGTATCCTCCGGTTCACGCTCTGGGCACACAAAATATCCTCATATGCAGCCACTGTACCCCGCTCCCTTTCGTTGCGATATCCCCGTTAGTATACCAACTTTCCCCGGGGATTGCAAGGCAGCCGCCTCCCGGCGAAAATGCGCCGGAGGACAAAAAAGGATTGTGGTTTCCCGGTTTTTTCTATACAATAACATCATATACCAGAAAAGGAGGCAGACCATGACCAGCAAGGAAAGGATACATGTGACCGGGGCGCCGCCGGAGCAGTGGCGGGAGGCCCTGGAGGCCCTGGCGCCGGACCTGGGCTTCGTCCCGGCGGACAGGGGCCTGGAGGTCGCCTGCGAACAGGGCGACAGCCTTGCCGTGGACAGCGACGGCGTGTCCGTGCGCATCACCTGGGCGGAGCCGGTGCAGTTTTACCGGGCCCTCAGCCTCATCCCCCGCCCCCTGTCCCCCTGCCGCATCCGGGAGACGCCCCGATTCAAGACCGCCGGCGTCATGTTCGACTGCTCCCGCAACGCGGTGCTGAAGCCGGACGCCGTCCGGTTTTTCCTGCGGAAGATGGCGCTGATGGGGCTCAACCTGGCCATGCTGTACACCGAGGACACCTACGAGGTCCCGGAGCGGCCCTTCTTTGGCTATAAGCGCGGCCGGTATACCTATGACGAGTTGAAGTCCCTGGACGATTACGGGCACATGCTGGGCATCGAGCTGTGTCCCTGCATCCAGACGCTGGGCCACCTGAAGCGGGCCCTGCACTGGCCGGCCATGGACCACCTGCGGGACAACGCCGAGGTGCTGCTGGCCGACCTGGACGAGACATACGAGTTCATCGACCAGATGGTCCGGGCCGCCAGCGCGCCCTTCCGGTCCCGGCGCATCCACATCGGCATGGACGAGGCTTACGGCTTCGGCACGGGGGAGCACCTGATCCGCTTCGGCTATGAGGACCCCCGCAGCATCATTGGCCGCCACCTGCGCCGGGTGCTGGATATCACGGATCGGTACGGGCTCGCGCCCATGATGTGGAGCGATATGTACTTCCATCTGGACGGCGGAGGCCGGCAAGGCGGCGGCTATGACATCGGGGACGCGCCGTCGGCCCAGGCCGTCGCGGCGGTGGACAAGCGGGTCACCCTGGTCTACTGGGATTACTACCACGACCGGGAGGAGGAGTATGCCCAAGTGCTGAAAAAGCACGCCTCCTTCGGAGTGCCCATCGCCTTTGCCGGCGGGCTCTGGACCTGGGCCGGTCCGGCGCCGGCCTATCCCATGGCCATCGAGACCAGCGCGGCGGGGCTTGCGGCCTGCATCAAGGCCGGTGTTGACACGGTGATCGCCACCGCCTGGGGCGACAACGGCGCCGAGACCGACCTGCTCACCGCCCTGCCGGGCATGCAGCTTTACGGGGAGATGACCTATACGGGCGTATATGACGAGGCATCTCTGGGCAGCCGGTTCCGCCGCTGCTGCGGGGCAAGCGCCCAGGCGTTCTTCGACCTTGGTCTGATGAACGCGGCGCCGGGCATGGCCTCCCATCCCGGCAGCCCGGTGAACGCCTGCAAATTCATGCTCTATCAGGACCCGCTGGTAGAGCTGTTCGAGGCAGACACCGCCGGGCTGCGGCTGGCGGAGCACTACGCCCGCCTGGTCACCCTCTTTGCCCGGCATGCCCGGGAAAATCCCGATTACCGGCTGCTGTTCGACCACTATGCGGCCATGGCCCATGCCCTCGCTCTCAAATGCGCCTGGCACGAGGGCGCCGCCCAGGCCGTCCGTCAGGGCGACCGGGAGCGGGCCGGGGCGCTGGCGGAGGGACTGCCCGCCGCCATCCAGGCCGTCGAGGCACTGCGGCTCATCTGGCGGCAGCTGTGGGAGAGCACCAACAAGCCCAACGGCTTTGAGGTGATCGACGTCCGGCTGGGCGGCGTCGCCGCGCGCCTCTCCACCGCGGAGGAAAAGATGCGCGCCTTTGCCGCCGGCGCGGTGGACGACATCCCGGAGCTGACCGAGCCCTCCCTTCTCTGCCGGCGCCGGCCAGACGGCACGCTGTGCTTCACGAACGTCATGGAGGATATCGCCACCCCCTGCGCCATTGATTGGTGAGCCGCTGGAAGCGGAGGACAAAACACAGGTATCCGGGCAGACTTCCGTCTGCCCGGATACCTATTTTAATTTTCGTGATCTCCAGAGCGGCGCTCAGTCCGGGAGCAGCAGCCGGTGCAGGAGCGCCCCCTGATGGGCGCAGTCGATGGCCAGGACGGCATCCAGACACTTCCTGGCCCGGGCCATGTCTCCCAGGCCCATGCTTCCCAGACCGATGAGGTACTCACAGTGGGCCCGGCTGCGCAGGCTCAGGTCCTCGTCGAACAGCTGCAGGTCCGGCAGCGAGACCGCGAAATAGTCGATCTTCACCCGGTCATAATAGTGCTTCTCCCCATAGCTCACCAGCTTATGGAAGCGGGAGGCGGCCCGCTCCTCCCGGCCCAGGGCCCGGTTGGCCAGGCCCTGGTAGAAGATGAGGTCCGCGGGCTGATCGTTATAATACATCATCCCCGCCGGCTCTTCGTCCCCCGCCGCGGCCCGCTCCAGGCAGGTCCGCGCGGCGCTCTCGTCTCCCAAGGCCCGCTGGGCCAGCCCCAGGTAATAATAGATGTTGTTGTCCTTTGCTCCCTCCAGCTTGCCCTCGCCCAGGTCATGGGGGAACACCAGCGCCTGTGTCAGCAGCTCCCGGGCACCGGCGGCGTCCCCGGCGGCCAGCGCCTGCCGGGCCAGCTGGGTCAGCGCCACGGCATACTGGGTCGTCACCTTTCCCTCGCCGCCCTCCCAGGGATGGAATTTGTGGGCCATGATGCGCGCATAGGCGTCCTGATACCGCCCCATATCGTTGAGCAGCGTCACATATTCCACGTACAGGTCATCCCGGCGGAAAGCCACATCCCGGCGGGCATCCAGGAAGGCGAACCGCTCCCGGACCGGCCTGCCCAGCTTGTGATAGAGCTGGTCCAGCTCCAGCAGCACCCGGGCGTCCTCTCCGTCCAGGGCATAGGCCCGCTCCATGCACGCCAGGGCCTTTTCCGGCGCATGGGACTGGTTGAAATATGCCAGCGCCAGGTTGCGCCAGACGGTGGGAAAGCCGTCGTTCCGGGCGGCACTCTGCTCCCAGCAGGAGACTGCCTCCTCATACCGGCGGCGGTCATACAGCAGGCACCCCAGGTAATAGGGCGCCTTGCTGTCGGCGGGGCGCTTCTCCATGGTCCAGCGCAGCACAGGGATGTCCTCCAATTTGTTGGGGAAACAGTACGCGCTGTCCTGGGCGGCGGCAGCGTCCAGCGCGGCCTCCGACAGCGCCGGGTCAAAGCGCGCGGCATAGTATGCCCGATGATATGCCAGCATCGGGTGCTCCACCGGGCACAGTCCGGCAGCCTCGGCTGCCTTTTCGTAATAGCCCGCCTCGGCATAGTCGATGGCGCACTCCAAAAAGCTGCTGGGCCGGCTCCCCATCAGGGCAAGCGTCCGCGCCCGGTCCAGCTCCAGGCCGGAGACATAGTCGAACGCGTCCAGCCGGAGGTCCTCCCCGAACCAGGCGTCCGCCTCCGCCTTTCGGCCCAGGCTCTCCAGGATCAGCCCCCGCAGGGCCCGGCTCTTCAGGCTGTGGCCGTTCTTCACCAGGCTGCGGTCGATGTGCTCCAGCGCCAGGTCATACTGTCCCCGCCGGGCGTCGATGGCGGCCAGATAATAGAAGCTCAGCTCCTGTTCCTCCCCGGTCCAGGAGGCCTTATAAAAGGCGTCGTACGCCTCGTCCGATCTGTCCTGATACAGCAGGCTCAGCCCCAGGGCCGTGTACGCCTCGCTGTTGTATGGGTTCGGGTCGCGTTCGGTCATCCTGGCGATGGCCGCGCGGAAGTATCTCTCGCTGTCCGCGAACCGGCCCCGGCGCAGGAGCAGCCGGCCATAGGCGGTATTGGCGCGGATATCCCCGCTGTCCCGCTTCAGCGCCTCCAGATAGTACGGGTCGGGCAGGTAGGTGGCGTGGCGGTACTGCTCGATGTGAAGCCCCGTGAGATAGAGCTCCTCCGCGGTGGCGATCTGCTCCGGCGGCCCGGCGGGAGGCATGGGGTCAGGGAGCGGCTCGATCTGCTTTGCCCGGGGCGTGTAGTCCAGCAGTTTCCGGCCGCTCCTGTCGAACACGGCCAGGGTCAGGGCCGTCTCGTCCGCCTCCACGGCCACCTCCGCCTGGAGCACATCCGTGGGACTGAGGGTCCCCACATGCTCATACACCGTCTCCCCCGCCGCGGTCAGCACCACCCGCGCCTGTTCATATCTGGCGGTGGCATAGACGGTGATCTCCGCCCGGCCCCCGTGCACCTGCAGGCCCACCACCGCCTCCCGGCTGGCGTTCTTGACGGCGCCGACAGCCTTATAGGGCAGGAAATACTGGGTGAAGACCTTCTCCTCAAAGGGCTTGAGCCAGGTGAAATCCGGCTGGTTGTCGCAGTATACGCCGGTCATCAGCTCAATATAAGGGCCGTTGGCGTCCGTCAGGTTCCGGTCCCACGCCCGGCCAAAATCCCCGCAGCCCCAGGTCCACTGCTTCTTGCCGGGGCTGATGTGATGGTCCGCCACATGGAGCAGGCCCGCCCCCACGCCGTAGTCGTAGCCGCCCACAAAATCATAGTCGGAGCGGGCGCACATATAGCTGGTGGGGACCGGGATGTTCTTGTACCGGGATATATCCACCCCCGCGCCGTAATCGTGCTTGTAATAGACGCCGGTGGCGATGGGAAAGCTGCTCACATCCCGCTTGCCGTGGTCAAACACCGCGTTCACGTCCGGCGGAAAGATGGACTGGGTGTGCTCGTTCACCGCCACGGCGGGGTTGGCCCACCACAGGAAGGTCTGGGGCAGATTGGTCCGGTTGTAGAGCTGGCCGCGAAGCTCGATATACGCCCTGTCGGGGTAGAGGGTATAGGAGAGCTTGCCCTTGGTGCCGTACATCTGGTCCACCTCGCTGCACTCCACCGTCTTGCTGCCGTCCGGGTTTTCCAGGATGCGCCAGTCCGTGGGCAGGAAAGTGGTGGGCCGGTGATGCTGGGGCCAGTTGAATTCGATGCCGCCGCTGATCCACGGCCCCAGCAGCCCCACCAGGGCGGGCTTGATGACCTCGTTGTAGTAGACAAAATCATAGCCGTTCGTCTTGTCGTACGCCCGCTGGATACGGCCCCCCAGCTCCGGCAGGATCATGACCCGGAGGTAATCGTTCTCCAGCCACAGGGCCGTATAGGTCTTGTCCTCCTTCTCGTCGAGGATCTTGTCGATCACGGGGTATGGGTACACCTTTCCGCTGCTGCCCTGATAGACCCGCTTCTCCAGGAACATCGGATTCTTCTCCGGCTGACCGACGCCATAGGTGGGGATCACCACCTGCTCGCTCCATACCTCCGCGCCGTGGGGCACATGGTCCATATCCTTTTCCTCCTCTGCTCAAAACTGTGGCAGCCGGATGCCGCCGGGCTCCCGGGCAGGACCCGGGCCCCGGAGACACGCAGCTCACGCCTCCCGATCTTCCAGATAGAACATCTGCGCCTCATAGGGCCGAAGGGCCGCCTGGGGCGCGCCGTAGTTGGACAGGAGCAGCTCCGCGTCCACGAAGGCCGCCGGCCTCTGCCAGGCAACGGCGTCTGCGGTGAAGTTGCAGACCACCAGCAGATGCTCCCTGTCCGTATCCCGGGTGTAGACGAACAGTTTCTCATCCTCCGGCTCCAGCAAGGTGAAGGTCCCGTCCCGGAACACGTTCAGACCCTTGCGCAGGGCGATGAGCTTTTTGTAATGGTAAAAAACGGAATCCGGGTCGGCCAGGGCCGCCTGTGCATTGACCCGGGTGTGATTGGGGTCGACGGGCAGCCAGGGCTTGGCCGTAGAGAAGCCGGCGTTCTCCCCCGCCGTCCACTGCATGGGGGTGCGGGCATTGTCCCGGCACCAGGCGTGCAGGTAGCGCATGGCCTGCTCGGGGCTCCACCCCTCCGCCAGCCGCTCCTGGTAGTCGTTGATGGCGCCCACATCCACGATCTCCTCCAGGGTCAGCGGAGGGTTGGTCATGCCCAGTTCCTCCCCCTGGTAGATATAGGGCGTACCTGCCATGCCGTGGAGCATGGTCGCCAGCATCTTGGCGGACTGTACCCGGTATTGGCCCTCGTCCCCCCAGCGGGAGACGATGCGAGGCAGGTCGTGGTTTTCCAGGAAAAGGCTGTTCCAGCCCGTGCCGTAAAGGCCCTTTTGCCAGTGTTCCATGACCCGCTTCAGCGCGGGCAGGGAGAAGGGTCTGGAGCCCCACAGGCCGCCCGGTTCCCGGTCCACGCAGATGTGGTCGAACTGGAACACCATGCTCAGCTCGCTGGCGTCCGGAGCGCTGTAGAGCTTGGCCTGGTCCACCGTGACGCCCCAGGTCTCGCCCACGGTGACCAGCCCCTCCTCGATGAACGCCTCCCGGGACAGCTCCCGCACGAATTCGTGCAGGCGGGGCCCGTTTTTGGTGATCTTCCGGAAGGGCTCCTTGGCGATCTGGTCGATGACGTCCAGCCGGAAACCGCCCACGCCCTTGTCCACCCAGAAGCGGATCATGTCGTACAGCTCCCGGCGGACCTTGGGATTTTCCCAGTTCAGGTCCGGCTGGCCCACGGCGAACTGGTGGAAGTAATACTGCCCCAGCTCCGGCACCCACTCCCAGGCGGAGCCGCCGAAGGAGGCCCGCATGTCGTTGGGGGGCGCGTCCGGCGTGCCGTCGGCCCAGACGTAGTAATCGTGGTAGGGGTTATCCCGGCCCTTCAGGGCCTCCTGGAACCAGAAGTGCTTATCGGAGGAGTGATTGAGCACCAGGTCCATGATGATGGTGATGCCCCGTTTTCCCGCCTCCCGGATGAGGGTCTCCATGTCCTCCATGGTGCCCAGGGGCGGCCAGATGGCCCGGTAATCGGATATATCGTAGCCGTTGTCCACCTGCGGGGAGTCATACACCGGGCTGAGCCAGATGCCGTCTATCCCCAGCTCCTGCAGATAGTCCAGATGTGCGATGATGCCGGGGATGTCCCCCAGTCCGTCGCCGTTGGTATCCTGAAAGCTCTTGGGGTAGATCTGATAGAGGACGGCGGACCGCCACCAGCCCCACTTGCTCTTGTCCAGCACAGGGATCTTCTTGTTATCCATCACAGACGCTCCTTTGCGGCGGGTGCCGCGGTCGAATTAGGGCCGGGCCCGGGGCCCGGAGAGGAAAAACGGGTCCGTCCGCCGATGACGGACAGACCCGTTCCAATAGGGACATTTTGATTTTGCTCAGCTCTTGACAGCACCGGCGGTGACGCCAGCCACGATGTAGCGCTGCAGGAAGAGATACAGCAGCAGGATGGGCAGCATGGCCAGCAGCAGGGCTGCCATGACCAGGCCGATATCCGTGGAGTAGGTGCCGTAGAACACCTGGGTGGCGATGGGGATGGTGTACAGCTCCTTGCGGCCAAGCACCAGGCTGGGCAGCAGGTAGTCGTTCCAGTGACCCATGGCGTCGATGATGGCGACCGTGGCGATGGTGGGCTTCAGCAGGGGGAAGACCACCTTCCAGTAGGTCTGCCAGCGGGAGCAGCCGTCGATGTTGGCGGCCTCCTCCAGGTCGAGAGGCACGTTGGTCTTGATGGCGCCGTGGAACATGAATGTTGCCATGGACAGGGAGAAGCCAACGTGCATGAAGATCAGGGTGGCACGGTGGTTCAGCATGCCCAGGATGCCGCCGTACAGGGATACCAGGGGTACCATCAGCACCTGGAAGGGGATGACCATGGACGCGATCATCAGGGAGAACAGCAGGGCCGTGGCCTTCCAGTTGTTCCGGACGATGACGAAGGCGGTCATGGAGGAGAGCGCGATAGCCAGGACGGTGGATACCGTGGTAACGAGCACGGAGTTACCGAACACCGGCCAGAAGTTCATGCTCTTCATGGCGTTGGGGAAGTTGGCAAGGCTGAATCCGTGTTCGCCCACAAGGGACAGCGGAGAGGTCGTGATGTCAGCACGTGTCTTGAACACGTTGATGATGACCATCAGGAAGGGGAAGATGAAGCAGAAGAACAGGATGATCAGCACCACCAGCATGATGCCGTGGGTTATCTTTCTCTTGCGCCCGGCTTTTTCATTATCAGTCATTACGCAGACACCTCCGCTTTCTTACCGACAAAGACCTGGGTCACGCCAACGATGGCGCAGACCACGAACAGGACCAGAGCCTCGGCCTGGCCGGTGCCGTAGTTTCTGTAAGTAAATGCCTGTTGGTACACGTGCATGGCTGCCATGATGGAGCTGCCGAAAGGCTCGCCGTTGGTCAGGGACAGGTTCACGTCGTAGACCATGAAGCAGCGGGTCAGGGTCAGGAACAGGCACTGCACGAAGGAGGACACCATCAGAGGCACCGTCACGTGCAGGGTGGCCTGGCCGGAGGTGCAGCCGTCGATGGAGGCGGCCTCGATCAGGTCATGGGGCACGCTCATGAAGCCGGCCACATAGATCAGCATCATATAGCCGGCGTATTGCCAGACTGACACGATGATCAGACAGGCCATTGCGCCATTTGGTGTCGCCAGCCACGAACTAGACAAGAAGCCCGCGTTGACAGCCTCGCCCACCGCCACAAAAGCACGGTTGAAGACGAACTTCCACACATAGCCCAGGACGATGCCGCCGATCAGGTTGGGAGTGAAGAAGCCGGCCCGGAAGAAGTTCTGGCCCTTCACGCCGCTGGTGACCAGATACGCCAGGAAGAAGGCCACCAGGTTCACCAGCACCACCGCGATGACGGTGTAGACCATGGTGCGTCCCAGGGCCTGCCAGAAGGCGGTGTCATGGGCTGTGGTGATGTAGTTCAGCAGCCCCACGAAGGGCTTATCCTTGGAAACGCCGTCCCAGCTGGTCAGTGTCAGATAGAGACCATAGATAAAAGGTACGATGACCACCGCCGCGAACGCGAAAGTGGACAGGCCCGCAAACATCGCATACTGCTGACATTTGAAGCCCATGGTGTTCTTTCTCATAGGGATGCATACCTCCTCTTTTCTTTGCTATGCAGGGGACCGGTCCAGAGGGCGCCAAGGCGCCCTCTGGATCAATTGGAAGCCAGGGTCAAAGAGGCGCTTACTGCACGCTGGTCCAGTAAGACTCAATGGCGGAAGCCAGAGCGGCACGGTCGCACTGGCCGGCCAGATACTTCTGCATCTCGGCGCCCATACGGGTGATGTGGTCGTCGGGCATGTAGTTGTAGCTGGGGATCAGGTTGCCGGCGTCGCTGTACTCCTTGACGGAGAGGCTCAGGGGATCAAGAGCGTCAGCGTTGATGTTGGAGAAAGCGGGCACCAGAGCGAAGTCCTCGGTGATCCACTTGTTGCCTTCCTCGTCGGTGAACAGCCAGTTCAGGAAGTCCAGCGCAGCGGTGCGCTCCGCATCGGAGACCGCGTCGGAGGCTTCAACAAAGAGCATCTTGGCGGGGCCGCCCACCAGCTTGGTGTTGGCGCCGTCGTCATCGTTCAGAGGCAGAGGCATCATGCCCAGGCCCTCGTCATAATCAAAGACGTTGATCTGGGACCAGTCCCAGTTGCCGCCGAACATGAAGGCGATCTCGCCCTCAGCCAGCTTCTGCTCGGAGACTTCGCGCTCGGCTGCCACGGGAGAGGAAGCGGCGTAGTTGTACTTCATAAGGGTATCGAAGGTATCCATCAGGGAATTGAACTTGGCGTCGTTGGCCAGGTCGACCTCGCCGGCCTTCAGCTGCTCGACGAACGCGTCAACATCGTCGCGCTCTTCGATGAACTGAGCAAGATAGTGGGCGGCCAGGGACCAGTCCTCTTTCATGATGCCCACAGGGGCCTCCATGCCGCCGTCCACCAGCTTGTCGAGCAGAGCGGTGAAATCATCCAGCGTGGCAACACTGGCGGGATCGAAGGTCTCGCCGGTGATGGCCTCGATGGCGGTGGCGTTGTACATCATGCCGCGGGCCTCAACGCAGAAGGGGATGCCAGCCACTTTGCCGTCGTCCAGGGTGATGGCGCCGGTGGTGTTCTTCATGTAGGGCTGATCGCTCACGTCAATGGCGTGCTCTTCGCCCAGGGAATAGACATCCTTGGAGTCGACCATGGCGATGGTGTACGGATCGCCGGAGGCATACTTGGTGGTCATGTGAGCGATAACGGTATCGTTGGACATGTAGACCTCCACCGTCACGCCGTCATGGCTGTTGGAGTACTCCTCCGCCATCTGGACCATAGCGTCGTTGATCTCAGACTTGGTGTTGAAGATGGTGACAGTGACGTCGCCGTCGGAAGGAGCCGCGGCCTCTTCGCCGGAATCGGCCTCAGCAGCGGGTTCTTCACCCTCAGCTGCGGGCTCTTCCTTTGAGCCGCCGCCGCAGGCGGTCAGGCACAGCACCATCATCAGTGCGAGCAAGAGTGCGAGGAATCTTTTCATTTCTTAAACTACCCCCTAAAAATTCTGTATTTCCACAACACACACGGACATGTGTGCGGAAATTCCACATAAATTTATCACACCGTACTTTTTCCGTCAATGTTCGTTCCTTGACATTTTGCCGGTCCCGGCACCCGGAAGGAATGCATTTATTTAAAACGATAAGGTAAAAAACGATAAATTCCGGTAGGTAATTTTACAAAGTTTTAACAAATTTCTGGCGTCATTTAACAAATTTCAAAAAAGTTTTTATAATAAATCAATAAAATTTATGGAGCGTTCACGTCCAAAAAGCCAGATGCCCCTCCCTCCGTCTGTGCAGTTTTGACAGTGTCAGCTCCGGCGGCCTGCGCCCCGCCGTTTCCGGAGAAAAACAGACAAAATCGCTCACGGAGCGCAAAAACCCCGCAGGTCCGTATTGCATTTTTCAGAAGGAACAGATATGATATAGAAACACGACCGACACCGCGTATCGGGCAGGACCGCGCCTCCGCGCCGGCGCATGCGCGCCCGCCGTTATTTCTGAAAGGCAGACGATGGACCGAGATGTTTAACAGACTGTTTAACCAGGACACCCCCTTTTGGCGGGGGATGGGCCGCATCTTCGACGTGGCCGAGCTGAATATCCTGTGGCTCCTGTGCTGTATCCCCATCGTCACAGCCGGGCCCTCCACGGTGGCGTTCTATTATGCCATGATCAACCTGGTCCGTGGGGAGGAAGGGTACGTCCACCGGGATTTCTTTCGCTCCTTCCGGCAGAACTTCAAGCAGGGCCTGCTGGCAGGTCTGCTGCTCATGGCCGTGGGCGGCTTCCTGGCGGCGGACGTCTACATCGCCTACAAGAGCGGCAAGGGCATCTATACATTTTTAATGGTGTTCTTTTTCATCCTCTTTGTCATCTGGAGCTTCGTGGCCCTGTACACCATGCCCCTGCTGGCCAAGTTCGAGAACACCCTGCGCAACACCCTCATCTGGGCCTTCACCCTGTCCATCAAGAACCTGCCCCAGACGCTGTTCATGCTGTTCACGGTGGTGCTCGCGCTGTGGGTCTGCCACCTCCTTCCTGGCCTGATGTTCGTCGCCTTCGGCCTGGTGTGCCAGTCCCACGCCCGGCACATGCTCTCCATTCTGAAACCCTGGCTGCCTGACCCCTCCGCCCCGGAGGAAGACGAGAACGCCCCGGAGGAGGACGCATGAGCCGGAGCCGGGAGAAAAAGGACTACGGCTTTGTCCACAACGTAAAACGGGACTGGGCCATCATGCGCTCCCTGCGGGGAAAGGCGCTCATCGGGCATATCTGGTACTATTATAAGTTCCGCATCATCGTGGCGGTCTTCGCCGTGGTGGCCGTGTGCGTCTTCGCGCACATCATCGTGGAGGGGCAGAAGCCCTGCCGCCTGCGGGCATGTGTGGTGCTGAACACCGACGATTACTGCCAGGACTGGTTCCGGGATTTCACCCGGGAGCTCACCGCCGACGGAAAGCCCGGCAAGGTGGATGTGAACTATGACCAGCCCTTCGACTATGACAACATGTACTACTACGTGATGGAGATCGAGGTCATGACCACCGTGGCCTCCCAGCGGATGGACGTGGCCATATGCGGCGAGGACATGTACAGCTACCTGCTGGCCATCAACGCCTGTCTGCCCCTGGACGAGGCCCTGCCCCCTGCGCTGCTGGAGCAGGCGTCCGACCGGCTGGTGTACAGCACCGCCAACCTCCAGGTGGACGAGAACGGGCAGACTGACCCGGCGGACGGGATCGACGGGTACTTTGCCCTGGACCTGGAGGGCACAGATTTCGAGACCCGCTACAACCAGCCCGGGCGCTTTGACGACGAGCCGGGCCCCCTTTACGCCGTAGTGATCGCAAACACCGAGCATCAGGAGGATTCCTTTGCTCTTCTGGAGGCGCTGCTCCGTCCGTGACGGCCAAGCGCACCCCGGCACCGCGCACCATTTCTAGGAGGTCATGCATGATCAGCGATACCCTGCAAAAAGCCCGGGATTTTGAGGCGAAGTACGCCCCCCGCATCCCGGATTCCGAACGGCCGGCGTTTCACGTCACCGGCGCCATCGGCTGGATCAACGATCCCAATGGGTTCTCCCTCTACAAAGGGGAGTACCACCTGTTTTTTCAATACCATCCATATTCCACGCTCTGGGGTCCTATGCATTGGGGCCATGTGAAGAGCCGGGACCTGCTGCACTGGGAGCGGCTGCCCGCGGCCCTAGCGCCCGACACCGACGCGGACCCGGACGGCTGTTTTTCCGGCAGCGCGCTGGAGCTGGCCGATGGCCGGCAGTTCCTCCTGTATACCGGCGTGCGCCGGGTCCGGCAGGAGGACGGCTCCATCCGGGAATACGAGACCCAGTGCGCCGCCGTCGGGGACGGCGTGGATTACGAGAAATACCCCGGCAATCCGGTGATCTCCGCCGACGACCTGCCGGAGGGGAGCAGCGACCGGGATTTCCGGGACCCCAAGATATGGCAGGAGGAGGACGGCACTCTCTGCTGCGTGGTGGGCAGCCGCGTCGCCGACGGCAGCGGGGCGGTCCTGCTCTACGAGAGCACCGACGGCTTCCACTGGCACTATACCGCCACCCTGGACGCCTGCCGCAACCAGTACGGCCGGATGTGGGAGTGCCCCGACTTCTTCCCCCTGGACGGGACCCAGGTGCTCCTGGTCAGCCCCCAGGAGATGCGTCCGGAGGGACTGGAATTCCACGCCGGCTACGGCTCGCTGTGCCTGCTGGGTTCCTATGACAAAAACGCCCGCCGGTTCACCCGGGAGCGGGCCCAGGCCATCGACTACGGCATCGACTTTTACGCGCCCCAGACCATGCTGACCCCGGACGGACGGCGGGTCATGATCGCCTGGATGCAGAACTGGACCACCGCCAGCAGCCAGCCCAACGGCATCCGCTGTTTCGGCGAGATGACCCTGCCCCGGGAGCTGCATGTCCGGGACGGACGGCTCATCCAGAACCCCATCCGGGAGCTGGAATCCTGCCGGACCGGGCGCGTCGCCTATGAAAACGTCACCGTGGACGGCCGGGAGCTCACCCTGCCCGGCGTGCAGGGCGGGATCATCGACCTGACCGTCACGGTCTGCCCCGCCGGGGAGGCGCTCTACCGCACGTTCACCCTCAAGCTGGCTGCCGACGGCGGCCGCTTCACCTCCGTGCGGTACAAGCCCTCCGAGAACATTGTCCGGGTGGACCGGAGCCGGTGCGGCTTCCCCCACGACATCGTCCACGTCCGGGAGTTCTGCGTGCGGCCCAGGGACGGGGAGCTGAAGATCCGGGCGGTGCTGGACCGGTACAGCGCGGAGCTGTTCTTCAACGACGGCGAGCAGGCCGCCACCTTCGTGCTGTACAGCGAGCTGAACGCCCCTGCGGAGGGCGTCAGCTTCCAGGCGGAGGGGACTGCGGAGATCAGCGTGGAAAAATACGACCTGGTCCTGTGACCGTCCATAAGATAAAATAGAGAAGCCCGGTGCAAAGGGATCTGCACCGGGCTCGATCTTTATCACGTCTGCTCCCGCCGGAGCTGTATCTCCCAGCTCTGGTATTCCCGCCAGGGGGGTGAGAGGGTCAGGCCGCCCCGCTCCAGGGCCGCGCCGGACAAAATGGCCGGGGCCGGGAACCAGCGCTTATACAGGGCACTGTCCTCGATGGCGCCGGGGTCGGTCAGCTCCACCCGGTATCGGGCGTCCGCCTGGAGGCCCCGGACCCGGATATGGACCGGGATGGGGTTGGCCTCAATGTGGGTGAACACCGCCTGGACCAGGGCCCTGCTGCCGTCGGGAGCCGCAAACTCCCAGGCGGCGCACCCCTCCTCCGGGGCGCACAGCCGGTAATACTCCCCCGTACGGATCAGATCGGCGGACTGCCGGAAGCGTTCGATCTGACGGCGGACCTCCTCCTGCTCCTCCCCGGACAGGCGCGTCACGTCCAGCTCATAGCCGAAGGTGCCCGCCATGGCCAGACAGCCCCGGGTGGCCAGGGGCGTGTTCCGGCCAGTCTGATGGTTCGGCACGGCGGACACATGGGCCCCCACGGCGGAGGCCGGATAGCAGAAGGACGTGCCGTATTGGATGTCCAGGCGGTTGATGGCATCGGTGTTGTCGCTGCACCAGATCTGGGGCGTATAGTAGAGCATCCCCGCGTCGAAGCGGCCGCCGCCGCCGGAACAGCCCTCGAACAGGATGTCGGGGAACGCCTGGGTGAGCTCCTCCAGCACCCGGTACAGTCCCAGCACATACCGGTGGGCGAATTCTCCCTGGCGTTCCGGGGGCAGGGCAGCAGTGAACTTGTCGCTGATGCTGCGGTTCATGTCCCACTTGACATAGCGGATGGGGGCGCCGGAGAGGACGCCGCGCAGCTGGCCGATGATGTGATCCTGCACCTCCCGGCGGGAGAAGTCCAGGACCAGCTGGTTCCTGGCCAGACAGGGCGCCCGCCCCGGGATGCGTATCGCCCAGTCCGGGTGGGCCTTATAGAGATCGCTGTCCTCGGAGATGCCCTCCGGCTCGAACCAGATGCCGAAGTCCATCCCCACGGCGTTGATGCGCTCCGCCAGCTCCCGCAGGGAACAGCCCAGCTTTTCCTCGTTGGGGTACCAGTCCCCCAGACCGCCGTTATCATCCTTCCGGCGGCCAAACCAGCCGTCGTCCATCACGAACAGCTCCATGCCCAGCCCCGCGGCCTTCCGGGCAATGGAGACCAGCTTATCGCCGTCAAAATCAAAATAGGTGGCCTCCCAGTCGTTGAGAAGCACCGGTCTGCGCCTGTCCCGCCACGGGCCCCGGCACACATGCTCCCGGATGACCCGGTGGAAGATGCGGCTGAGCCGTCCCAGGCCCTCGCCGCTGTAGGCCAGCATCACCTCCGGCGTCTGGAAGCTCTCGCCGGGGGCCAGGGTCCAGGCAAAATCATCCGGATGGATGGAGCACACCAGTCGGATCTGATCCACCTGGTCCAGCTCCGCCTCCATCAGAAACTCCCCGCTGTACAGAAAGCACATGCCCCAGCACTCCCCCGCCGTCTCAGTGGCGGCCGGTTCGCACAGGATGGTGAAGGGATTATACTGGTGGCTGCTGGTCCCCCGGACGCACCCGACGGACTGCACCCCGTGGCGCAGGGGCTGCCGGGTCAGATTGCGCTCCATGGCGTGGCGGCCATGGAACGTCAGCCAATCGTACCGGCCGAACTGCCAGTCCAGACTGGCGCTGGCCGCCTTCTCCAGCACCACCGGCGCCGTGCCCCGGTTGGTGATCCGCGCCGCCCGGGTTATCACGTCCAGTTCCTCCAGCACGCCGTATCTCAGCTCCGCCTCCAGCCCGGTGGCAGGGTCCCGCAGCAGGACCGTGAGGGTGTCCGCCTCCGCCTCGCCGGCATAGACGGCAGGCAGGCCCTCCAGGGCATACTTGCCCTTCTCCGTCCGGCAGCCGGCAAAGCGGAGCTGCGCCGCCTGGCTGCCGTCGGCATTCCGCACCCGCAGAGCGGCGGTGCGAAAGTCTCCCGTCCCGAAGCAGGGGTACTCCTGAGGCAGCACGTCCAGGGAGTATTCTCTCCTGCTCCGCCCATATTCATAGGGATTGCCGGACAGGCCCCGGTCGATGCAGCAGATCTGGCCGGACATGTCGTCCCCGGCGAGTCTGCCGCCGTAATGGGTATGCAGCAGGGTCCCCAGGGTATCCGCTTTCATCTGATAGGTGCTGTGCCGGGTGTACAGCGAGATCACGCCGCTGGTTTCCTCATAGACGATGGACATGGTTCATTCTCTCCTTTGCCCCGCACAGAGCGGGGCCCTTGCCGGCTGCCGCCGCGTCCGGAGCGCCAGGCGCGGCGATCATAATCCTATGGCAAAACAGCCGCGCTGTTCTGCTTCAGCCGCAAAGCGGCTCGGCGAAACGCCTTGCGGCATTTCGCCATCAGATGGTCATTCATTATACCCAAAGGCGCCGGGAAATGCAAGAGCGCGGCCCGCAAATCTCAGCCGGGCCTGCCGCCGCCAGGACCCCGCGGTCCCGCCCGCGCCTCCGGGCTGGGGAAGAAGCCGCTTTTTGCCCCCTTCATGTGGGCAAGAGTCCCAAAAAGAAACTGGATAATCTGTCGAATATGCAGAATGGACAACAGCATTCGTTTGTGATATTCTACTATAGGTACATAGGATGCCGGCGCCTGGCGGAGGGTCGGAGATTCGTTATGCCGCTCTGTGCGCCCGAAATCCCATATGTGCCCGTCGGGGGCGGACCCCCACAATATTAAATGACGCCTGTCCCACTCCACCTCATGGGCTGGCGTACATACGAAAAGGAGGAAAGAGCCCGAGCGTTCCGGGTGCGGCAGTGTGGAGACCTGTCGTAAAGCGGATGCGACTTCGTGCGCGCACCCGCGAGATCGTCGGGCGGAGGCCCGGCTGTCAGAACGTATGCCCATGTCCGAAGTAAAGCTGGTAGGTCTGAAGAAAGTCTATGACGGCGGCGTCACTGCGGTGCACGACGTCAACCTGGAGATCAAGGACAAGGAATTCATTGTCCTGGTCGGTCCCTCTGGCTGCGGCAAGTCCACTACCCTGCGTATGGTGGCCGGCCTGGAGGACATCTCCGGCGGCGAGCTGTACATCGACGGCAAGCTCTGCAACAACGTGGAGCCCAAGGACCGCGACATCGCCATGGTCTTCCAGTCCTACGCCCTGTACCCCCACATGACCGTGTATGACAACATGGCCTTTGCTCTGAAGCTGAAGAAGGTCCCCAAGCCGGAGATCGACAAGAAGGTCCGCGAGGTGGCCGAGATCCTGGACATCACCCAGTACCTGGAGCGTAAGCCCAAGGCGCTCTCCGGCGGCCAGCGTCAGCGTGTCGCCATCGGTCGTGCCATGGTCCGTGACCCCAAGGTGTTCCTGATGGACGAACCTCTGTCCAACCTGGACGCCAAGCTCCGTAACCAGATGCGTGCTGAGATCATCAAGCTGCGTCAGCGCATCAACACCACCTTCATGTACGTCACCCATGACCAGACCGAGGCCATGACCCTGGGCGACCGGATCGTCATCATGAAGGACGGCTTCGTCAACCAGATCGGTTCCCCCGAGGAAGTGTTCGACAAGCCCGTGAACCTGTTCGTGGCCGGCTTCATCGGCATGCCCGTCATGAACTTCTTCGACAACTGCAAGCTCCTGCTGGAGAACGGCGTGTACTACGCTCAGGTCCGCAACGCCAAGTTCGAGCTGGATGAGTTCCAGCAGAAGGCCCTGAAGCAGAACGGCCAGCAGCCCTGCGACATCATGGTCGGCATCCGTCCCCAGCACATCAGCGTGGGCTCGGGCGATCTGACCGCCACCATCGAGGTCAACGAGATGCTGGGCTCCGAGGTCAACCTGCACGCCCGTTCCGACAAGGACGAGGTGGTCATGGTGATCCCCACCGTGGACCTGAAGACCGACGTGTCCATGGGCGCTACGGTGAAGTTCTCCACCCAGCCCAAGCTGCTCCAGCTGTTCGACAAGGCCAGCGGCAACAACCTCATCTGGTACGACAAGGAATCTGCCGACGCCTGCTCCCCTGTCTGCAAGAGCTACGACTTCTGAGAATACCTTTAAAAGCTCCCGTCCCCACCTGCGGGGGACGGGAGTTTTTCATGCGTCCGCACTTCTGCGGCGCCGCAATCGATCATAATGATTGCCATACAGCTGTTTTGCTTCAGCCGCGAAGCGGCTCGGCGCAGCGCCTACGGCGTTTCGCCATCAGATAATCATGATGGAAACAGGGCCGGAAAATAAGGGTCCGGCCGGAAAGAGGACACGATCATGAACGCTTTTGAGCGCCGCTTCGCGGTGCGGAAAGATGAATTGGAATGGCTCTATATGGAGCTCTACGATGACCGCGATATGCTGGACGCCCTGGAGCGGGCCATGGCCGACGCCTATGCCGCCCGGAGTCTGAGCCTGCGGCGGCTGGATGGCCGCCGGGAGCGGGACCCGGACTGGTTCCTGTCCGGAAAGATGCTGGGGATGACCATGTATACGGACCTGTTCGCCGGAGACCTGCCGGGCCTGTACCGGCGGCTGGACTATCTGGCGGAGCAGGGGATCACCTATCTGCATCTGATGCCCCTTTTGAAGATGCCCCACCCGGACAACGACGGCGGCTATGCCGTGGAGGATTTCTCCCAAGTGGACCCGCTCCTGGGGACCAACGAGGACCTGGAAAAGCTCACCGCCGCCATGCGCAAGCGGGGCATGAGCCTGTGTCTGGACTTCGTCATGAACCACACCGCCGACACCCACGAATGGGCCCGCCGGGCCAGGGCCGGGGAACAGGAGTACATCGACCGGTACATATGCTTCGACACCCCGGACATCCCCCGGGAGATGGAGAAGACCATCCCGGACGTGTTCCCCGCCACGGCGCCGGGCAGCTTCATCTATGTGCCGGAGATAGGCAAATATGTCTGCTCCTCCTTCCACCCCTACCAGTGGGACCTCAATTACCGCAACCCGGCGGTATTCAACGACATGGTCTCCGCCATGCTGTATCTGGCCGGCCTGGGGGTGGAGGTGCTGCGGGTGGATGCCACGCCCTATCTCTGGAAGGAGATGGGCACCACCTGCCGGAACCTGCCCCAGGTGCACACCATCATGCGCATGGTCCGGCTCATCACCGAGTGCGTCTGCCCCGCCGTGATCCTCAAGGGCGAGGTGGTCATGGCGCCCAAAGAGCTGGCCCCGTACTTCGGCACCCAGGAGAAGCCGGAGTGTCACATCCTCTACAACTCCTCCACCATGTGCACCCAGTGGAGCGCCCTGGCCTCCGGCGACATCCGGCAGCTCAAGCACCAGCTGGACGACCTGAACTCCCTCCCCGGCCACTGCCACTTCGTCAACTATCTCCGCTGCCACGACGACATCGGCTGGGGCCTGAACGAGGACTTCGGCCGGTCCATCGGCCAGGACCCCCTGCTGCACAAGAAGTACCTCTATGAGTTTTATGAGGGCAGCTTCCCCGGCAGCTGGGCCCGGGGCGAGCGGTACAACTACGACCCCGTCACCCAGGACGCCCGGACCTGCGGCACCACCGCCAGCCTCTGCGGCATTGAAAAGGGCCTGTACGAAAACGACCCGGACCAGGTCGATACCGGGATCCAGCGGGACCTGATGATGCACGCGGCCATGATGTGCATGGCGGGGTTCCCCATGCTGTCCAGCGGAGACGAGATCGGACAGCTGAACGGGTACGAATACCACAACGACCCGGACCGCTGGGAGGACAGCCGCAACCTGCACCGGACGGCCTTCAATTGGGACAACGCGGCGCTGCGCGGCCAGTCCGGCACGGTCCAGCAGCGCATCTGGGACGGCCTGCGACAGCTGGAGCACATCCGGGCCGCCGAGCCCTGCTTCGGCGCCGACACCTGGGTCACCACCTGGGACAGCCACAACGACCATGTGCTGGTCCTGCTGCGGAAGACCCAGACCGAGACGCTGGCGGGCCTGTTCAACTTCTCCGGCCAGGACCAGACGGTGTCCCTGGACGGCATGGAGGGAGACTTCACCGACCTGATCTCCGGCGAGACAGTCTCCTGCGCCTCCCGGACCCTGTCCCCCTGGCAGTACAGCCTGTGCCGAAAGGTCTGACTCCACCGGCAAAAATGACCGCGCGGCCCCGGCGCCAAATGGCGTCAGGGCCGCGCTTCATACTGTCCGGCCAGGCAGTTCCCGGCTCACAGCTGCGGCAGGACGGTGCGCAGGGCCGTCCGCAGGATCCTCTTCTCATGGCGGAACTGCATGGAATTGACGGCGATCACCGCGTTCTTTTTCGGGACCACCACACAGTATTGCCCGCCCATCCCATCGGCCCGGAACATACCGTCCGGCATGGTCCAGAACAGGTAACCGTAGTGGCGGCCTATCTCCTCGTCCCCCTCGTCCGCCTCGATCTGGGGCGAGGCGGCGGCCTCCACCCAGCTCTCCTCCAGCAGGCGCCTGCCGTTCCAGACGCCCTTTTGCAGGTACAGAAGCCCCAGTTTGGCCAGCTCCGACACCGTCATGCGCATCCCGCTGGCGCCAAAGTCACAGCCCATGGGGTCCCGCTCCCACTCCGGCGTCTCCATCTCCAGGGGCACGAAGAGCCGGGGCGTGAGATAGTCCGCCAGGGACTGGCCGGACAACCGCTGGATCAGTATCCCCAGCAGGTAAGGCCCGGCGTTGGTGTACCGGAACACGCTGCCGGGCTCATGGACCACTTCGGCCCCCAGCACGAACCGCACCCAGTCCTTCTCCTTCAAGGCATGCCGCGTATCGCTCATCAACAGGGGCTGCTCCACCCCCATGGACATGGTGAGCATATGGCGCAGCGTCATCTTCCGCAGATTCTCCGACGGCCTGTCCGGTCCGTCGGCCTGAAAATGGTCGAGGACGCGGTCATCCAGGGAAAACATCCCCTCCTGCAAGGCAAAGGCCACGGCGGTGGCGGTGAAGCTCTTGGTGCACGAAAACTGATTCTGCCGCTGCTCCGGCTCCGGCTGATAGCTCCCGACCAGCGCGCCGTCCTGAAATACCCGCACGCCCCGCACGGCAAGCTCCTCCCGCCGCACCGTCTCGCTAAAACCGGTCAGATCCACTTTCTTCACGGTCAGCCCCCTTTCAAAAGACAGTATACATCACACCGCCGCCGTTGTCACCCCTCCACCGCAAAAGGCCGCTCACAGCAGACCTGCAGGCGCGCAGGGGCGCACCCCATCAGGGCGCAGCTCCTCCTGTCCGGCTGGGACTGGCCCACATACACGCTGTAGCGGCCTGCCTCCACCTGCCGGACGCCCTCCTTGTCGCACAGGGAGAACGCCGCGGCCGGAAGACCGATGGACACCGGCCTCTCCTCTCCGGGCTCCAGATATACCTTTTGCAGGCCCTTCAGCTGGGCGTTGGGGGTGCCCTCCCGCTCCGCCTTCACATAGACCTGCACCGCCGTCCCCGCGGCCCGGTCCCCGGTGTTTCTCACCGTGCAGCGGACGGTCAGGCCCCGCTCTGTCACCTCGCCGGCGGACGCCGCCGCCCCGGTGATATCAAACGTGCTGTAGGACAGCCCATAGCCGAAGGGATACAGCGGCTCCGCCGTCATATACCGGTAGGTCCGCCCTGCCATGGCGTAATCCGTGAAATCCGGCAGATCCTCCAGCGAGCGGTAAAAGGTCACCGGCAGCTTTCCCTCGGGGGAGCATTCGCCGAAGATGGTCTCCGCGACGGCCCGGCCTCCCTGGGCGCCGGGGTACCAGCATTGGAGGATCGCCGGGACATGCTCTGCCGCCCAGTTGACCGCCAAAGCGCTGCCCGACTGGAGGACCAGGACCACCGGCTTCCCGCTGGCGCAGACCGCCTGCAAAAGCTCCTCCTGCAGGCCGGGCAGGCCGATGCTCTTCCGGTCGCCGCTGGCAAACTCGTTGCCCTCGTCGCCCTCCTCGCCCTCCAGGCCCGGGTCCAGGCCCAGGCAGGCGATCACCACGTCGCTCCCGGCGCAGGCCGCCTTCACCTCCGCAAGCCGGTCGTTCCGGCGGCTCTGGCCGTTCACGCTCTCCTTATACAGATGGCACCCCTCGGAGTACAGCACCCGCACGTCCTCTCCCAGATAGTCCTGGATGCCCTCCAGGACCGTGACATAGCGGGAAGCCGTGCCCTCGTAATTGCCGGTCAGCGCCCGGCGGTTGTTGGCGTTGGGTCCGACCACGGCGACGGTCTTCAGCTTCTTCTTGTCCAGAGGCAGCAGGCCGCCGTCGTTTTTCAGCAGCACCAGCGTCTTCTTCGCTGCCCGCAGGTTCAGCTCCCGCATGGCGGGGCTGTCCACCGCCGTGCAGGGGATGGCGTCATAGGGGACCGTCCCCTTCTCCTCAAACAGGCCCAGCTTCATCCGGGTGGTGAACAGCCGCACGCATGCCTCGGTGATGGGCGTCTCGCCGATCTTGCCCCTGTCAACGGCCTGCAGCAGATGCAGAAAGCTGCTGCCGCAGTTGATATCACAGCCGTTGGACACGGCCAGGGCGGCCGAATCCGCCGCGCTGGCGGTCACATGATGTCCCTCATGGAAGTCCCGGATGGCCCAGCAGTCGGAGACCACGTGTCCGTCAAAGCCCCACCTGTCCCGCAGGATGTCCTTCAGCAGCGTCCTGCTGCCGCAGCAGGGCTCTCCGTTGACGCAGTTGTACGCCCCCATCACCGCCTCGACCCCCGCCTCCTGCACCAGGGCCCGGAACGCCGGCAGGTACGTCTCAAACAGGTCCTGCTTCGACACGACGGCGTCGAACGAGTGGCGCAGGTCCTCCGGGCCCGAGTGGACGGCGAAGTGCTTGGCGCAGGCGGCAGTCTTGAGCCAGTTCGGGTCATGGCCCTGCATGCCCCGGACGAAACGGACGCCCAGCCGCCCTGTGAGCCAGGGGTCCTCCCCGTAGGTCTCATGGCCCCGGCCCCACCGGGGGTCCCGGAAGATGTTGATGTTGGGCGACCACATGGTCAGGCCCTTGTATATATCCCGGTCGCCGTAGCGCTGCTGGGCGTTGAACTTGGCCCGTGCCTCGGTGGAGATGGCGTCGGCCACCTGTTCCATCAGGTCCTCGTCAAAGGCGGCGGCCAGGCCGATGGCCTGGGGGAAGACCGTGGCCGTCCCCGCCCTGGCCACCCCGTGAAGGGCCTCGTTCCACCAGTTGTAGGCCGGCACCCCCAGCCGGGGGATGGCCGGGGCGTCGTGGAGCATCTGGCAGATCTTCTCCTCCAGGTCCATCTGTTCCACCAGATGCCGGGCCCGCGCCTTGTACCGGGCCAGCCTGGCCGCATTCTCTCTCAGGTCCATCACGTTATCCCTCCCGTATGGCATGCCGAAGGCGGGCGCCCCGCCGCCCGGCGCATTGACCGTATCTCTCTGTACCCTTAGATTATTACATCCGCCCACGATTTGCAAGAGGGCGCCACTCACCCCACGCAGGCCGCCGGTCTCGATCCCCCTGCCGTGCAGGAACGCTCACATTTCCCCCGCCGCCTCCGCCGCCCCGCTTCTAATCCCTCCGCCCGCCGCATAGACTGTGGCAAGGTAAGGCAAGGGAAGTGGTATGTTTGCGAGAGGACATCGAACAGCGGGCACGGGATCTGGCGCTCTACATCGTGGAGAACAACGCCACCGTCCGCGACGCCGCCCAGCATTTCCGGGTCTCCAAATCCACCGTACACAAGGACCTGACGGAGCGGCTGCGGCATGTGGACCGGCCCCTGTATACCCAGGCCCGAGCCGTTCTGGAGCACAACAAGGCCGAGCGCCATCTCCGGGGCGGCGAGGCGACACGCCGGAAATACAGAGGAAATTGATGGAAACGCCGGGCGCACAAGCGCCCGGTTTTCCTTGACACATGTCCTGTCAGATGGTAAGTTATCCTAAGAAAAGGAGAACTGACCATGCGGGATATTTATGAGTCTCTCGGCATTTGCCGGGAGGTATATGAATACGGAGAACAGGTATTGGCCGGGCTCCGGGACCGGTTCGACGCCATCGACGCCACAGCGGAGTACAACCAGGCCAAGGTCCTGGCCGCCATGCAGAAAAACCGGGTCAGCGGGGCCTGTCTCACCGCCAGCACCGGCTATGGCTACAACGACCTGGGCCGGGACACCCTGGAGGCGGTCTATGCCGATTGCTTCCACACCCAGGCCGCCCTGGTCCGGCCTCAGATCACCTGCGGCACCCACGCTCTGGCCCTGGCCCTTTCCGCCAATCTCCGCCCCGGGGACGAGCTCCTCTCCCCTGTGGGCGCCCCCTACGACACCCTGGAGGAGGTCATCGGCATCCGCCCCTCCCTCGGCTCCCTGGCCGAGTACGGCATCACGTACCGGCAGGCGGATCTTCTGCCCGGCGGCGGCTTTGACTGGGAGGCCATCCGGGCCGCCATCACCCCCAGGACCAGGCTGGTCACCATCCAGCGATCCAAGGGCTACGCAACCCGGCCCAGCTTCTCCGTGGAGGAGATCGGCGAACTCATCGCCTTCTGCAAGAGCGTGAAGCCGGACCTTCTCTGCATGGTGGACAACTGCTATGGGGAGTTCGTCCAGCGCACCGAGCCCTCCGATGTGGGGGCGGACATGACCGTGGGCTCCCTCATCAAGAACCCCGGCGGTGGCCTGGCCGCCGCGGGGGGCTATATCTGCGGCACGGCGGAATGCGTGGAGGCATGTGCCCGGCGGCTCACCGCCCCGGGACTGGGCCGGGAGGTAGGCGCCAATCTGGGCCAGCTCCCCGGCATGTACCAGGGCTTCTTCCTGGCCCCCACGGTGACGGCGGGGGCTCTGAAGGGCGCCATTTTTGCCGCCAACATCTATGAGCGGCTGGGCTTTGCCTGTGTGCCGAACGCCAGGTCGCCCCGGCATGACATCATCCAGGCGGTCACCCTGGGCTCGGCGGAGCGGATGGAGGCGTTCTGCCTTGGCATCCAGGCCGCCGCGCCGGTGGACAGCCATGTGACCCCGGTGCCCTGGCCCATGCCGGGCTATGACAGCGACGTAATCATGGCCGCGGGCGCCTTCGTCCAGGGCTCCTCCATCGAGCTGTCCGCCGACGGGCCCATCCGGCCCCCCTATGCCGTCTACTTCCAGGGCGGGCTCACCTGGTACCACGCCAAGACGGGCATCCTCATGAGCCTGCAAAAACTGTATGAAAGAGGTCTGGTAGACCTGAAGAGGAACGAATGATATGAGTTGGTTCTGGCTTTCCCTCGTGGCCCTTCTGTGCTGGAGCGGCTCGGACCTGTTTTCCAAGATCGGCTGCCGGGAGCAGAGCGATAAGACCGCCCACCTGAAAATGGTGCTGGCTGTGGGTGTGGTCATGGGCATCCATGCCGCCATCGAGGTCTTCGTCCAGGGCGTGCAGATCGACCTGCACACCATCTGGGTATACCTGCCCGTATCGCTGCTGTACATCTTCTCCATGATGCTGGGATACCTGGGTCTGCGGTACATAGAGCTCAGCGTGTCCTCCCCCATCTGCAACTCCTCCGGCGCCCTGGTGGCCATCCTCACCCTGGCCACGGCGGGGCTGGGCTCCATCTCCGCCTTGCAGCTGGGCGCCACGGCGCTGGTATGCGTGGGGGTGGTGGGGCTCGGCTTTGTGGACATGCACGAGGACGACGAAGCCCGGGCCGCCCGGCAAAGCCTCTCCAATTATAAATACGCCAAGAGCCTGGTTGCCCTTCTGCTGCCGGTGCTCTACTGCGTGCTGGACGCGGCCGGCACCTTTGCCGACAGCCTGGTGCTGGAGACGCTGAACGAGGACAGCGCCAATGTGGCCTATGAGCTCACATTCCTGGCGGCGGGCGCCGTATGCCTGGTCATTCTGCTGGCCAGGAAGGAAAAGTTCACCCTCCCCCAGGAAGGCCCCAAGTACATCGGCGCCTGCTTTGAGACGGCGGGCCAGCTGGCCTACATCTACGCCATCGCCGACTCTAAGCACGTGGCTCTGTCCGCCCCCATCATCTCCGGCTATTGCCTGGCCTCTGTGATCTGGGGCCGTATCTTCCTGAAGGAAAAACTCAGCTGGAAGCACTACGCCATGATTGCCCTGGCCGTGGCCGGCATCATCCTGCTGGGCCTGTCCGACGGTCTCACCGGGGACGTGTGAATCGTCCGTCCCGGTCCCCGCAAAAAGCTCATCCCCTCCGGCAAGCGGAGGGGATGAGCTTTTTTATTCTGTGTTCTTCCTTCGGCCGGGCAGGGGCGGGAGCTTCTCCTGGACGGCCTGTTTCTGCCGGCTCCAGAGCTGTCGCAGGGCCCGCTTGTGGTGGCAGAGCTTCTCCCGGCAGCCGGCGCAGGCCAAAGACCGGTTGGTCGCCTCATAAAACCGCTCCGGATGCCGGGCGTAGGTGATCTCCCAGCGGGCCAGAAGGCCCAGCGCCATGGCCGCCAGGCTCCAGGTATACACGCCCGGCACGAAGAGAAGGGGCGTGAACATCATGGGGTAGTCCCAGTTGTATATCCGGCAGGCAGTGCAGCACTTGTTCTTCATGAACCAGGTCTGAAAGGGGCAGAAAAACAGGATGCACACCATGTCGCACACGGAGTAGGCCAGACTGATGAGAAGCAGGATGCCCTCGTCGATGACGCCGGTGAAGTACAGCGCGCCGATGGCCCCGTTGAGGCCGATCCACGCCAGCAGCACCCACAGTGCGCTCCGGCTGCCCTCCATCCAGGACGGCGCCCGGCCCGTTTGGCCGGGGACATAGTTTTTGGCGAACTGCTTCTGACAGCCCATGCTCTCCAGCGGAGAGGGGAAGAACCGGAAGATCATCTCCACCGCAAACACGATCCAGATGATATCCATCACCGGGTTCCGGTCCAGCATGGCCATCAGCGCGCCGCTTTCCGCCCGGACCCGGCCCAGGACGTACACCGTCAGGGCAGCAAGAAAGAGCAGAGAGCGGTAGACCAGCTTTACATAGTGGAGGGTGGAGATCAGGCTCAGCCGCGCTCCGTGCTTCCGGGCTCTCATTCGCTCCACCCCCCTTTTATACAATTATATCGTATCTCCCGGAAAAATCAAGGGCTCACAGGAAGCTGGCAAAATCCCATAGGGCGGACACGTCCATGTCCTCCACCCGGCCGCTGTCACAGGCGGCGGCCAGCGTGGGATCCAGCGGCAGGCTCGCCGTATTGCCCACCCCCAGGCGCATGCCCTGTTCCTCCACGTGGCTCTGGCCGAAGACGGGCAGCTTCTGCCCGCAGCAGGGGCACTCGTACCAGGCCATGTTCTCCACCAGGCCCAGCACGGGCACGTTCATCATCCTGGCCATATTCACGGCCTTCTCCACGATCATCCCCACCAGGTCCTGGGGCGTGGTGACCACCACCACACCGCTGATGGGCAGGGACTGGAACACCGTCAGGGGCACATCGCCGGTGCCGGGAGGCATGTCCACGAACAGACAGTCGATGTCGCCCCAGATCACATCGGTCCAGAACTGCTTCACCGCCGAGGCGATGACGGGGCCCCGCCACACCACCGGGTCGGTCTCATTGTCCAGGAGCAGGTTGATGCTCATGATCTTGATGCCGCCCTTGCTCTCCAGGGCGGGCATGCCCTTCTCGGTGCCGTAGGGCCGGCCGTGAACGCCAAAGGCCGTGGGGATGGACGGCCCGGTGATGTCCGCGTCCAGCACGCCCACCTTCAGGCCCTTCTGGGCCGCGGCCACGGCCAGCATGGAGGTGACCATACTCTTGCCAACGCCGCCCTTGCCGCTGACTACGGCGATGACCTTCCCCACCCGGGACAGCTCGTTGACCGGCTCCTGCAGGCTGGAAGGCGTTTCCCGCTGGGCGCAGTCCACGCCGCAGCTGTCGCAGTTATGAGAACAGTTTTCGCTCATTGATCTTAGCTCCTGTGTTTTTGATTTACAGTTTTCAGTATACCCACCTGCATCCCCTTTGTCAACGACAGGCCCCGCAGGGCTTCTGCGGGGCCTGGAGTTTTCCGGCATTTCAGGAGGACTATTCTATCACCAGGCGGGTCTTCACCGTCTCCGGCTCCGGGGCGCGAAAAGCCCCGCAAAGGCGCTTCCACAGCAGCCCCAGCACCCCAAAGCTCACAACCGCCAGCACCAGCGCCCGGGCCACCGGCCAGTCTGTCCAGAGCTGCGTCAGCACCACATCCGCCGCCGTCACCGTGACAGCGCCCAGAAACAGCCACTTGAGGTTCTTTTTCCGGAACAGGTCCCGGACCTTCCGGTCGGGGAACAGGAGCTTGTACACCAGGCAGAAGAGCCCCGTCATCACCCCGAGCTGCACGCCCAGCCCCGCCAGCGCGTCCCAGACCGGTCCCAGCGCCGGCACCAGCGCCGCGGGCACGGTCCCCAGCGCCCACAGGGGCAGCAGAAAGACCGATTTCACCCACAGAGGCAGCCCGATGAACCAGCCGCGCAGGGCGTCGGCCCGGCTCAGCCGCACCTCCTCCGGCAGCTCCGCCAGCACATCCGCCTCCGGGGCCGCTGCGCGTTCAAATTCCTCCACCCGGGGCCGGACCTTTTCGTCGGAGATGAGCTCGTCCAGTTCAAAATTCTCATGGACCGCCGCGCTGGCAGCCAGCACGACCGCGGCGGCGCCCGCAGCCAGCTTCTTGTGTTTATGCTTCGTGTCTGTCTTCTTTTTCACCGTCCGGCCACCTCTTTTCCACGGCCTGTCCCATTTTTCCTGATTATATCACATCTTCCGGGAAATGAAAAGCCGGCTCAGCTCTCCTGCATGGCCTGCTCCAGCAGGTCCCTCACCCGATCCCCCAGCACCTTGGTGGAGGAGGCGGCCACCTCCTCCCGGCCGATGCAGGCGCACAGGTCCACCGTCACGTCCGTGCGGCGCCAGGGCACATGCTCATGGATCTTCTCCGTGCCGGTGATGCAGGCCACCACCATGGGCACGTCCGCCCGCCTGGCGATCTTGAACACCGCGTTGTGGAAGGGCAGCATCTCCACGCCCTTGCTGCGGGTCCCCTCCGGGTAAATGCCCACGTTCACCACATCCTGGGCCAGCAGGTCCGCCGCCGCGTGGATGGTGGCGATGGCCTTCCGGGGGTCCTCCCGGTCGATGACCAGGTAGTTGGCCCGGTGGATGAGCCGGACCAGGGGTATCTTCATATTCTCCGGCTTGGTGACGAAGGCGATCTCCCTCCCATAACAGTGCAGGGCCCACACCGTGGCGATGGGGTCATAGTTGGACCGGTGGTTCCCCACCAGCAGGAATCGCCCCTCCGGGAGCCTTTCCAGGCCCCTCACATGGATGCGCAGCCGCCCGGCCAGGCACAGCAGGCCGATGACCTCCACCACGATCTTCCGGATGACCGGGTGATCGTCGGGCACCGGCTTGGCAAGGTCCACCGTCAGGCTCAGCAGCCACACGAACAGCAGCCATGCCACCAGAAGTGTCACGGTCCAGCAGATAAACATGGCAGCGAACATCCAAAGGCCCCAGTGGTACACATACCCCAGCGCCCCGCAGACAATGGCCGAGCCGATGCAGAAGGGCCAGAGCACCCGGCCCGTTCCCGCTTCCTGTTTCCGGAACATCTTCATCCCCCGTTTCTCTCTGCCGTTCATTCGATTATAACATATCCCGCCGGGGTCCGGCAACAACGATTCTCTGGCGGCTCCGCCAGAGAAACTGTGAAATGCGCCAAATCGTCCTGCGAGAATCATTATTGACGGGGCTGAAAAAAAGCGCTAAAATTTAAAGTTGTATCAAGCGGGAGGCGGCATGTCATCATGGACAGCAAAAGCAGGATAGAGGGCAAGACCGTATACACGGTCCTGGACGATCTGCCGTATGGCCCGGAGGACTCCCCCGAGGCGACCGGCAAGGTCGGACGGATACGCATCCCAGAGGGCGTTTCCAACCGCCGGCTTTACCGGGATGTGGCCCTGATCGCCTGGCCCAGCCTGGTGGAGCTCATCCTGACCCAGCTGACCAGCATGGCGGACCAGATCATGGTGGGCCGGCTCCCCGGCCAGGAGGGCATTGCCGCCCTGGCGGCAGTGGGCCTGGCCACCCAGCCCAAATTCCTGCTCATGACCATGATCCAGGCTATGAACGTGGGCGCCACGGCCATGGTAGCCCGATTCCGGGGCCAGCAGGACCGGGCGGGGGCCAACCGGGTGTTCAAGCACGCCATGCTGCTGAACCTGCTCATGTCGGCTGTGTGCATGGGGCTGGGGCTTTTGCTGTGCGAGCCCATGATCCGCTTTATGGGCGGCTCCGGCATCAGCGGAGAGACGCTGCGGCAGGGCGTCACCTATATGAACATCCAGCTGTACGGCTTTATCCCCCTGTGCCTGGCCATCACCGTGACGGCGGCGCTGCGGGGCATCGGCGACACCCAGACCCCCATGCTGTACAACACCCTGGCCAACGTCATCAACCTGATCTTCAACTACATCATGATCTACGGCCACTTCGGCGTGCCCAAGATGGGCGTGGCGGGGGCCTCCTGGGCCACCATCATCGGCCAGACCTGCGCCTTCTTCATCGCCATGGCCGTTGCTCTGGGCCGAAAGCATTATGTGTTCCTGGATTTGAAGGAGAAATTCGTCTTCGACAAACGGCTCATGGGCCGGGTGGTAGGCATCGGTGTGCCCTCCATGGTGGAGCAGCTGTTTATGCGGGCGGGCATCATCATCTACACCATCCAGGTCACCGGTCTGGGGGACACCATTTACGCCGCCCACCAGGTATGCATGAGCGTCCAGGCCCTGACCTTCATGATGGGCCAGGCCTTCGCCACCGCCGCCACCACCCTTATGGGACAGTCCATCGGCCGGAGACGGTATGACATGTCCGCCGTGTACATGCGCAAGACCCGGGACCTGGGCATTGCATCCTCCTTTGTGCTGATGGCGCTGATGGTGCTGTTCAACCGGCAGATCATCGGCCTGTTCAAAAACGACCCTGAGATCATCGGTCTGGGTGCCCCCATCCTCATCCTCCTGGCGGCCAGCCAGCCCTTCCAGGCGGACCAATTCATCGTGGCCGGCGGCCTGCGGGGCGCGGGAGACACCCGTTTCCCCGCCGTGGTCATGGCCGTCACGGTGCTGGGCGTGCGAAGCATCCTGGCCGTCGTGCTCATCAACGGCCTGCACATGGGCCTGTGGGGCGCCTGGATCGCCCTGGTGGCCGACCAGTGCCTGCGGACCGTGCTCATGGCGGTCCGGTACCATGGCGGCAAGTGGAAACGCATCGCCATCGGCCGGGCCTACGAGGGCGCCTGAGAGAACACATCCCCAATCTAAACAGGCCGCCCCGCGGCCGGACAGGGAGGCATGGAAAGTATGTTTTGCGAGAAATGCGGCGCCAAGCTGGATGATGGCGTCAAATTCTGCCACAAATGCGGCACGCCGGTCCTCCGCCCCACGGTGCAGCCGCTGAGCTGCGTCAAATGCGGTGCACCCCTGGTGCCGGGCAACAGCTTCTGCACCAAATGCGGCACGCCGGTCCCCGGGAGAGCGCCTGCGGCGGCGCCGGTGAATCCGGGCAAGCCCCCCAAGGCGCCCAAACCTCCAAAGCCGCCCAAGCCGCCCAAACAGAAGAAACAAAAAGCCCCGGGCGCCGTTTCCGGCCCCGGCGCTCCGGTCTCCGGCGACCCCTCGCCCACAGTCGTTCTCACCGACACGCCAGTCCCTGAGACTTCCGCGCCGGACGCTCCGGCTCCCGGCGTGCCCCAGCCGCCCGCCTCCGGCGGAAAAGGCCGGAAGACCGCCGCCATCGTCGCCATCGTTCTGGCCGGTATCCTGCTCATCGGCGCGGGCATCGGCGCAGCCCTGCGCTTTGGGCCCGGCCTGCTGTCCAGGGCATCGGAAAAAGGATCACACTCCGAGACCGCAGAGACCACGCCGACGCCTGCCCCCACCGACGCCTCCGACGAGACCGCCGCGCCCGAGACCACCGACGCCCCCAGCGCCGAGGCCACCCCGGCGCCCACCCCGGTCCAAGAGGAGGAGCCGGCTCCGGCCGCGGCCTGGCAGGACCGCTACCGCAGCCTCATCCAGGCCGGACACGCCGGCACCGTGGCGGAGTACGCCCTGTTCGACATGGACGCCAACGGGACGCCGGAGCTCATCCTCCGGCTGGATTATACCCACTTCCTCTTCTATACCCCCGATGCCGACGCGCCCGTATATGATTACCCGGGCACCGAGCGCACCAGCGTGGAGGTGGACCAGGCCGGGACGGGCCTGTGCCTCATGGAGAGCGGCGAGGGCGGTTCTCTGATCGTGTACGAGCTGACTCTGGCAGACGGGACCGTCACCCGCGACACCTCCTATACCGGTCCCTGGAGCGCCGACCTGTTCGGGGACACATACCTGACGTGGCACGACGTCGGCGATCTGTCGGCCCTGGACGCATACGCGCCATAAAAATCCATCCGTATTCCCAGCGCCGCCGGAGTTCTCTCCGGCGGCGCTTTTTTGTATTGACATTTCCAAACTATTGTGATAGTGTAGATTTGCAAACTACTACAATAGTTTCAGAAAGGAAGCGGACGCATGGCAGTAAAGCTGTTTGACTCAGAGCTGAAGGTGATGGATGTGCTCTGGCGCCGGGGGGATACCACGGCCAAGGAGATATCCAACATCCTGAAAGATTCCATCGGCTGGAACATGAACACCACCTACACCGTCATCAAAAAGTGCGTGGCCAAGGGGGCCATCCGGCGGACCGAGCCCAATTTCCTGTGCCACGCCCTCATCACCAAGGAGGAGGTCCGGGCGGATGAGGCCGGCGAGCTGATGACGAAGCTGTTCGACGGCTCCCCCGACCTGCTGTTTGCATCCCTGCTGGGGGGCAAGCGCCTGACCCGGGAGCAGATCGACCGGCTGCGGTCCTGGATCGACCGGCAGGAGTGAGCCCATGCGCCTTATCGAAATGAGCCTGGCCGGCGGGTGCATCATCCTGGCCGCCGTCCTCATCCGGGCCCTGGGCCGGGACCGGCTGCCCCGGTGGACCTTTACGGCCCTGTGGACCTTGGCGGTCCTGCGGCTGACGGTGCCGGTGCGCCTGCCCTTCCGTCTGAGCGCCTGGACCGTGGTCCGGCGTGCCGTCCCCCACACCGCCCCGTCGGTCCCGGTCCCTGCCCCTGCCGCCCCACAGACAGGACAGGCGGCCTTGCCGGGAGTTGACATAATTCAGACTTCCCCGCTGGACAGGGGCACGTCCTTCCCCGTGATGACCGTCCTGTGGCTGGCGGGCATGGCGCTGCTGGCGCTGGTTTTTGCCCTGGTCTATCTCCGGGGCCGCCGGGCCTTCCGGACCGCTCTGCCCGCGGACAGCACGTATGTGCAGGAATGGCTGCGCTCCCATCCTCTCCGCCGGACCGTGCAGGTGCGGGTGTCGGACAAGATCGCCGCGCCGCTGACCTATGGAGCGCTGCGGCCTGTCATCCTCCTGCCCGGGAGCCTGGACCTGGAGGACGGCCAGACGCTGGGATATGTACTGGCCCATGAGCTGGCCCACATCCGCCGGTTCGACGCGGTCCGAAAGCTCATCCTGGCGGCGGTGCTGTGCCTGCACTGGTTCAATCCCCTGGTGTGGGTGCTGTTCGTGCTGGCGGGCCGGGACATGGAGCTCTGCTGTGACGAGGCGGTGCTGCGGGCCATGGGCCCGGACGCCCGAAAGGAGTACGCCCACATCCTGCTGGATATGGAGCAGGTCCGGGGCGGCTTCACGGGCCTTGCCAGCGGTTTTTCCAGGACCGCCACAGAAGAAAGGATACGTTCTATCATGAAAAACCGGAAAAAATCATTTTTGAGCGCGCTCCTGGCCCTTGCGCTGGTGCTCTCCGTGGGGGCGGCATTCGCCACCGCCGCCCCGGAGCCGGAGGCCGAACAGGACAGCCGCGACGTGCTTGTGAACGCCGGGACCGGGGCCATCGACCCGGAAAATGGCGGGACAGCCTACACGGCGGCGGAGGACATCCAGTGGTGGACCGCCGAGGAATACGCCGCCTGGCTGGAGCAGGAGAAAAAGGACCTGCAGGACTGCCTGGGCCAGCGGGCCTGGACCAACTCCGACGGCTGGTTCACCTGGACCCAGGAGAAGATCGACGAGACCATCAAGATGTACGAGCAGGTGCTGGCAGAGATCAACAGCGGCATGAAGATATCCAAGCCCCTGGACGACGGCGGACTTTTGTACGAGGGCGCGGACACAGCCGTGCAGTTCTTCCGAGGCGGGGACACGGAGGGGGTCCCGGCGGCAGCGCAGACAGAGCGGGATACGTCCCTGACGGAGCGGCTGGATCAAATGGGTCAGGCTCTGGCCCCTTACGCCCCCTTCGGCGTCACCTGCCAATACAATGAGGACACGGACGATGTGGAGCTTTATTGGAACGGCCAGCGCATCCGGGGCATTTACGACGGCACGGCCGGGACATGGATCACGGAGCATTCCGGCAACGGCACCTGGCCCGAGGACACTCCGGAACTCATCGCCGTTTACACGGACGGGGAGCTCACCGGTCTGCGGAAGGCCACGGAAGACGAGCAGGCCCAATGGACCGGGGAACGGGAACAGGCGGCCCGGTCCGTCTCTCTCACCGACCATCTGGCGGCGGTCCTGAAAGGGGACGGGACAGACCCGGCCTATGCCGCCGAGGGCTATCACGTCTCGCCGCCGGAGACGGAGGCGCTCACGGCGGATGCGGAAACGGCGTCAGCTGCGCTGTGAGCTAAAAGCCCCATAAAGTTCATCGCCGGAGGCGGCTGCCTCCGGCGATATCTTTGTATCATCTATTACGCGATCATGCGGCGGTGGGGGTGGACGTTCGGTGCTCCGCGGCGGTCCCGGTGGCGGTGCAGCTGCACCGGGTCGGCATACCACCGGCGGCGCCGGCGGACATGGATGCTCTCCCGGCGGATGGCCCGCTCATAGCGCTGGTACCGGGCCCGGTGCCGGTGGAAGCGGCGAATGCACATCACGCACGCGGGGACGAGGAAAAGGTCCGCGCATATCCAGGCCGCAGGGGAGGCAAAGCAGGCCGCGTCGAATCCGAACACGGGGACGAAGAAATGGCCCACCACCGCCCGGGCGATCATCTCCAGCACCCCCGCCAGGATGGCCAGCACGCTGTAGCCCATGCCCTGGATGGAGAAGCGCACGATGTTCACCAGGGCCAGGGGGAAGAAGAAGGCCGTGCCCACCTGCACATATTGGCTCACCAGGGACACAAGAAGGGGCAGATCGTCCCCCTCCCTGGCGTCGATGAACCACATGGCGCAGTCGGGGGCGAACACCTGCATGGCGGCGAAGGCCGCCACAGCATATATCAGCCCCAGCAGCGAACAGTCCCGGATGCCCTTTCCCAGTCTATCCAGCTTGCCCGCGCCCACATTCTGGCCGCAGTAGGTGGCCATGGCAGCGCCCATGGCGTCGAAGGGACAGGCCAGAAAGCCATAGAGCTTGGCCCCGGCGGCGGTGGCGGCCACCGTGAGGCTGCCCAGGCCGTTCACGGCGGACTGGAGGATGACGGAGCCGATGGCGGTGACGGAGTATTGCAGGCCCATGGGCACGCCCATGGCACACAGGTCCCGGCAGAGCTTCTTTTCAAAACGCCGTTCCGCCCTGGCGATGTGCAAAATGGGAAAACGCCTGTGGACGGTCCAGAGGCACGCCAGGCCCGATACCCCCTGGCTGGCCACCGTGGCCGCCGCGGCACCGGCCACGCCCATGCCGCCGTAGAGGATGAGGACCACATCCAGCACGATGTTCAAAAGAGACGACAGCGCCAAAAAGACCACCGGCGTCCTGCTGTCCCCCAGGGAGCGGATGACCCCCGCCAGGAGGTTATAGAGGTATGTGGCGGGGATGCCCGCAAAGATGATGAAGATGTAGCGGTACGAATCGCGGAAGATGTCCGCCGGGGTGTCCATGACGGTGAGGATGGTCCGGCAGGCCAGACAGGTGGCCCCGGTCATGACCAGGGCGAAAACGCCGGACAGATACGCGGCGTTGGCCACATACCGGCGCATCTTCCCGTGCTCTCCCGCGCCCATCTCCCGGGCCACGGGGATGGCGAAGCCGCTGCACACCCCCATGCAGAAGCCGATGATGAGAAAATTGATGGACCCCGTGGCGCCCACCGCCGCCAGCGCCCTGGCTCCCAGCAGCTTGCCCACGATCATGGTGTCCACCATATTGTACATCTGCTGAAAGAGCAGCCCGAACAGCGTGGGGACCGTGAAGCCCAGAATGAGTTTCATCGGATTGCCTGTCGTCAGATCCCTGGTCAAGTAAGCTCCCTCCCTCGCCGTTTCCGCGGGCGGCCTCACGGCCCTCCAAGCCCGCAGATCACGCACATTATAGACACCCGGTCCCCGGATTTCCAGCCCAAAAATACATGATTTTTCCGTCGTTTGCCCCGTCCGATTTGAGCACAATGGCGCCCTTGCCAGACGGACCGGCAAAGGCCCGTTCCCCGCCGGTCTCCCGGTCCGGGCCGGCCGGCGTCCCTTTCCCGAAAATTCTGTTTCTTTCTCCGGCTAAACAGCACAATCCCTAAAAAATGTGTTGATATTTTGGATAATATTCGCCCTTGACGCCCGGAAACGATTTGGTGTATATTCACAATATAAACTCCTGGAATCGTTCCCGGGAATGTTTCCGGTAAGGTTTCCAGCATCTGGAGCGAGGAGGGAGCGGCCCTTGACCATCAAAGACATAGCAGCATACTGCGACGTCAGCGTCAGCACGGTATCAAGGGTCCTGAACGATCACCCGGACGTGAGCCCCGCTGTGCGGGATCTGGTCCACGAGGCCATCCGCAAGCTCCACTACGTGCCCAACAACAGCGCCCGCTCCCTGGTGAGCAGCCGTTCCACGGCCATCGGCGTGGTGTCCCGCGGCGTGGACAACCCCTTCCTGTCCTCCCTCATCCGGGTCCTGAGCCGGGAGATCCACGACCGGGGCTACACCATGGTCCTGCATCAGATCGCCACCCAGGCGGACGAGGTCCAGGCGGCGGCCATGCTGGAGCGGGAAAAGAAGCTCCTGGGCGTGATCTTTCTGGGCGGACGGTTCAACTACACGGAGGACGAGCTGCGGCAGCTGACCGTGCCCTTCGTGTGCTGTACATACACCAACACCTTCGGAGACCTGCGGGAGGACGCCTATTCCTCCGTCAGCATCCGGGACGAGGACGAGGCGGAAAAGGCGGTCCGGTATCTGGTGGACCACGGTCACCGGCGCATCGCCGTGGTGCTGGACGATCCGACGGACAGCTCCATCGGCCAGCTCCGGTTCCAGGGCTATCGCCGGGCATTGACCCGCTGCGGGCTCGATTATGACCCGGCGCTCACCGTTCTCACCGGGAATTACGCTCTCAGCGCCGTCTATGACGGCATCTGCGCCCTGCTGGACAGCGGCGCGGACTTCACCGCCCTGCTGGCCATCTCCGACGCGCTGGCCATCGCGGCCATCAAGGCCCTCACCGACCGCGGCCGGCGGGTGCCGGAGGACTGCTCCGTCATCGCCATCGACGGCCTGGAGATGAGCCTGTACACCGTCCCCACCCTGACCACTCTCTGCCAGCCGGCGGAGGAACTGGCCCGGGAGAGCGTGGAGATGCTCGTCTCCCTCATCGAGGGCACCGGCTCCCACCGGCATAAGCTCATGGAGACCGTCCTCCGCCCGGGGGCCTCCGTGGCCCGGCTCCGGGAGGCCTGACACACGATCACTTCGGCTCCGCCGTGTGAAATATATTTTTGTGAAAGGAACAAAACACCCATGAAAAAAGCGCTTGCACTTCTCCTTGCGGTCGTCATGTGCCTGAGCCTGTCCGCCGTGGCGTTCGCCGACGACGGAGGTTCTGTGTACTACCTGAACTTCAAGCCCGAGGTCGATCAGGCCTGGCAGGACCTGGCTGCTACTTACACCGAGCAGACCGGCGTCGAGGTGAAGGTAGTCACCGCCGCCTCCGGTCAGTATTCCGATACCCTGACCGCTGAGATGGCCAAGGCCGAGGCTCCCACCATCTTCAACATCGGCAACTCCGCCGGCATCACCGACTGGGGCGACTACGCTCTGGACCTGACCGGCACCCCCGTGTATGAGGAGCGCGTCAACGACGACTATGTGCTGTTTGACGACGCCGGTGTCCCCAAGGCTCTGGGCTATTGCTATGAGACCTTCGGCATCATCGTGAACAAGGCCCTGCTGGAAGAGGCCGGTCACTCCCTGGATGAGATCACCGACTTCGAGAGCCTGAAGGCCGTTGCCGACGACATCCACGCCCGCGCGGACGAGCTGGGCTTCGACGCCTTCTCCTCTTCCGGCCTGGACGGCACCTCCTCCTGGCGTTTCTCCGGCCACCTGGCCAACATCCCCCTGTACTATCAGTATCAGGACGCCGGCCTGAGCGTGGGCGACCAGCCTGCTGAGATCACCGACGACTATCTGGACAACTTCCGCGCCCTCTGGGATCTGTACATCACCGACACCGCTGCCGATCCCACCAGCCTGTCCACCGCCACCGGCGACGAGTCCCGCGCCGAATTCGGCGAGGGCAAGGCCGTGTTCTTCCAGAACGGCGACTGGGAGTTTGCCAACCTGTGCACCAGCGAAGACATGGGCTTCATGATCCCCGCTGAGGACCTGGCCATGATCCCCCTGTACTGCGGCATCGACGGCGAGACCGAGCACGGCCTGTGCTCCGGCACGGAGAACCGCTGGGCCATCAACGCCAAGGCTTCCGAGGAAGACATCCAGGCCTCTCTGGACTTCCTGTACTGGGTCGTGACCAGCGAGGAAGGCACCACCATGCTGGCCGACAATCTGAGCGGCATCCCCTTCAAGGGCGCCAAGGATACCCCCAACGTGTTTGTCAATGACGCCAAGGCCTATGTGGCCGACGGCAAGGCCCCTGTTGACTGGGCCTTCAACGACACCCCCAACGTGGACAGCTGGCGCGCCACCGTGGTCACCGCTCTGACCGACTACTCCGCCGCTCCCTCCGATGAGCTGTGGGCGAAGGTCGTCGAGGCCTTCGTGGATGGCTGGGCTTACGAGTACAGCGTAGTCAACGGCTGAGAAGCTTCCATACCCCCTAATTGAACGGGCAGGGGCGGGCATTGCCCGCCCCTGTTCCCAAAAATGGTCGCCTTGGAAAATTGTAACAGAAAGGGAGCGACGATATTCGTGAAAAAGAAGAAACACCATGACCCTTCAAAACTGAGCAGCGAGCTGATCCGCCGGCCCATCCGCCGGTGGTTCCCGGTATTTTTGCTGCCCACGTTCATCTGCTTCTGCATCGGTTTTGTCTGGCCCTTTGCCCAGGGCATCTATCTTTCCTTCTGCAACTTCAACACCCCCAAGGACGCCACTTGGGTGGGGTTTTCCAATTATACGCGGGCGTTCAAGGACCCGGGCTTCGTCCACGCCTTCAAGAACACGGCCCTTTTCGCCATCGTGTCCATCGTGCTCATCAATGTGCTGGCCTTCGCCATCGCCTTCGCCCTGACCCAGAAGATGCGGGGCGCCAACCTCTTCCGCACCATCTTCTTCATGCCCAACCTGATCGGCGGCGTGGTCCTGGGCTACATCTGGTCCATGATCTTTGACGCCATCCTCAAGCACTACAGCACCTATCTCACCGCCAATGCCACCTATGGCTTCTGGGGCCTGGTGATCCTGGTGGCCTGGCAGCAGATCGGCTACATGATGATCATCTACGTGGCAGGGCTCCAGGCCGTGCCCGACGACATGCTGGAGGCAGCCAAGATCGACGGCGCCACCAAGAGCCAGAGCCTGTTCCGGGTCATCATCCCCAACGTGATGCCCTCCATCACCATCTGCATGTTCCTGACCCTGACCAATTCCTTCAAGCTGTTTGACCAGAACCTGGCCCTCACCGGCGGCGCGCCGTCCGTCATGATGAACGGCGGCAAGGTGAACATGACCGAGCTTCTGGCTTTGAATATCTATTCCACCTACAACATCAACAAGAACTGGCACGGTGCGGCCCAGGCCAAGGCAGTGGTCTTCTTCATCCTGGTGGCCTCCCTCGCCATCGCCCAGCTCGCCGCTACCCGGAAAAAGGAGGTGCAGCAGTAATGAAAGTGAAAACGCGCTATTCCCGGGGCAGCAATCTGCTCACCGCTGCCTTCGTCGTGGTGGGGCTCCTGTGGATCATCCCCATCGTCGCCGTGGCGATCAACTCCTTCAAGACCAACGCCGCGGTGAACCAGAACGCCTTTGCCCTGCCCAACGCGGACACCTTTGTGGGCTTTGACAACTTCGTCAAGGGCATGACCTTCGGCAACTATCCCTTCTGGAAGAGCGTGGGCTACAGCCTGTTCATCACCCTGGCCTCCACGGCTCTCATCCTCATCTGCACCTCCATGGCCGCCTGGTATATCTCCCGGGTGGGCAGCCTCTTCACCAAGATCGTGTATTATCTGTGCATCTTCTCTATGGTGGTGCCCTTCCAGATGGTCATGTTCACCCTGTCCACCACCGCGGACACCCTAAAACTGAACACCCCCTGGACCATCCCCATCATCTATCTGGGCTTCGGCGCGGGGCTGGCGGTATTCATGTTCACGGGCTTTGTCCACAGCATCCCCCTGGAGATCGAAGAGGCCGCCGTCATCGACGGGTGCAGCCCCCTTCGTACCTTCTTCTCCGTGGTGCTGCCCATGCTCAAGCCCACCATGATCTCCGTGGGCGTGCTGGAGATCATGTGGGTGTGGAACGACTACCTGCTGCCCTATCTGGTGCTGGACCGGACCAAATACATGACCATCCCCATCCACATCCAGTACCTGAAGGGGAGCTACGGCTCCGTGGACCTGGGCGCCACCATGGCCCTGATCCTGCTGAGCATCGTTCCCGTGGTGGTATTCTACCTCACCTGCCAGAAGCACATCATCAAAGGCGTGGCGGCAGGCGCCGTGAAAGGATAACAGTTTTATGGATCGCGCAGCCGGCATCCTGCTCTCCGTCTCATCCCTCCCCTCGCCATACGGCATCGGGACCTTGGGGCAGGCCGCTTACGACTTTATCGACTTCCTGGCCGACGCCGGCCAGCGCTACTGGCAGATGCTCCCCGTGGGGCCCATCAGCTACGGCGACTCCCCTTACTCCTCATTTTCTGCCTTTGCCGGCAACCCCTACTACATAGACCCGGATATGCTCATCGCCGACGGGCTCCTCACCAAAGCCGAGGCCGCCGCCCCCCACTGGGGCGGCGACCCTGGCCGGGTGGACTACGGCGCGGTATATGAGCACCGTTTCCCCCTGCTGGAAAGAGCATTCGAGCGGGGCTGGGACCGGGACCACCTGGCAGTCACCCGTTTCCTGGCAAAAAACCGGGCCTGGCTGCCGGACTATGCCCTGTTCATGGCCCTGAAGCGCCATTTTGGCATGGCCGCCTGGACCCAGTGGCCCGACGAGGACATCCGGCTCAGAGTCCCCGGGGCCGTGGCCGCCTGGGCGGGGAAGCTGGACAGGGACGTGCGGTTTTTCACCTATCTGCAATATCTCTTCCAGAAGCAATGGGACGCCTTGAAGGCATACGCCGCGAAAAAGGGCATAGCCCTCATCGGGGACCTGCCCATCTATGTGGCCCTGGACTCCGCCGATGTGTGGGCCAACCCCCAGAAATTTCTGCTGGACAGCCAGAACATCCCCACGGTGGTCTCCGGGGTGCCCCCGGACGCCTTTACCGCCGACGGCCAGCTCTGGGGCAACCCCATCTATGACTGGAAGAAGATGGCCGCCGACGGCTTCCCCTGGTGGGAGGCCCGGATGCGCAGCACACTGGAGCGGTTCGATGTGGCCCGGCTGGACCATTTCCGGGGCCTGGAGAGCTATTGGGCCGTGCCCTACGGCGACCTCACCGCCGCCACCGGCCACTGGGAGCCGGGACCCGGCGCCGCCTTTGTGCGCATGCTCCACGAAAAGTTCCCGGCGGGAGCCATCATCGCGGAGGACCTGGGGTACATCACCCCGGAGGTCCGGGCGCTGCTGGAACTGTCCGGGTTCCCAGGGATGAAGGTCCTCCAGTTCGCCTTTGACCACCGGGACTCCAGCGACAATCTGCCCCACCGGCATGTGGTCAACTCCGTCTGTTACACCGGCACCCACGACAACTCCACCCTGACGGGCTGGCTGACCGACGCGGACCCGAAGGACGTGGCCATGGCCAAGGCGTATCTTGGTCTCAACGAGGCCGAGGGCCTGGACTGGGGCATCCTGCGGGGCGGTATGAGCTCCGTGGCCCAGCTGTTCATCGCCCAGATGCAGGACTACCTGGGCCTGGACGACAGCGCCAGGATGAACCGTCCCGGCAACCCGGTGGGCAACTGGCAGTGGCGGATGCTCCCCGGCGATGCGTCCCCGGCCCTGGCAAAGAAACTCAAAGCGTTCACCGCCCTCTTTGGCCGGTGACACATATAACCAACATCTGTTTTGCACAGCATCCGCGAAAGGGGTTCCTTTCGCGGATGCTACCGTTTTGTGGTATTTATCTCGTCGGCCGCCTGCCTTATAATGATCATCGCAAAGCGGCACGGCGCAGCGCCTTGCGGCGTTTCGCCATCGGATGATCACTATAATGGGGCACAAAAACGAAAGGCGGCACACCATGCAAAACATCTACGGCTACATCCGCGTCAGCACCCGGGAGCAGAACGAGGACCGGCAGCGCATCGCCCTGCACGAGCTGAACATCCCGGAGAAGAACATCTATATGGACAAGCAGTCCGGCAAGGACTTCGAGCGGCCCCAGTATAAGCGTCTGGTGCGGCGCATGAAAAAAGACGATCTGCTCTACGTCAAGAGCATCGACCGTCTGGGGCGTGACTATCTGGAGATACTGGAGCAATGGCGCATCCTCACCAAGGACAGGGGCGTGGACATCGTGGTGCTGGACATGCCCCTGCTGGACACCCGCCGGGGCAAGGACCTGATGGGGACGTTCCTCGCGGACATCGTGCTGCAGGTGCTTTCCTTCGTGGCGGAGAACGAGCGGACCAACATCCGCCAGCGGCAGGCGGAGGGCATCGCGGCTGCCAAGGCCCGGGGCGTCCGGTTCGGCCGGCCTCCCAAGCCTCTGCCGGAGAATTTCTGGGAGATGCGCGCCCTCTGGCAGGCAGGGCGGATCACCGGCATCGCGGCTGCCCAGGCCTGCGGTATGCCCCTGTCCACCTTCCGGTTCAAAGCCGGCACACCGGATCACATCCCCTGCCCGGACAGCTCCCCGCACCGGGCGGTCAGAATCATCTGATGGCGACACACCGTAGGCGCTGTGCCGAGCCGCTTCGTGGCTGAAGCAAAACAGCCGTGCTGTTTTGCCAGACACTCATTGCAATGAACACCGACCAAATGATTCTCAGATCATTTGCTGCCAAACGGGTCATTTGGCGGCGATTACGTTCGCTTTTGCCCTGCGATGATCGTTATGACCGCGTCGTAGTTCTCCCGCCGGTGGGGAAAGAGGCAGGCGGTGCAGTCCTTCACGCCCTCCGGCGTGAAAGTGTAGTCGCCGCCGCAGCGCTCCCCCAGGGCATACAGGGGGCAGAAGCAGAACAGGCAGTTGAAATCCTCCCTGTCCGCCCCGGGATGGCAGGGGAAAAACTCGCACTGGCGATGGCTGAAATAGGCGTGATTTTTCGTCTCCATAGCGCCGCTCCTATCGATAGTTCCGGCTGACAAAGGGCGCCTCGTCCTCCCCGGCCAGGGCGTTGAGCTTCAGGGCCAGCTGGAAAAAGTACCCGCTCAGCAGATTCGCGATGTCGATGAGCTCCGGCGGCACGGCGTGGCCCTGCCGGACGTGGCGATAGATGAGCCGGACCAGCATTTTTGCCTCCACCCGCAGGATATGGGCGGTGCAGGCGGCCTCGCAGCCCTGGGGCAACACAAACAGGCTCCGCCGGTCGGCGCAGTCCCTCTCCAGCCGGTCCACAGCGTTTTTGAGCCGGGCGGTCTCCTCCGCCGACACGGACAGGAACGTCCGCAGGGTGGGGTTGAGGTGGTAGATGAGCTCGCACACCCATAAAAGCTCCGCCCCCAGGGCCTCGTCCTGCACCTGGGCCCGCAGCAGCCCGGTCCGGCTGGCCATGGCGTCGGTCAGAAGCTCAAAGTCACAGCGCAGGTCGCCGCTGTCCTCGCTCAGAAAGGGGTACGCCTCATAGGGGCTCCGGTAAAGGTCCATCTCCCTCACTCCCATCGTCTCAGATTCTCCCGCATATATCCGGCCACATCCAGGCCGTACACCCGGCTCAGAAGGTCCCGGTCCAGCTCCCCCGCCGGACAGTCCGCCCGGACAGCGCCGCTCTCCATGAGGACCACCCGGTGGCCGAAGGCCAGGGCCAGATTCACGTCGTGAAACACCCCCACCACGCACCGGCCCCCCTGCTCCGACCAGGTCTTCAGCCCCTCTGTCAGCTCCACCTGGTATTTCAGGTCCAGGTGGTTGGTGGGCTCGTCCAGCAGGATCACCGCCGGGTCCTGGGCAAAGGCCCGGGCCAGGAACACCCGCTGGAGCTGCCCGCCGGACAGCTCCGTCACCAATTTGTCCCGCAGCGCCCACATGCCGGTCCGCTCCAGACTCTCCCGGACAGCCTGCCGGTCCGCCTCGCTCTCCCGGTCCAGCAGCCCGCCGGCCCTGTGGGCGTACCGGCCCATGGCGGCGGTCTCATAGACAGTGTAGGAAAAATACACCGGGGACAGCTGGCTCATCAGGGCCAGCTTCCGGGCAAGCTGCCGCCGGGGGAGCTTCCCCGCGTCCCGGCCGCATACGGTGACGGTCCCCTCATGGGGCAGCAGCCCCGCCACGGCCCGCAGCAGCGTGGTCTTGCCGCAGCCGTTGGGCCCCAGGATGCACAGCCGCTCCCCCTCTTTCACCGAGAAGGACACGTCCCGGACCACGGGCTCCCGTCCATAGCCGCAGGTGAGATGCTCCACACGCAGCATCATTGCCGCCTCCTTCCCGCAAAGTAGATGTACAGGAAAAAGGGGGCGCCCAGCAGCGCGGTGATGGACCCGATGGGTATCTCCCGGGGCGGGGCCACGGTCCGGGCCGCCAGGTCGCACAGGACCATGAAGCTCCCCCCGAACAGAGCGCTGGCCGGCAGCACCCGCCGGTGGGACGCGCCGAAAAACCGCCGCACCACATGGGGCGCGATCAGGTCCACGAACCCGATGATGCCCACGAAGGCCACCGACACGCCCGTCAGCACCGACACGGCGCCGATGAGGAGCATCTTGCACCGGCGCAGATCCACCCCCATGGCCTGGGCTTGCTCCTCTCCGAAGGTCATCACGTCCATCTCCCCGGCGTACCGGCAGAACAGGACCAGCCCCAGCGCCGTCACAGGGCCCAGCACCCACACCGCGGACCACTCCCGCATGGAAAAGCTCCCCAGCTGCCACAGCCCGATGCGCTGGGCATAGGCGGGGGACAGAGCCGCCAGCAAATTCATGACGGCGTTGAAGAAAAGGCTCGCCACCATCCCCACCAGCACCACGGTGATGTTGCTCATCCCCCGGTCGATGCGCCCTGCGGCCCACAGGACCAGCGCCACAGTGCCCAGGCCGAAGACAAGGCTCACCGCCGGCAAGGTCACCGCCCCCGCCAGGCCCGTGACGATGACCAGCGCCGCCCCCAGCCCCGCGCCGGAGGACACCCCCAGGCCGAAGGGAGAGGCCAGGGGATTTTGCAGCACCGACTGCATCACCGTGCCCGAGGCGGCCAGGGCCGCCCCGGTCAGGAACGCCAGCAGCACCCGGGGCAGGCGCATGTCCGTCACCATGGCGGGATAGACCCTGTTCACGCTCTCCGGCAGGGCCGTTCCGAACACTCTGTTCCCCAGGATGGCTGCCACGTCCCCCAAGGGGATATGGACGCTGCCAACGGCCACGCCAAGCACGATGCTCAAAACGGCCAGCGCCGCCAGCAGCGCCATTTTTCCCCCGGTCTTCACTGGGCGAAGTATTCCGGATACACCGCCTGGGCCATCTGCTCCAGGGCGGTGACGATGTTTTGGTTGGGCAGGGACGAGGCCATGTTGTCGATATAATAGACCTGCTCCTCCGCCACGGCGGTCACAGTATCCCAGCCGTCCCGAGCCAGGATCTCCCCCACCGGGTCGTCGATGTAGTTGACGTTGGTCAGGATCACATCCGGGTCCGCGCTCACCACGGTCTCCGCCTCCAGGGAGAGCCAGCCCTCCTGGCCGGCCAGGATATTCTCCGCGCCGATGAGCTCGATCATCTCGTTCATATACACCCCCGTGCCGAAGCTGTACAGATAGGGCGCGGCGGATATCTCAAAATAGACGGACTTTCTGTCCTCCTCCGGTATGGCCTCCCCGATGCCGGCGATGCGGTCCAGCTCCTTCTGCATGTCCTCCACCAGTGTCTCGCCGGCCTCTTCCTCGTCCAGAAGCCCCGCCACGAAGGCGATGTCGTCCTGGATGCCCTGGATGCTGTCGCTGTTGGGCACGCATGCCACGCAGACCCCCAGGTCCGCCAGCTGCCGGAAGGGGCTCTGCTGGTCATAGAGGGACATGTTGCTGACCAGCACCAGGTCCGCCTCCAGAGCCGCCAGCTGCTCCATGTCCGGCTCCACCAGATCGAACACCGGTACGTCCGGGTCCAGGCCCTCCAGCCCCACGCTGTTGGTGTCATACCCCACGATCTGTTCCCCGTGTCCCAGGGCCGTGACCATCTCCGTGAGAGACGGGGCCAGGCACACGATGGCGTCGACCTTCTCCGGCACGGTGATCTCCGCACCGCTGGGGTCCGTGACGGTCTCCTCCGCTCCCAGAGCGGACGTTCCAAGGCCCAGCAGCAGGACAAGGGCCGCGAATAACGCTGTGATCTTCTTCATACGCATTTCCTCCCAAAAGAATTCTTCCCCCGAGAAAAACAGAACACCTTTCAAACCAGAATGAAAGGCGTTTCATGCAAGACTCGACCTGCGGCAGACGGGGCCTGCTCCCCGGTCAGCCGCGGCACATATGCACAAACCCATCCATCGTGGACCTGCACAGGACAGCTCAGCGATCCGGCTTGGGGCCCTGAAAAGGGCCCGTCACGGTGGCGGGACCGCGGGGGGATCACACCCCACTTCTCTGACAGACGACTGCCCGTAGATCGTATTCTGTTTTTCCGCGGGATTAAAAAGCGCCGTCCGCGTCTGCCGGACCGGCGCTTTTTTTATTGTACGGTATCGCCCGGGTCTTGTCAATAGAGACCCGCGCAGCCGCGCAAAGGGGAAATCAACGCCGAAAGCCATCTGTGTCGAATGTCTTCTTAAGTGCTGCTTCTGTGGGGATAATCGTTCCAATGGCCGGAACAAGCTGAACTATACAGACGATCCCGCCAACGGCCCCAATGGTACTGATCCCTTTGTTGAACACAGACACCAGAGGAATAACAGATAACGGGATCAATACCGATCCGCATTTGAACCATAACTTTCCGAAATACTTATGCGCAAAATCCCATGTATCTCTGTTCTTCATCGACATCGCTGTTCTATATCCAAATGCGGCATGGATACTTTTGGGAGGTTTTGTCATAAACTGCTTGCCAAGAACAACCATTGTTAATGGAATAAGCAAATCCATAAGCAACATGAATATCCAAAACACTACCAATTTATCCACCCCTACAAATCCCGGTCTGCCGTTATAACCTCACCACAGATCGCTCGGATAGGCGCCACACGGTTTCCCGCTTTCTCAGCCGATCCTCCGGGCTTTTTGACCTAAGAGAGACACATGTCTCGACATCTTCAACACCCCTACCGGGGCCCAAAAAGGCCCGCCAGCCCTTTGGGGAGAAGGAGGAATGGCCCCGACCGATGTCTGGGGCCTGGCTTGCCAGTTCCCATCGTCTTCAGGGAAAACCATCGGGGGTCCCCAAAAGGCTCGCCAGCCTTTTGGGGAGAAGGAGAAATGCGCCTGTCCGACGAATGGGGACCGGCTTGCCGGTTCCCATCGTCTTCAGGCGTATTTCGACGCTGTGGCACCCCAGAGGGGATTCGAACCTCCGACCTACCGCTTAGGAGTTCTAAAGTGTCAGCACTCTGTAGGGTACCG